>NZ_CP119411.1 GCF_029223885.1 Pararhizobium gei | reverse complement strand
CGCGAGGGTCTCGCTCCTGTCGGGACCGGCCTGATCATCGCAGGAGTGATGTCCATTTTCGGCTTGATGGGAAAATGGCAAGCTGCGACAATCGCCATCGCCGCAGCCGCCGTCCTCAATTTCCTCCCTCGCATTCCGACACTTGTCATCATAGCCGTGGGCGGGATAGCGTCATTGCTGATCTACAAATTCTAGGGGCTATGCTCAAAGTGTGCGAGGTGAATAGTTGTCCGCAACTACCGCGTCCATAGCCGCTATATTTCGGAGAGTTCCATAAATAGGCGTTATCCCGCACGATTGAGATTGCGCTCGTCGGTTCAGATATATTTAAGAGCAACTGGAGGACGGGAGAACGGGCGAAGGCGGTCATTCATTTGCATTACCATCTCACCGAAACGTAGAGATCGCTATGGCTGCAAATGCACTGATACAAACTCGTATTGACGCCGAGGTTCGGGATCGTGCCTCCGCAGTGCTTGGAAATATGGGGCTTACGGTATCGGACGCGGTTCGTATCTTACTAACCCGCACGGCCAACGAGGGCGCGCTTCCGCTGGAGCTTTTTTCAGGCAACGAGGCCCATGACGCTTGGTTTCGCACCAAGGTGCTTGAAGCGCTGAACGATACTAGACCGGACGTCTCGGATGATGAAGTCGAGGCACATTTTGCTGAACGCAGAGCGGCAGCCCGCCTTAACGCAGGTGCTCCCAAATCGTGATGCCTACCTGGTCCGCGTTCGCGTTATCGGATCGCGACGCCATCTTCACATATATAGAAGCAGAAAATTCGTCAGCCGCCATTCTGGTCGACGAACGGATCGTTGCTGCCGTCCGTCGGTTGGTAGATTTTCCAGCGAGCGGTCGTGTTGGCAGAATGCTGGCACCTGCGAACTGGTAATTGATGGCACGCCGTACGTCGCGGTGTAAGCAATTACCGAAACAGCGGTTCGTATTCTTCGCGTTCTCCATGGCGCGCAGGAATGGCCAGACAATTTGCCAACGAGCTAGGCTTTGTTCTCGATGCTGAGAATCAACGCGTCGGTGGTTCGCGCTGGTTCAAGGCCAGAGATGTTGGCTCGTCCGCAAAGACGAATTAACGAAATTACCATTTAGGCATCCCGTCGCTGCTCTCTATGAAAGAGCATCAGGATGGCGAGGAGAATCACGATGCCGCCGATGACGACTGAAAGGCGGATAGGTTCGCCGAACAGGGCCAGACCGAAGACCAGCGCCAGCGGCAAACGGATGAAATCGACCACGACGAGAAGTGAGGCGTCGGCGAGTTTCATCGCGCGGGCAAAGGCAAGCTGCGCCATCAGGCCGCCGACACCCTGAAAGGCCATGAGAGACAGGGCGTAAAGCGACGGTGTCTGCCAGACCGGGAGTGTCATCAGCAGGGCGACCGGAACGGTGATGATGAGATTGAGCCAGGCGATCCGGAGAGGATCCTCGCGGCCTGCCGAGACCTTCATCAAAAGCGCTACTGCCGCCAACCCGATCGCGCCGGCAAGAGCCCAGGTAGCGCCGGCGTTCAATGTGGCCGCGCCCGGCTGCAGCACGATCATCACGCCGGCGAAACCGAGTATCAAGGCTGCGACACGGGCGGCATAGAATTTCTCGCCAAGTAAGAATACTGATCCCAGCATCACGAAAAGCGGCATGGTGAAGGCAATGGCAGTCGCGGAGGCGAGTGGCATCTGCATGACCGCCATGAAGCCCGCCACCAATGCCAGAAGCTTGATCAGAGCGCGAACCGCGTGCACCCAGAAAAAGGTATTGGTGTCGCTGTAGAGTTTGCTGCGCGGGAAGATCGCATAGATCGCAATCAGGCTGAAAAGATTTCGAAAGAAGACGATGCCGAGCGGATGCACTTCGCCTGCGATCAGCCGCACGATGACGCCGTCCATGGCGGCGACGAAAGAATTTCCGGCCATGAACAGGGCGCCCGCAATGATTGCAGGCATTGCGTAGGATCTCATGCGGGCAGCGGCACGGGAGCGGCCTCCCATTTTGGCCGCGGCGTCGCGTTCATAAGTTGTCGTGTATAGGCATGCTCCGGATTGCGGAAGATATCGTCAGTTTTCGCATGCTCGACGATGGCGCCGTTCTTCATGACGATGATACGATCCGCAAAATGCCGTACAATCGGCAAGTCATGGGTTATGAAGATATAGGCAAGACCGAGCCGGTCGCGTAGCTGGGCCAGAAGATCGATCACCTGCACCTGAACGGAAACGTCGAGTGCAGATACTGCCTCGTCGCAGACGATCAGTTCCGGATCACAGGCTAGGGCACGTGCAATCGCGATGCGCTGTCTCTGGCCACCAGAAAACTGGTGCGGATAGCGGTCGGCATGTTCCAGTTTCAGGCCGACAAGGCCGAGCAGTTCGACGACGCGGTCGCGCCAGCGCGGCTTGTCGAGAATGTCCGTATGAATACGCCACGGTTCGGAAACGATGTCGAAAATCGTCATGCGTGGATTCATGGAGCTGTAGGGATCCTGGAAAACCATCTGCACCTTGCGGCGGAAGGCGAGCAACTCCCTCGGATCCATCTTGAAGATATCGCGACCGTGGAACAGCGCTTCGCCACTGGAGACGTCGTTGAGACGCAGGAGAACACGCGCCACCGTCGACTTGCCCGAGCCGCTTTCGCCGACGATGCCGACGGTCTCGCCCTTAGCCACCGTGAAGCTTAGATCCTTGACGGCATGCAACTGGGTATTCTTTGAGAAGAAGCCGGAGGAAACGCCGTAATATTTGTTGAGGCTCTTCACCTCCAGGATCGGTTTGCCCGCATCGCTCGTCGAACGGCGACCGGTTCCGCCGGTGTCATTGGCATGGGGCAGGGCGTTGATCAGGGTCTTGGTATAGCTGTGCTGGGGGTTCTCAAAAACCGCGCGCGCCTGGCCCTCTTCGACGATACGGCCCGAGTTCATGACGATCACCCGGTCGGCCATGGAAGCTGCGACTTCCAGATCGTGGGTGATCATGATGATGGCCAGCCCATCCTCCGTCTGAAGCTTTTTCAGGAGGTCGAGGATCTGCGCCTGGACGCTGACATCGAGCGCCGTCGTCGGCTCGTCGGCGATCAGGATTTCGGGACGCAGGGCAATCGCCATGCCGATCATGATGCGCTGGCGCTGGCCGCCGGAAAACTGGTGCGGATATTGATCGATGCGGTTTTCCGGCTCTGGAATGCCGACGCGAGCGAGAATGTCGATCGCCTTGGCGCGGGCCTCCGCACCTGTCGCCACGGCGTGGGCGGAAAACACTTCAGCCAACTGCCAGCCGATCGTGTAGACCGGGTTGAGGTGCGACAGCGGATCCTGGAAGATCATCGCGATCTTCTTGCCGTTGAGATCGCGCCGTTCCTCCACGCCGCAATCGTCGAGCTTCTTGCCGCGATAGGTAATGGTGCCCGAACAGATCTCGCCCGGTGGCGTGTCGATCAGGCCCATGATGGCGCTGGCGCTCACCGATTTTCCGGAACCGGACTCGCCGAGGATCACCAGCGTCTCGCCGGCATCGACGTGGAAGCTCACGCCGTTGGTGGCGCGGAACGCACCGCCAAGCGATAGGAAGTCCACGGTCAGGTCCTTGACCTCAAGCAGATGCGCTGATGGCAGATGGGGGGCGGTCATGTGCGTTTCTCCGGAATTCCCTTTTTCGAGCGGGCAAGTTCGATGCGCCAGCGCTGCTGCGGATCGGCATAGGTGCGCCACCAGTTGGAGAGAATATTGAGCGAGAGTGTGGTGAGGAGGATGGCAAAGCCCGGCCAGAAGGCAATCCACCAGGCATTGGCCAGATAACCACGACCTGTCGCCACCATTGCGCCCCAGGTAAATTCCGGCGCCTGGATACCAAGACCGAGAAAGCTCAGCGAGGACTCAGCCAGGACAACGGTTGCGAAATCGATGGCGCCGATAGTGACAAGGGTCGGAAGAACGATCGGAGCGATATGGCGGAAGACGATCCGCATATGCCCGGCGCCCAGTGCCATGGCAGCGCTGACGAACATGCGTTCGCGGACCTCGAGCACCTCGGCACGGGTGGTTCGCAGATAGATAGGAATGCGGGTCACGGCAAGCACGATAACCAGATTGGTAACCGAAGGCCCAAGACTGAACAGCACGATCAGCGCTAGAAGCAGTGATGGAAAGCTCATGACGATATCGGCAACGCGCAGGATGACATTGCTGAGCAGCCCGCGGGAATAGCCGGCAATCAAACCCAGAGAACCGCCAATGAGCATGGAGAAGAACACCGCAAAAAGCGCGATGCCGAGCGTGTTCTGAGCGCCGACGATCAGGCGGGCTAGAAGGCTACGGCCGAGCGTGTCGGCGCCGAGCACGTAGGCCCAGCCTTGAGCAAGACTGAAGGGGGCCATGTTGCGGGCACGGAAATTCGGCTTGTCGATCAGATTGCCCATCAGCCACGGACCGACGACGGCACAGAGCACCACAAGTGTCAGGAAGATCACGGCGGCCAGAGCCAGCTTGTTGCGGGCAATCAGACGAAGGACCTGGAAACGCCCGGTCGTCTTATGTTTGGTGTCTGCAGGAATGGTCATCGCTGGCATACTCATTTCGCTTGAAACCTGATGCGCGGGTCGAGTCTTGCATAGAGAAGGTCGATCAGGATGTTGAGAACGAAGATCGCAATGGCGGTAATCAGCACGGTAGCCTGGATCAGGGCGAAATCACGCCGGACGATGGCGTCGATCATCAACTTGCCAATGCCCGGCCATCCGAAGATGGATTCAACGACTACTGCGCCATTGACGAGGCTCGCAGCGAGATCGCCGGCAACAGTGATGACGGGAAGCAGCGAGTTTCTAAGCGCGTGGCGAAAGATGATCTGCGTCCGCTGAACGCCCTTGGCGCGAGCGGTCTTCACATAGGGTGAAGCGAGCGCGCTGATCATCGTACCGCGCACCACCTGCACCAGCAGGCCAAAGGGGCGCAATGTAAGCACGAAAATCGGCATGATCCAGTGTAGGGGCGTGCCGGTGCCCGAAGTTGGCAGCAGGCCGAGGCCGACGGAAAAGACGAGAATTGCAACGATCGCCACCCAGAAATCCGGCGCGCTGGCACCAGCCAGGGATGCGGTACTGGCGATCCGATCGAAGAGGCTGTCCGGTTTTGCCGCGGCCAGCGAGCCGACCACGACGGCCAGGATGCACGCCAGCGACATGGCGATGACGGCAAGCTTCAGCGTCTGCGGAAAGGCTTCAAGCGCCACTTCCATGGCTGGCCGGTTGCGGCTGAGCGCCGTACCGAAATCGAGATTGGCGACACCGAGCAGATACCGCCCGAACTGGACATAGACCGGGTCGTTGAAGCCGTTGGCATCCAAGAAAGCCTGGCGCTGCGCTTCGGAGGAATCCAGCGGCAGATAGAGATAGGCCGGATCACCCGTCAGGCGGGACAAGAAGAAGACGAGAACGAGCAGGCCGATCACAGCGATCAGGCTCTGTGCGGAGCGTCTCAGGATAAAGCCGAACACTGCCATTTCCTTCCAGAACGAAAAAAGAAAAAAGCACGGCGGATCGACCGCCGTGCCTGGGCAAGGTCAGTCCTTGAGCTTGATCTGCGACAGCGCGATTTCGCTGTTTGTCTTCAGGTCCGGTTTCCAGTCGAGACGATTGCCGACCCGGACGTAACCGATCATGTGGTACATTGGTACGTCGGCGACAATCTCGTCGTGAACCTTGAGGAAGGCTTCCTGGAAGAGTTTTTCGCGCTCGCTGCCGGTGGCTGCCATCGCTTTTTTCAAGACAACGTCGAGCGCCGGATCGGCGATGGTCGAATACTGTCCGTCGCTCAGGAACATGACTGGGGCGGTGAAGCCCGCGTCGCCGGTGTTGTTGTCATGCTGCTGTTGGAACATGGTCGGCCCGCGGCCCTGGGGGAAGGGCTTGTCGAGGTAGCGAACCCAGTCCGCCGCCTCAAGCTGTCGCAGCAAAACCTTCAGGCCGATCTCCTGCCACATCGCCATCATCGCTTCGAGCGATTCGGCGGAATTCGGGAAGAAGCCGTTGCGGCCGATGATGACGATTTCGGTATCAACCGGAACGCCGTCCGCCTTGGCTTCCTCGATCAGCTTCTTTGCCTGATCGGGATCGTAAGGCCATGGCTTGATGTCCGGGTTATGGCCCAGCACGCCCGGAACAACCATCTGCGAGGCACGCAGCACGTCCTTGCCGAACAGCGCTTCGCCCATGCCATCCCAGTCGATGGCAAGATTGAGGGCCTTGCGCACGCGCACGTCATTGAGCGGCGGAATTTCCGCGTCGATGCGCATGCGGGTGGTCTCAGAATTCAGATACGCAAAATCGGTCGCCGTGTTGGTGGCGTCCTGCACGGCAAGCGACGGCGTCATATCCGCTTCGCCGGATTCAACCATGGCAGCCCGGATGGCGGATTCACCGCGCCAGACATAGGTTGCCTTGGCAACTTCCGGCTTTGCACCCCAGTAGCTGTCGCTGCGGGCGAGAACGATCTGCTCGTTGGTGGCGCTTTCAAGCGTATAGGGACCCGTGCCGACGGGCGCGTTGGTTTCGCCATCGAACGGCATGTTGGGGGAGACGATCTGAACAGTGCCGAGCAATGTCGGCATGATCGGAAGCGGCGTGTCCGTGGTGATTTCAAGCGTCTTCGCATCGATCGCCTTCGGCGTCAGTTTGACGTCGCCGAACTTCGAGCGGCTATCGCATGTCAGCTTCGGGTTCATTAGCCGGTTGATCGACTTGGCAGCAGCCTCGGCATTGAAGTCAGCGCCGTCCTGGAACTTGACGCCTGATTTCAAATGGATGCGCCAGGTGAGGTCGTTGACCTGTTCCCAGCTTTCGGCCAGCCATGGCGCGACCGTGCCCTTTTCGGGTTCGATATTGGTCAGCGTCTCGGTGATGTTGGAGTTGATCACGCGTCCGATATCGGAGCGGATCGACCGACAGGGCTCAAGATTGGCGGGCTGTTCCGGCAGCACAATCTTGACTTCTCCCTCGGCCGCATGGGCAGCGCCCGATAACAGGATTGACATCAGCGCAGCCGATACACCCCGTGAAAACTTGATAGTCATTGTCATTTCTCCTCCTGGTCAAAGACCTTGATGTCGAATATGCCGGGCCCCCGCATTTGGTGCGCGGCCCGACTGCAGCGCCTCCACACTGCTTAAAACACACTAGAGCACTAATGTATTAGTCCAGATACAAATAGCTGTCAACTGGAGGCCAACCGTCCTTATCTTAGGTGTGAAGGTCGGAGAAATCGCTTTCTTTTCGGCGATCTCAAAGCGTCAACCGCTGCCTGGACCGGCTGCAATCTGTCCACAGGGAGGCTCGAAACCATTGGCATCAGCGGGCCGGTATCGGCAATTCCCGAAAGCCGCAGACCATCAAGCAAAACCTGAAGACCACCGAGTTCGAGGCGATTTTTTTCGAATTCCAGGAAAGCCTGACTCATTCGAAAGCCTCGGCCGGGCGACCTTGCAAGATGGTCGGTTCCGATCGCCGAAAGGACGGCATCAAGATAGGGATCCTTGTTGCGGATGGCGTCGACAATGTCCGCATGCTCAGGTATGGCTGCAATAGGAACGATGTCATCCGTCAAGATTACGGTGCTTTTTACGCGCAATGCCACAACGGGCGGAGTGCTTCACACTAAAGCATTAATGCATTAAGACAGTCAAAGACGATTTGAAAAAAGGAAGATGTCTTTGACCTCCGATTTGCCCTTTGCCAAGCATCGCAGCGGCCTGGATCGTACGCGCCAGATTGCTCCGCAGATCGTCGAATATCTTCGCGAGAAAATTCTCGAACTGGAACTTGCACCCGGCACGTCCTTGTCACGCATCGAATTGCAAAAGCAGTTCGGTCTGAGCCAGACCCCCGTCCGCGACGCATTGATGCGCCTGGAAGAGGAGGGGCTTGTCACGGTTTATCCTCAGTATGCCACGTTGGTGTCGAAGATCGATATCAAGCTCGCGAGGCAGTCGCATTTCATGCGGCGTGCCGTTGAGCAGGAAATCGTCCATGAACTGGCATCCAAGCCGGATCGTCGATTTATCGATCGCCTGACTGCTGCAAACGAAAAACTCAAGGCCCTCGTCTCTTCCAACGAGTACGGGGATTTCCTGCGCCGCGACCGTGACTTCCACTATATTCTTTATGAAGAAGCAGGACTGGAAGATATCTGGCCTGTGGTTCGGCGTCACAGCGGCCACATCGACCGGCTTCGCCGGCTCAACCTGCCGAATGTCGGCAAGGCGCGCGTCGTCGACAATCACGATGCCATCATCGAAGGCATTGCTGCGGGCAATCCCGACAAGGCCGAAGAAGCGATGAAGATTCATCTCTCGGGAACGCTGTCGATGGTCGATAGCATCGTCGAGCGCTATCCGGATTTCGTCGAACGTTGACAGCCGCAGGGTGAATTCTGCCTTCTGCTGCTCGTGTCCGTGAACACCGCATCCTGACGCACAGGTCAGGCGCTCATCTCCAATCCGTTCTAACCTGCTGATTTTCGACCGCTGGCGCAACGTTTGATCGTCGCATAAATTCTAATGCATTAGTGTATTGCCGTTGTCTGCTGCCTATGCTAATCCGGAACTCGAGAAAAACACGATCTAGGAAACACCGATGTCCAAGACAGTGAGCGCACTGCGCAGTGCACGATGGTTTGCTCCCGACGACCTTCGGTCTTCAGGCCATCGCTCGCGCTTGATGCAGATGGGGTATGACGAGAAGGATTGGGGGAAGAAGCCAATCATCGCCATCCTCAACACATGGTCCGATCTCAATGCCTGTCACGCGCATTTCAAGCACCGTGTCGAAGATGTGAAACGTGGCGTGCTGCAGGCGGGCGGATTCCCGGTCGAGTTGCCGGTCCAATCGCTCTCCGAAAGCGCGCTGAAGCCGACAAGTATGCTCTATCGCAACTTCCTGGCGATGGAGGCTGAGGAACTGCTACGCTCGCAACCGATCGATGGCGTCGTACTAATGGGCGGCTGCGACAAAACCACACCCGCTCTTGTCATGGGCGCCGTCAGCGCCGGATATCCGATGATTTTCCTACCGGCGGGGCCGATGCTTCGTGGCAACTACAAGGGCGAGTATCTGGGGTCTGGCTCGGATTCCTGGAAATACTGGGATGAACGCCGCGCCGGCACAATCTCCGACGAGCAGTGGACCGGCGTCGAGGAGGGCATTGCCCGCTCCTTCGGCCATTGCATGACTTTCGGCACGGCCAGCACGATGACGGCAATCGCCGAATCCATGGGTTTGACGTTGCCGGGGGCAAGCTCGATCCCCGCCGCCGATGCCAACCATATCCGCATGTCAACGCGTTGCGGTCGCCGGGCCGTCGAGATGGTGTTCGAGGACCTAACGCCGGACAAGATCATTACCCGCGAATCCGTAGACAATTCCGTCACTATCGCCATGGCGACAGGATGTTCCACCAATGCAGTCGTGCATCTGATCGCCATGGCGCGCCGCGCCGGGGTGCCGTTGACACTCGATGATCTCGACAAGGCCGGCCGCACCACGCCGGTGATCGCCAACATCCGCCCCTCGGGCAAGCAATACCTGATGGAGGATTTCTATTACGCCGGCGGCCTGCGTGCACTGATGAACGAGATGAAGGACAGGCTCAATCTCGACGTCATGACGGTGAGCGGTTTCAAGCTTGGCGAGACGCTGGAGGGGGCGGAAGTCTACAACGACGACGTCATCCGCCCGCTTTCCAACCCGATCTATCACGAAGGCTCGCTGGCGGTCCTGCGCGGCAATCTCGCGCCCGATGGCTGCGTCATCAAGCCATCGGCCTGCGAAGAGCGCCTGCGCGTCCATGAAGGCCCGGCCCTCGTGTTCGACAGCTATCCGGAGATGAAGAAGGCGGTCGAGGACGAGAATCTCGACGTTACCGCAGACCATATCATGGTGCTGCGCAATGCAGGCCCGAAAGGGGGTCCAGGCATGCCGGAGTGGGGCATGCTGCCGATCCCCAAGAAACTGATCAAGCAGGGCATCCGCGACATGCTGCGGATTTCCGATTCCCGCATGAGCGGCACCAGCTACGGCGCCTGCATTCTTCATGTGGCGCCGGAAGCCCATATCGGCGGGCCGCTGGCCTTGGTGCGCACGGGCGACATCATCCGCGTCGATGTACCGAACCGCTCGATCGACATGTTGGTGGACGAGGAGACGCTGGCACGGCGTCGCGCCGAATGGGTGGCGCCCGCCGACAAATTCGAACGCGGCTACGGCTGGATGTTTTCGAAACATATCATGCAGGCCAATGACGGTTGCGATTTTGACTTCCTAAAAACGGAATTCGGCAAATCCGCCGGCGAGCCTGACATTTTCTGAGTGCCGATTGCGGCCAACCATTACTGATTGGAGGAACCATGACCGATTACATTCTCTCGGACGCGACGCGCAAGAAATATGAAGGCGTCAGCACCGCTACGCTCTGCACGGCGCTCTTCAAGCGCGGTTTGCGCAACCAATTCATCCAGGATGTGCGCCCGCTCTCCCAGAAAACGAAGAACATGGTCGGACAGGCTTTCACCCTGCGCTACATCCCGGCCCGCGAGGATCTAAACCAGCTTTCCGTATTCCAGAACCCGGATCATCCGCAGCGCGCGGCCGTCGAACAATGCCCGCCTGGCTCCGTGCTGGTGATGGACAGCCGCAAGGATGCACGTGCCGCCTCTGCCGGGTCCATCCTGGTTTCGCGCCTGATGGTTCGTGGTGTTGTCGGCGTCGTCACCGACGGCGGTTTTCGCGATAGTCCCGAAATTGGCGAACTCGACATTGCCGCCTATCACAGCCGGCCGTCCGCGCCCACCAACCTGACGCTCCATCAAGCACTCGACATCAACAAGCCGATCGGCTGTGGTGATGTCGCCGTCTGGCCGGGCGACGTCGTCGTCGGTGACCGCGAAGGCGTGATCATCGTTCCATCAGGTATCGCCGACGAGATTGCCGACGAGGCCGTGGAGATGACGGCGTTCGAGGATTTCGTCATAGAGGAAGTGCTGAAGGGCCGCTCGATCATCGGTCTCTATCCTCCGACGAAGGACCAGACGAAGGTCGATTTTGCCGCCTGGCGCGAGACAACAGGACGGTAACCACCGTACCGAACATCTTTCACCGAGCGAGGGCAGTTGCATGCACAAAGACATCACAATTCTTCAGGCCGCGCATCTCCCGGAGAAGACCGAGCGGGAACTGAGCGAGGCCTTCGATATCCTGCATTTTCCAAATGACCATGACGAAGGCGCACGGTTGCTTGCTGAGCATGGGCCGAAAATCCGCGGCATCGCCGTGCGCCACGCCCATATCGATAAGGAGATGCTCGACATGATGCCTGCGCTGGAAATCATTTCCAGCTACAGTGCCGGGCTTGACGGCATCGACGTCGAGGCGGCTCAGGCGAGGGGAATCGCGGTTCACAATACCTCGAAAATCCTTGCAGAAGACGTGGCCGATCTTGCCGTTGCGCTTGCGATCTCCGTGACGCGCGGCACTGTTCGCGGCCATGATTTCGTGCGGGACGGCAATTGGGAGAATGGCGGTACATTTCCGATCGGTCGTTCGCTGCGATCCCTCAAAACCGGCATCATCGGTCTTGGTCATATTGGCTCCGCCGTCGCCAAACGGCTACAGGCCATGGGAGTGACCATCGCCTATCAAGGCCCGCGGAAGAAGCCGGTGGATCTTGCCTATTTCGTCACCGCCGTAGAGCTCGCCCAATGGGCCGACCTGCTTATCGTGACCTGTCCGGCCATGCCGGAAACAATCGGTCTGATAGACCAGCAGGTTCTGGACGCGCTCGGCCCGGATGGGTTTCTCGTCAACATTTCCCGTGGCACCATTGTCAACGAGGCGGCGTTGATTGCGACATTGGCACGCAATGGCATTGCCGGCGCGGGCCTTGATGTCTTCGAGAAGGAGCCGCACGTGCCCGAAGCACTGAGAAACGATCCTCGTATCGTGCTCTCGCCGCATATGGGAAGCGGCACGCGGGAAACGCGACAGCAGATGGGCGACCGGTTGGTTGAAGCTTTAATCGAACATTTTGCCAGTCAATAAATTCGCGGGCCTCATCAAACGTCCCACCGTCGGAACCGATCCTCTTCATGGGAGACTTCGCATGTTCAACAATCTTATCGCCGGCGAATGGATTGCGGGCGCGGACGCCATCGAAAACATCAATCCCTCGAACACGAATGAGGTGGTGGGACTCTACGCGCGGGCAAGCCTCGACGACACCAAGACGGCAATCGCCGCCGCCAAGGCGGCATTTCCCGCCTGGTCGCGTTCGGGCATTCTCGAACGCCATGCGATCCTGAAGAAGACGGCGGATGAAATTCTCGCCCGCAAGGACGAACTCGGCAAGCTGCTCGCCCGCGAGGAAGGCAAGACGCTTCCCGAGGCGATTGGCGAGACGATCCGTGCCGCCCAGATCTTCGATTTCTTTGCAGGGGAAGCCTTGCGTCTGGCCGGTGAAGTCCTGCCGTCGGTTCGTCCGAACATCGGCGTCGAGATCACCCGCGAGCCGATCGGCGTTATCGGCATCATCACCCCATGGAACTTCCCGATCGCCATCCCGGCCTGGAAGATCGCCCCGGCGCTCTGCTACGGCAACACCGTCGTCTTCAAGCCGGCCGAACTCGTGCCCGGCTGCTCCTGGGCCATCGTCGATATCCTCCACCGCGCCGGCCTGCCGAAGGGTGTGCTGAACCTCGTCATGGGCAAGGGTTCGGTCGTCGGCCAGGCCATGCTCGACAGCGCCGATCTCGCCGGTATCACCTTCACCGGCTCGACCGGTACGGGCAAGCGGGTCGCTGCGGCCTCCATCGAGCATAACCGCAAGTTCCAGCTGGAAATGGGCGGCAAGAACCCGATGGTCGTGCTCGATGATGCCGATCTCACCGTCGCCGTTGAAGCCGCTGCAAATTCGGGCTTCTTCTCGACCGGCCAGCGCTGCACGGCGTCCTCGCGCCTGATCGTCACCGAAGGCATCCACGACAAGTTCGTTGCGGCCTTGACCGAAAAGCTGAAGACCCTTGTCGTCGATGACGCGCTGAAGGCCGGCACCCATATCGGTCCCGTCGTTGATGAGCGCCAGCTGGCAACCGATACGGACTATATCGCGATCGGCAAGCAGGAGGGCGCCAAGCTTGCCTTCGGCGGCGAAACGATCACCCGCGACAATCCGGGCTTCTTCCTCCAGCCGACCCTGTTCACGGAGGCCACCAACCAGATGCGGATTTCGCGCGAGGAAATCTTCGGCCCGGTCGCATCCGTGATCCGCGTCAAGGATTACGACGAGGCGCTCAGCGTTGCCAACGACACGCCGTTCGGTCTGTCGGCCGGCATCGCCACGACCAGCCTGAAGCATGCGACGCATTTCAAGCGCAATTCGGAAGCCGGCATGGTGATGGTCAACCTGCCGACGGCCGGTGTCGATTTCCACGTGCCGTTCGGCGGCCGCAAGGCCTCCTCCTTCGGCTCACGCGAGCAGGGCAAATATGCAGCCGAATTCTTCACCGTGGTGAAGACGGCTTACACACTGGCGTAGGGCAGGGCACGCGCTTCAGCTTCTGGGCGAGCTGTAGCACGTGACGGTGTTGCTATGATTCATGGAAGGCTTTGATTCGTCGGAGCCTCCCATGTCTACTGCCCCGCAAGCATCTCGCGCCATTCTCCATGTCTCAATCGATGACGTCTCCCGCATCGCCTTCACCGACATCTTTCCGGACGAAAAGGCCGTCAGTGCGGTTGCCTTCCTCAAGGCGGCCGTCGCCTATTACAACAGCCTCGGCATCACCGTGACGCGGGTGATGACCGACAACGGCTCCTGCTACAAAGTCGGGGCAGTTCGCAAAAGCCTGACAGACGCTCGGCCTTAAGCACATCCGCACCAAGCCCTACACACCCAAAACCAACGGCAAGTCCGAGCGCTTCATTCAGACGGCACTGCGGGAATGGGCCTATGCATGCGCATACCAATCGTCAGGGCACCGAAAATCGCATCTGCCGAACTGGACCCATATGTACAATTGGCATCGCCCGCACAGCAGCCTAAACTCAAAAACACCCATCAGTCGCCTCGGTCTCAACCGGGACAACCTGTTGAGGCTCCACAGCTAGATCGGAGTTAGGTCGTTGTATGGGTGGCCAGATCGCGCGCCCGCAGAAACACGTTTTCCATCTGCCAGTGCTCGTTGGTAAAGCGCGGATCGCCGGCCCACTCGTCCCAGCCATGGTTGCGGCGGAACTCGCCGAGCAGACCGGAGGCGCGGATCGCCGCCTTGTCAACCGGCTGCGGCTTCTCGCAATCCGGCCCGACATAGATGGCGTCGTGTGGGCAGTAGAGCTCGCACATGAAGCAGGTCTCGCAATCCTCCTGCCGGGCGATCTCAGGAATCTGATTGGGAACGATCGCAAGCACGTTGGTCGGGCAGATTTCGACGCACTTGTTGCAGGCGGTGCATCGGTCTTCGAGGAGGAGTTCGATCATGATGCAAGCTCCAGCAGCTTGCCGCGGTCCCTGGAGGTCCAGACCTTGCCCAGTCCACCGACGAGAATGCGATGCTCCAGACGCGCATCCGTCTGTGGCCGGTCGTCGCGCTGGTGCATGCCGCGGCTTTCGTCGCGGGCGAGGGCAGAAGCCGCCGACCAGCGCGCGGTGGCCAGCATCGCGGCGGTCTCGCGCGTGCGTAACACGTCGGCGCCGCTGCCGAGCGCATGGGCCTGGAAGATGTTCCAGATATCGTCCAGCATCTCTCCAGACCGTTTCAGCTTTTCACCGGTACGAAAAATGTTCTTGTCGTAGGAGAGCATTTCATTCTGGACGACCGACAACGTTGCCCGCAGGTCCACCGCATGCTGCGAGACCGGACGTAAGCCGGCCTGCCCGATTGGACGTCCCGCATCCCGACCGCGCTGGCGGGCGGCAAAGCGCGTGGCGCCCTCGGCGGCCCATTGTCCTGACGATACCGCCCAGGCGGAATTGACGTTGCCGCCGCCGGAGATCGCGCCGGCGACAAGCTCGCGTGTCGCCGCGTCACCTGCCGCATAAAGGCCGGGAACGGAGGTACCACATTCCTCGGAGACGATGCGCAAACCGCCGATACCACGCACCGTGCCTTCGCCATGCATCGTCACTTCGAACTTGTCGCGGTAGGGATCGATACCCCAGCGGCGGAAGGGCAGCATGAAATTGGGCGAGATGATCGGCACCTTGGCGCGGATGTCTTCCGGCGTGCGGCTAAGATCGCAGAACACCTTGCCCTTGAGCATGGCCGCGGCCAGCGGCCGGATGATGTCGGGTCCCGGCGGGATCGGCAACCTGTTGCCGTCCTCGTCGTAATAGGTGGCGAAAGCATAGGACATCGAGCGTGTCATGTTGCTGCCGGCAAGGGCGACCGTATAGTAATTGGTGAACTCCATGCCGGAGAGTTCGGCCCCTGCTTCCGCCGCCATCAGGTAGCCATCGCCGGTATTGGTGTGGGAGCCGAGCAGGTGCGAGAGAAACGAGGTGCCGCCCGTGGCCAGCACCACCGCGCCGGCATTGACCTGCCACGCGCCGCCCTTCTGGCGCCGGATGCCACGCGCACCGCTGACCGAACCATCCGGACGCTGAAGGAGCTCGAGCGCTGGACAGTGATCGAGAACCGTGACGCCAAGGCTGTCGATCATCTTGCGCAGCGCCCGCATATATTCCGGCCCGCGCAGTTCGCGGTAACGGGTCGCGCCTGTCTCGTCCTTGGAAAAATCGTAGAAGCCGTGCAGTGTCGGCAGGCTTTCCCAGGTCTTCGCCAGAACGCGCGCCATCCATGTCGGGTCGTTGATCCCGAACCCGGTCTTCTGGCGGTTGCGGATGGCGTTTTCCCGCAGTTCCGGCGGATCGGGCGGGATCCACCAATGGCCGGGTCCGGCAGTTGCAGTGACGCCGCTCGTTCCGCAATAGCCCTTGTCGGCGAGAATGACGGCAGCCCCGGCCCGGCGTGCCGCGGCTGCCGCCCATGTTCCGGCGAGGCCGCCGCCGATGATCAGGACATCGGCTTCAAGATGAAGGGTATCCGCGCTGCTTGAAACGCTCATCTCAGGAATTCCCATGCATTCCGTGGCGTACCCCGAGCCAATCCAGCAGATTGCCACGGATTTTCGCAAAAGCGGGATCGGCGACATCGCGCTGGCGTGGCAAATCGATGACCTCCTCGTGGGCGATAACGCCGTCCTTCATCACAAGCACACGATCGGACAACAATATTGCCTCCTCGACATCGTGGGTGACAAGAAGCACGGCGCATCTGTGGCGCTGCCAGAGTTCGCCGACGAGTTCCTGAGCCTTGATCCGCGTCAGCGCATCGAGTGCAGCGAAGGGCTCGTCGAGCAGCAACAGATCAGGCTCGCGAACCAGCGCCCGCGCCAGCGACGCCCGCTGCGCCTCGCCCCCAGAAAGAACCTTCGGCCACTGGTCGGCGCGATGGCCGATGCCGACTTCTTCCAGCGCTTCCAGCGCTCGGGCGCGATCGACACCGCCCGGAAGCCCGAGCACGACATTGCGCCAGACAGTTTTCCACGGCAGCAGGCGCGGCGCCTGGAAGGCGACGGCGCGGCGATGGGGCACCTCCACGTCACCCGTGAATTCGCGGTCGAGATCGGCAAGGATGCGCAGCAGCGTGCTCTTGCCGCAGCCGCTTGCCCCGAGCAGTGCGACGAATTCGCCGGCTGCGATATCGACGTTGAGGTTCTGCAGAACATCGCGCGAGCCGAAGCGGCGCGACAGCCCTCGAACCCGCACCGCGTTCGCAGTTTCCGCTGCGGGTGACGGCACGATCTGCGGCCCGGGCATCAGCGTCGCCGAAGATGCGTGCCGGCGCGAATTGGTCAAGTTCCATTGAACGCTGGTCGCCATGACAAGAACACCTTTTCGAGAGTGCGGACGGTGAAATCGACGGCGAGGCCGAGAAGCGCGTAGACGACCAGGCAGACGACGATGACATCGGTTTGAAAGAATTCGCGGGCATTCGCCATCAGGTAGCCGATGCCGGCGGTGGCATTGATCTGCTCGCCGAAGACCAGCGCCAGCCAGGCGATGCCCAGTGAATAGCGCAAACCGACCAAGGCGCTCGGCAGGGCGCCGGGCAGCACGACGTTGACGATCATCGCCAAGCGCGAAAGCCCGAGCGTTCGACCGACCTCGATCAGCGACTGGTCGACGTTGCGGATGCCGGCATAAACGTTGAGATAGAGCGGAAAGGCGGTGGCCAGTGCGATAAGCGCAATCTTCGGCGCTTCCCCGATGCCAAACCAGATGATCAAAAGCGGGATGAGCGCCACATTCGGCACCGTGCGCATCATCTGCATGGTGGCATCGACCATGTCCTCACCGAGGCGAAACAGCCCTGAGATTACGGCCAGCGTCAAGCCGATCGTGCCGCCGATCGCAAGTCCTGTAAGCGCCCGGCTGAGGGAAACCCACATGGCCTCCTGCAACTCGCCGGTCTCGATCAGCGTTGTCGCGCTGGAAAGCACAGTCGAAGGACCGGCAAGGACTTCGCCCGGCAGCACGCCCGTCACCGAAAGAGTATGCCAGAGCAGAACCAGCGCGACGGGACCAGACGCCCGCCGCAGCCAGCGAGGCAAGCCCTGCCCCTTGACTGAAACAGGTTCGATCCGTTGGAGTTGCACCCGGTCTGCCCCTGAGCGCTCGGGCCGAAGGCGTTTCCGCCCCCTTGCCCTGTCCGTCGCAACCGGACTTAGTTCCGCAATGGTCATGGTGAAATCCGTTTTGAACTCAGTTGGTCGGAATGTCGCGATAGACATAGTCGCCGAGGTTGAGCGAGCCCTTCAGCACGCCCGCCTCTTTCCACGTCTCGAAGACGTTCTGGAGCGATGCGACGAAGGTATCGTCGATCGGCTGGCGCTTGTAGGCGGCCTCGTCCTGATAGATCTTCTCGATGGTCGCCTTGTCCTGCTTGGCAAAGCCCGCATAGAAAGTGACATAGGCGTCCTTGTGGTTTAGCGACCATTCGTAGCCCTTTTCGAGGCGATTGACGTAGTCGGCGATCGCCGCCACCTTGCCCGGATCGGACAATGCCGTTTCGGTCGCGCTCAACACGTAGTTGCCGGTGTTGATACCCGGTCCGTCGAGAAGTACCGTCGCCTTCAACGTGCCGATCGTGCGGGCCTTGTAGACGCCCCAAGTACCCCAGGCATCGATAGACCCGGCCTGGAAGGCGGCACTGGCGTCTGCCGGCGTCAGGAAAGCGAGTTTGACATCGTCCGCCGTCAGCCCGGCCTTTTTCAGCGCACCCAATGTGAGGTAGTGGGCGACGCTGCCGCGCGTGGTGGGCGAGATCGTCTTGCCCTTGAGATCGGCGAGCGTTTTGATCGGGCTATCCGTCGGCACGAGAATGCTGCTGCCGAGACCATCATTGGAGAAGTTGGCGACGACCTTGATCTTCGAACCGCCGGCTATTGCACTGACCGTGGGAGAATCCGCCGCTTGACCGATATCGACGGCATCGGCCTTCAGGGCTTCATGCAAGTTGACCGCAGCCGGAAAGACCGACCATTCGATCCGGTAGGGTACGTCCTTCAAAAGGCCGGCCGCTTCCAGTTTCGCCCGGGTCGCGCCTGTCTGGTCGCCGACACGCAGTACGACTTTGCTGAGATCCTCCGCAGCCAGAGCCGGAAAGAACGCGCCGAAGGAAAGGGCGGCGGCCAGGCCACCGAGAACGGTACTGAAGAGACGTCGTGAAACATGGGTCATGGAGTTTCAACTTTCAAAGGTCCGGGTTACGTGACAAAGCCTGCGGGCCGGGTTCACTCGGCGGCATCGGCGATTTGCGGATTGGAATAACGATTGACGGGAACGGGTATGCCGAGGTTGCCGCGGAAGGTTTCGGCCTCGTATTCGGTGCGATAGATGCCGCGCTCCTGAAGGATTGGCACGACGGTCTCGACGAAGACCTCAAGCTCGCGCGGCAGCGAAACATTGACCACGAAGCCATCCGAGCCACGCGTCTCCAGCCAGCGCTGGAAGGCATCGGCCACCTGGACCGGTGTGCCGACGAATTCGGTCCGTGGCGTTGCAAAGCGTAGAGCCGTCTGCCGAAGAGTAAGATTTTCCGCCTGGGCGACGGCGAGGATCTTGCCGGACGTGCTCTGGTTGCTGTTTGCACCATGGGCGCCGATATCCGGAAAGGGCGCATCCAGATCGTGCGGCAAAAAGTCATAGTCGTTGAACGGACGGCCCAGCATCGACAGGGCATTCTCGATCGACGTCAGGCCGGCGAATTCTTGATACTTGCGCTCGACCTCTTCCTCCGTCGATCCGATGACCGGTCGGATGCCCGGCAGGATGAACACTTCGTCCGGATCGCGCCCGAAGGCGGCGGCCCGTGTCTTGATGTCCTGATAATAGGCCCTGCCGTCTTCGATATTCTCATGATGCACGAAGATCGCGTCCGAGCGCCGTGCGGCAAAATTCTTGCCGTCTTCGGAAGCCCCCGCCTGGAAGATGACCGGCTGGCCCTGCGCGGAACGCGCGATGTTAAGCGGTCCCCTGACCTGGAAAAATTCGCCTTTATGGTTCAGCTTATGCAGCTTGACGGGGTCAAAGAAGACGCCGCTCTGCTTATCATGAACAAGCGCATCGTCTTCCCAGGAGTCCCAGAGCCCCTGAACGACATCGAGATATTCCGCGGCAAGCCTGTAGCGCGTATCGTGGGCCAGATGTTTGGACTTGCTGTAGTTCTCCGCACTTCCCTCAAGCCAGGACGTCACGACATTCCAGCCGGCCCGGCCGCCGCTGATGTGATCGAGCGAAGCGAACTGGCGGGCGACGTTGAAGGGCTCGCTGTAGCTGGCGGTCAAGGTCGCGACCAGACCGATATGGGATGTGGCGCCGGCCAGCGCCGACAGGATGGTCAGCGGTTCGAAGCGGTTGAGGTAGTGAGGGCTCGATTTCTCCGTGATGAAGACGCTGTCTGCGACGAATAGAAAATCGAACTTTGCCGCCTCGGCCAGTTGCGCCTGCTTTTTGTAATAGGCGAAATTCGTGCTGGCGGTCGGGTCGGCATCCGGATGCCGCCAGTCGCCCCATCCCATGCCCACGCCATGCAGCATGAACCCTAACTTCAACTGACGTTTTGCCAACATCTGATCTCTCCTGTACGATGGGTGAAAGCATCGCTCGAGACATCAGATTAAAGAATATAAAATCCATGTAATAGGTATTCTATTGCCATTTGCGGCCTGTTGGGAGAAAGGAATTCTGTACCGGGGCACAGTGGCCGGTTATCGCGTTGCCTTCGCAATATCGAACACATCGGTAAGGGTTACGGACCTGAACTCCGAAACGAGCACCGTCACGCGAACGACCCAGAAGCCATCGAGCGGCAGCACGAACCCATCGGCGCGATATCGCTGTGCAGAGGTTTTCCGTGCAGGACGGGTGAACGGGCCAATGCCATAGGACGGCTTATCGAGGTCAATGCTGACCGAGAGCGGCTCCAGCGGTTTGCCATCGAGAACGATATCGCGGACCTCGACGAAGACCGCCCCAGTGACGGGAGGATGAATGGACAGGATTGCGCTCAAACCGTCCTTGTTCGCCGTGATTTCCTGCGACGCGACCGGAGCCGCCGCCAAGGTGCGCGGCGGTGGCGTGAAACGCCACAGGCCGAGCGCGGCGATGATCAAACTGCCCAAGACCACTTCCGCCAGAATGCTGCGCCGCAATTGCCGAACTGCGGTCTTGCTGCCGGCGAGGACGGGTTCCGTCAGTCGATAGCGATTGAACGCGGCGAGGAGCAGGAGCGCAGCAACGAGGGCCAGCTTAGCCAGCAGCACTTGTCCATAATCGGTCGTCCAAAGCGCGGTGACGGTGCGCAATTGCACGACCGCCAGAGCCAGTCCGGAGAGGATCAGGACGCCGACGATCAGGGGGATTGCCGCTGAGAAGCGCTTCAGCGGCAGCATCGCGCCGAATGATTGCTGTTTGAACAGGATCGCCAAGGGCAGCAGAGCACCGATCCAGAGTGTGGCGGTTATGGCATGAAGAAAAAGGGCCGGCCGGGTGAGCAGCGTTGGTGATGCAGTCGCGGCATGACCGGCGCTTGCAATCGCAAGACCGACGTTGAGAAGGGAGAGAGAGGCAAGCACGATGCCGATGCGGCGGCCGGTCTGGCGGGCTGCGTAGGCAAGGACAAGCGCAGTCGCCCCAAGAACGACGGCACGACCGAACCCGGTGGCGAAAAGGCCGGCGCTCCAGGCATCCCATCGCAGCAAAGCCCGCACAGGCTCGCCTAGCGCATCCAGTCCCTGGAAGCCGATCAGCAATGGTGTCGCCAACAGGCCGGCCAGCAGCAGTCCTCCCACCGGCCACTCTTCACGCGCAACGGGCTGGCCGGCGATCAGAATCGAGAAGGCAGTGCCGCCGACACCGAAGACCAGGCCGAGCATCAGAACAAGCCGTGCGGCCCACAATCCCGATCTGACGGCCAAATCGGTTTGCGGTTCGACCGATGGCGCGATCGTGCTGGGGGCACCGATCGAAAAGACCAGTCCACCGCCGATCGGGTGACCATCGGACGAGGTCACGCGCCAGGACAGAATGTGAGTGCCGTTTTCGAGCGTGTCCGGCAGGGTGAACACGATGGTGTCGCCCTTCTCGCCGATGTCTTTCAGAACTTCGGTATGGCCGCCCGGATGGATAAGCCGCGCCACCAGCGGCCTGACCGCCTCCGAAAACCGCAGCGTGACCGACTTCGGAGCAGCGTCCGACACGGAGCTATCGGCCGGATCGGATTTGATCAGGCTGGCATGGGCAAAAGCAGCGCCCGAGTAGAAAACCGATAGGAAGACGGCGATGCAGATCATCACCGCCCATTTTGCGCTGTACTGCACGGTCAGGGCTGAACCCGAACGGAAGGGGCCGGATATTTCAGATCCTCGGACACGCCGCCAGCTGCAGGAATCTCGATCCAGCGATCGACGCTGCCGCCTTCGCATTCCTGCACGACGGGCACGAAGATCGCGTTTGCCGCTGTCTTGCTGACTGTCGCGCGAAACACGAACTCATCATAATAGGCATCTTCAAGCGTGCCGCCCGTCCAGGATATTTCCTTGATCGTCGCGCCAGCTCTGTGGGCGTGCGTCGTTTCAGCCGACGCCTTGTGCACATCGTCGGTCATGATCGCCAGCGTCCAGCCCGGTTTCGGCTGCGGCTTGGCCGATGTCAGCTCGGCCGGAATGGCGATGCGCACACCTGTCGTTGTCTTACCCGAGCAACCATGCGGCAGGCGCAGCACGAATTTCACGGTTGCGCCGGGCGCGACCTCCTTGTTTTCAAAGGTGATATGGGCGCTCGCAGGCAACGCGAGACCGATCGCCATTGTCGCCAGCATTGCGCCGGTCACTGTTTTCAGGGTTTTCATTGTTCTTACCAGCTTTCTTACCAAGTGGCCGCAAGGCCGAGATGCCCAAGCGCCTCGCGGCGCAGTTCGGCCAGACGCCGATCGCCTCGGTGACGGGGATAGGGAAGATCGACGCTGATATCAGCGACGATGCGTGCCGGCCGCGGTCCGAAGATCAGTACGCGCTGCGACAGGAACAGGGCTTCCTCGACATCATGGGTGACGAGCACCGCCGTCAGTCCCGCGCGCTGCCAGAGGCTGACGAGCTCGGTCTGCATGGTCAGCCGGGTCAGCGAATCGAGTTTGCCGAGCGGTTCGTCGAGCAGGAGAAGGCGCGGTTCGTTGACCAGCGCACGAGCAAGCGCCACACGCTGCGACATGCCGCCGGAGAGCTGATGCGGATAGGCTTTGTCGAAGCCCTTCAGCCCTACCAGTTCGATGGCATTATCGATCCGGTGCCGGGAGCGCTTGAGAACGCCCTGCGCTTCCAGCCCGAGCGCGACATTGTCCCAGACTGTGCGCCAGGGAAACAACGTCGGATCCTGAAATACCAGAATACGCGACGGATCCGGCTCGCCGACGATCTCGCCATCCACGTTGAGTTCGCCGCTTGTCGGGTGATCGAGGCCGGCCAGAAGCCTGAGCAGCGTCGATTTCCCGCATCCGGAGGGTCCGAGCAGCGCCACGAAGGACCCCGGCTCCACCGAAAAATCGACATTGTCGAGGACTGGCAGCGGTTCGCCCTCCAGCTCGAACTGGTGCGAGACGTTGCGGATGTCGATCTGCTGACCGACCGCCGGAAGCTCCGCCTTTTTCGTTGCAAGGGCTACCATCGGACAAGGCCTTTCTGCCAGGACAGAGACCAGTCCCGAACACGGAAGAGAATAGTGATCAGCGTCGAGCACATCAGTGCCATGACAAGCAGCGCCGCATACATGTTGGCGTACGCCGCCCACCCTTGAGCCCATTGCAGGTACCAGCCGAGACCGGCCTTGACGCCCAGCATTTCAGCAACGACCAGCACGGCGAAGGATGTACCGAGCCCCATGAACAAGCCGACGAAAACATGCGGCAGGGCCGCTGGGATTGCCACCTTGACGATCAGGAAGAGCGGCTTGGCGCCGAGCGTCCGGGCGATGTCATAATAGTCGCGGTTGACGCTGGCGATGCCCGACCATGTGAGGATGGTGACCGGAAAGGCTGTCGCAAGAGCGATGAGGAAAACGCTGGCAGAGCCGCTGGTCGGGAAGATGAAGAAGGCGAGC
This sequence comes from Pararhizobium gei, assembly GCF_029223885.1. Classification (NCBI taxonomy): domain Bacteria; kingdom Pseudomonadati; phylum Pseudomonadota; class Alphaproteobacteria; order Hyphomicrobiales; family Rhizobiaceae; genus Pararhizobium; species Pararhizobium gei. Next base: position 79,560 of record NZ_CP119411.1, on the reverse strand, counting down.
GGTAGCCAGGCGGTCGCCGGTAGGGGGCCTATCAGCCGCAGCACGGGATGGACCCAATAGCTCGCAGCCCGCGACCAGCCGATGGTGACGCCGGTCAGGAAGCCGGCAAGTGCACCGAAGAAATATCCCTTGGCCAGAAGAAGAACGGAATAGAACACGCTGATCCCAAGCCGTTCCCAGTCATCGAAAAAGACTTCAAGGATGCTCTGCGGCGAGGAGAAGAACGGCACCGGCAGCAGGCCGGTTTTCGCAGTGACGATTTCCCAACCGGAGACGACCAGAGCCGAGACAAGGAACCACGGCCCGTAATAGCGGATGGTGACGGCGGCCTTGCCGCCGAGCTTGCCGGTCGCCGCAACGACGGCCAGCAGCAGCGCGATCATCAGCGCCCCTGCCGCCAGCTCACGTCCATAGGGCTGCGGAATGATTTCCGGCCACAGCTCGATGAGCGCAGCCGTCCCGACCCAGGCCGCCGCAGCGACAAGGCCGGTCCACCAGACGGACGCGGCGGGACGAACAGAGACCATCTCCTGAACGGCACTGTCGGAAAAAGGGGGATCGATCGAAGCCATGCCCTGTCCCCCTCAAGCCGAAAGCACGTCGGCATAGACCCGATCGGCGAATTCGTTCGGATCGGTCGAGTTCTTGAACACCTGAACGTCGCGCAGCTCCTGCGCATAGAGCGCGATTTCCTGGCGAAGGTCGGCACCCGTCGGATTATGATTGTGTGTCTGGGCGAGAAGCACGCCGACCAGTTCGTCAATCGATTTGTCCTTCGGTGCATTCGGCAGGAAGGCCCTGGCTGCATCTTCCGGCTTGGCAACCGTCCAGTCCTGTGCCTCGAGCAAAGCACGCGTCAGCGCCGTTGCCGTCGGCAGGTCATCGCGGATCAGGCTGCCACGCAGGCCGACGATGCAGCAGACGCGGTTTTCGAAACCGTGATCGAGGTTGGAGGCGACCTGAATGTATTTCGGGTCCTGCAGCCAGAAATAGGCTTTCGGGTCGCCGTCGGCGATCGCGTGAATTTCGCCTTTGTCGGCAGCAAGCTGCAGCAGTTCGCCCGGATATTGCCGCCATTCGACGTCGGCGACTGGATCGATACCTTCCTTGTGCAGAAGAATCGAGAAGAAATTCTTGCCGGGGCTGGCAAGGTCGGAAATGCCGATCGTCTTGCCCTTCAGTTGCGACAGGGTGGTGATCCCCTGCGACTTCAGCGCGACGAGCCGCGAGCATCCACCATGCGTGCCGGCGGTGATCTTGACGTCGAAGCCCTGTTCCAGCGCTTTCAGCCAGCGCAAAGCCATGCCGACGCCGCCATCGGCCTTGCCGGTGGCGATGGCTTCCAGCAGCGCCTCGGTCGAGGCACCGAAATTGACGAGTTCGACATCGAGCCCGTATTTCTTGAAGATGCCGTGCTCCTGCGCCACGAAGACCGGGGCAAGGCAGATTGCCGAGGCGTTGGTGGCGAACTTGATCTTCTTCAGCTCGCCTGCCGGCACCGCCGATTGGGCAAAAAGGCTGCTCGTCGAAAAGCCGGCGAGCGGTACTGCCAGGCTAAGCGCACCAGCCGTCTTCAGGAAGGCGCGGCGATCAACGCCGTTTTTTCTGGATATGGACGTCTTCAGATTCAAGGTCATGATTGTCTCTCTGCCCCTTGGGCATCCGTTGAAGTGAAAGTCGATTGATCGATTATTCAGCGGCCTCGGCGCGGCTAAGTTCGCCGTCTCGCTCGGCGACCAGCTTGCGCAGACGCGGAATGAGATCACGGCCATAATGGAAGGCATCCTCAAGCGGGTCGAAGCCGCGGATGAGGAATGTCGTGACGCCAAGATCGTAGTAGTCGAGCAGCGCATCGGCGACCTGATCCGGCGTTCCAACCAAGGACGTCGAGTTGCCGCTGGCGCCGGTCAGCGCCGCCATCTCGGTCCACAGCCGCTTGTCAAGGCGCGCGCCTTGCGCGGCGGCGGCAAGGAGGCGTCGAGACCCCTCGTTTGGCGGTTCATGTCCTGCAACCTTGGCGTTTACATTGACCAGCCGTTCTCCTGATGCACTGGCCCGAAGCGCCTTTGCCCCTTCAAGGAGTTGCGCAGCCTTCGCCCAGGCCGCGTCCTCCGTTTCGGCGAGGATGGGTCGCAGCGACAGGCTGAAACGGGGGCTGCGGCCATGGGGTGCTGCCGCCTCGCGAACGCGCTTGATCGTCTCTGCAACCTGCGCATGGGTTTCTCCCCAGAGCGCGTAGATATCGGCATGCTTGCCGGCAACCGTGAAAGCCGCATCGGACGAGCCGCCGAAATAGATCGGAATGCCTTCGGGACCTTGCGGCCGGACATTCGAGTGGCCGCGATCGACGGTGTAATATCTGCCGGCATAGTCGAACGGCGTTTCGCTGGTCCATTCGCTGCGGACGACATCGAGATACTCGCTGGTACGAGCGTAACGCTCGTCCTTCGTCAGATGATCGCCATCCTGAGCCAGTTCCTGATCGTTGCCGCCGGTGATGATATGGACGGACACCCGGCCATTCGTCAGGTGATCGAGCGTCGCCAGTTGCCGTGCCGCCAATGTCGGAGCGGTGAAGCCCGGCCGGTGCGCGATCATCAGCTTCAGTTTTGTGGTGATGGCGGCGACATGCTGGGCGATCAGAATGCTTTCGGGCGAGGTCGAGTGGAAGGCGAAGAGGACACGGTCGAAGCCTCCGTTTTCATGGATCGCCGCGGCCGCCGCGATATGCTGCAGATTGATGACCGGGCCGGAGGCCGGGATCGTCTCGGAGGCATTGTGATTTCCGATATACCCGATGATTTCGACAGGCATGGATATCATCCTTTCATGGATCAGAGACCGAGCGCGAGCTTCCCCGCGCCGGTGCGAACGGTGTCTTCCTGGGGACTGTGAATACGGCCGCACAGCACGTCGCGATGGTGACGCTCCAGCGGGTTGTTGCGCGAGACGCCGTGATTGCCGGTGAGCTTCAGCGCCTTCTCGACGGCAAGAATGGCGTTTTCAGTGGTGACGACCTTGATGAGACCGGCTTCAGACGGCGAGACGCCCAGACCTTCGTCGATATCGCGGGCGGCGGATGCAATCAGGCGGCGGTTGACGGCGAGGAGTTCCTCGATCTCGCCGACCGCCTGCTGGATGCGCGGAACGGTGGAGAGCGGCTGGCCAAGGTTGGTTGGGACACGGTTTTGCAGGAACTGCACCAGCCAGTCGCGGGCTGCCTCCGCAACGCCGGTATAGAGCGCGCCGGGTAGGATGCCAAACCAGCCCGCCTGCCCCTCGCCGCGCGCATCCCATTCGGATGGCAGGCGGATATCGACGGCGTGGTCGAGCGGAATGTGGACATCTTCCAGCACCGCATCATGGCTGCCGGTGGCGCGCATGCCGAGCGGGTTCCAGGTCTTCTCGACACGAAAACCGGGGCTGTCGACCGGAACGAGGAAGCCGCCGACGCGTGGGGCGTCTTCGTCGGTTCGTGCCCAGACGATCGCCCATGTCAGACCTTCGACGCCGGTGGAGTAAATCTTTCGCCCGCTGATCGCCCAGCCATCGGCCGTGCATCTCGCCGTCGCCGCCGGCAACCCGCCGCGGATCGGCGTGCCGAGTTCCGGCTCGACCCGCAGGGCGTTGATCAGAGCACCCTTCTTCACCGCGTCGTCGATGACGCGGGAAACGAGATGGACAGGCCAGCGGCTGGCAGGGAGCGTCGCAAGATTGATATATTGCATGATCATTATTAACGCGGTCGAAGGTTCGCCACGGGCGATTGACCGAATGACCTCTGCAGCCTCCGCAAGCCCGGCACCGCTCCCGCCCAGTTCGACCGGTGCCGTCAGGGCGGTCAGCCCCGCCTGTTGCAGCAGTCGAATATTTTCACTCGGAAATTCGGTGCTGGCATCATAGAGATGCGCCGTTCCGGCAAAGACGGCCGAGAGGTCTGCAGCAGCAGCGATCGCGGTCTGCGCCAAGGGCGGCACGTTGCTGCGAAGCGGTGTGACGTTCATCTCGAAAGCCTCCGAAGTTCTGAGAAAGCGGCAGCTGGTAATGGTCATCAGCGTTGTTTACAATATCTACAAATTTAATAGATTAAAGGAATTGATGTTGCCGATCGTGAGCGAATTTAAAAAAATTGGGCGGTCGGTGGCAGGCATTTCGAAAACCTGTCCCTCGCGAGGAAGGCGTCTCTCGTCTTAGGATGTAGGTCAATGCCGGTCCGGAGGGGCCTGCCGCATGTTAAGGAGAGACCATGACCAGCACATCGCTCAATCAGACGCTTGCCGATTTTCAGGCAAACCGGGCGCTCACGATGCCCGCCGACAAACTCAAGATCAACGTCGACCAGCGGCGCCTGCTGGTCGATACCGCCGATCGCTCGGCCTTCGTCAAGCGCGGCGACGCCGTGGGGACCTTCGCGCTCACCGAAGTCGATGAGGGACTGCTGACGCCTCAGGGACTGCTTCCGTCCGGCCCGCTGGTGCTGGTCTTCTTCCGTTTTGCCGGATGCCCGGCCTGCAACATCGCCCTCCCCTACTACAATGAGCATTTGGCCCCGCAACTGGCCGGGCTCGGCGCCACCCTGGTCGGCGTCAGTCCGCAGGTCCCCGAGAAGCTCCGCGCTATCAAGGAGCGCCATGCGCTCAGCTTCCGGGTCGCCACGGACAAAGGCAATGCGCTCGCCCGCCGTTTCGGCGTCACCTATGAATTCGACGCGCCGTCCCGCAGACTTTCGCTGAAGACCGGTACGCCAATCGGCGACGTGACCGGCACGGGAACATGGGAACTGCCCATGCCGACGGTCGTGGTGATCGATCAGAAGGGCATCGTCCAATTTGCCGATGTCAGTCCGGACTGGCTTGTGCGCACCGAACCCGGCGCTATCATCGATGCCGTGCGCGATATCAACCTGCGCGCTGCCGCCTGACCTTCAACGCCAGAATCGGAATTTGTATCTTGACCGACCATCATCACCAAGGCGATGACGCCCACAACCATTCGCACCCGCACGAGGAACGCTGGAAGCATGACGGCGTCCGCGTCATCAAGGGTGACCAGCTGGATTCCAACACAGCCCAGACCCCTGGCATGTTTCGGCAGGCGGCGATCAATCATGCCCGTGTCGGCGCGCAGAAAATCTGGGCCGGAACCGTGGCGATCGAGCCGAACGCCAAGACCGGCGTGCATCATCACGGCGCGCTCGAAAGCGTGATCTTCGTCATACGCGGCAAGGCACGCATGCGCTGGGGAGATCGCTTGCAATTCGTCGCGGAAGCCGGTCCCGGTGATTTTATCTTTGTGCCGCCCTATGTGCCGCATCAGGAAATCAACGCCGACCCCGACAATGTTCTCGAATGTGTCCTCGTCCGCTCCGACAATGAGGCCGTCGTCGTCAACATCACGGATGTCGATCCGGTCGAGGATCCACAAGAGGTCTATTGGGTCGATCCCATACATGACCATCCAGACGGTCGGAAATAAACATTTCGTCCCGACGTCAGGGCGGCGGTATTACCATTCCGCTGCAGGTCGGCAGTGGCGGGATCGATCGAAGACGAGAAATCGACAGCGAAGACCACGGCGACCTCGACGTCCAGCCCTTGTGCCTGATCTGTTCCGGAGGGACGTGCCTCAAATCCCGTTGCGGACATGGCAACAATCGCCATCGCCTGTTCCGCCAATGACCAAATGCCCATGAACCCCTCCTGCCGGTTTCCGCGCGGGACGATTGCGGCTGTTGGCCCTGCATCGTCGCCTTTACGACCGGACCCTTGTCGAGGAAGCGATTGCGTGAGACCCCCTTATGGGGGTTGCGGGGAGAAATAACAGCTGTCGATGTATAGGCGCCACGCCATGGACAGGCCTGAATTTCCAGCTTAGGTTGTTGGCTAATCATTGATCAGCCAGTCGTTTCATGTCTCTTATCTGTTTGCGCATACCAGCACTGCAGGGGGTAAGGCGGTGGCGATTGACGTTGATCGGCAGGACTTCTTGCGAGCGGCAATTCTCTCGAATACGCCGGAGATGCCCTCGGCATCACAAGGGAAACCGCCCGAAGCAGGATCAAGGCCATCTTCGAGAAGACCGAAACGCATCGCCAAGGCCATCTCGTAGCACTGCTGGCCTCATTGACGTAAACACGGAGACAGGAGGCTGAAACAGATCGTCCTGACCGTTGGCGGGCTCGTCGCAGAGTTTTCGGGTAGAATGAGCGCGTTGCAGCTCTCATTAAGCATCAGAAGGTGTATCCCATGATGTCAAACTGATCTTTCCGATCTCCGGTCATGGCCGCCCGCGCAAGCATCCAATCCCCGACACGCTTTCGCTTGCAGCCGAGACGATCCTGACGCCTGCACGCTGGAAGACGGTCAGTTGGCGTCGTGGCACGAAAGGCCGACTGACCGCACGCTTTGCCGCATCGCGGACCGCACGCCGCAAAGCATTCAAGACAAGGGACAACAATACATGCCGGGCGAGGAAGCTTGGTTGGTAGGCGAGGGGCGCTCGAGCGGCGAGCGCAAATAATGTCTGTCCAACCTGCCGGCCGATGCGACGTCGAAAATGTTGGCTGCCGCCATCAAGGCACGATGGGTCTGCCAACAATCACATCAGCAGATGAAAGGGGAACTTGGCCTCGATCACTTCGAAGACCGATCATGGCAGGGACTCCATCGGCACGCACTGATGACAGTGAGCGCCTATGCCGTCCTCTAGCACCAGAGATTGCAGACCGCAAAGTGGGAAAAACAAGCAACGAGTTTGTCGTGGGCCACCTGAGCCGACCTTGCCAGCAGTGCGAAGAGCCGTCATCAACGCACTTACTATACCGAAAGCGAAAAATTCAATTCTGCCAAAGTGGTGCTAGGCACTGAAAACGTGCGCGCTGGAAGGATCGAAACCGAGCGTGATGGCATCGCCGCGCGCGAGCCGTGATGCCGCTTCATGGCCGAACGGCAGGCGCACGGACAGCGCTTCGCCGCTCTCTGCCGTAGCGGCGACGTGGATATTGCTACCGAGAAAGGTGATGTCGGTTACGGTGGCCGCAAGATTGGCGCCGCCTTCCGCGGCGGATCCGCACGTCAGGGAAAGGCGCTCCGGCCGCAGCATCAGCGCCGCCGTTTCACCGATAGCACCCAGCCCGTGCAACGGCACGCCACGGATAGCGCTGGATCCGATGGTAACATCGGCGCGTCCATCCTGCGCTGCAATGATCCGGCAATCGATAAAATCACTGTCGCCGACAAACTCCGCGACGAAACGGGTGGTGGGATTTGCGTAAAGCTCCGGACCGGTGCCGATCTGGTCGATCACGCCCCTGGAGAACACGGCGATCCGATCGGACAGCCGCAGCGCCTCTTCCTGGTCGTGCGTGACGTAGAGGATGGTAACCTCGGTCTCCTGGTGGATACGGCGGATTTCGTGCTGGATCTCCTCGCGCAGCTTCTTGTCGAGCGCCGACAGCGGCTCGTCCATCAACAGCACAGGTGGATCATAGGACAGCGCCCGGGCGAGCGCCACGCGCTGCTGCTGGCCGCCGGACATCTGGGCGGGCTTACGATCCTCGAACCCTTCCAGCCGCACAAGCTTCAGCATCTTCTTGACCTTGGCGTCTATCTCCGCCTTCGGCAGCCTGCGGACCTTCAGCGGAAAGGCGATGTTCTCGCCGACGGACAGATGCGGGAACAGGGTATAGCGCTGGAAGACCATGCCAATATTGCGCTTGTGCGACGGCGTCGAGATCAGGCTTTGGCCTTCGAGCAGGATGTCGCCTGCCGTTGGGTTCTCGAAGCCGGCAAGAATATAAAGCGTCGTGCTCTTGCCGGAGCCAGACGGCCCAAGGAACGTCATGAACTCGCCGCGCTCGACCGTGAGATTGACCTCCTGAACGGCGGTGACGATGCCATAGTCCTTTCGCAAGGCGCGGATCTGCAGGAAGGGTTGGCTCATGATTTCAGTCCTTTGCGCAACAACGCGACCAGCAGCATCAGGGCGATGGTGACGACGATGAGAAGGGTTGAGGCGGCAGCGATCACCGGCGTCAGGTCCTGGCGCAGCGTCGCCCAGATCTTGACCGGCAACGTCTGTAGCGTCGGGCTCGCCATGAAAATCGCCAGCACCACCTCGTCCCAAGAGGTCAGGAACGAGAAGACGGCGGCCGAAAACGGGCCGTGTCTGATCGACGGCAGGGTGACGCGGATCTTGGCTTCCAGCGGGCTGGCGCCGCACAGCACCGCCGCATCCTCGATCGACCTGTCGAACCCCTCAAGCGCATTGGTGATCGAAAGGATCGAAAATGGCAGCGCCACGACCAGATGGGCGATGACGAAGCCCGTGACGGTCCCGTTCAGCCCCACCCGCAGGAAGAAGGCGTAGAGCGCAACCGCAAGCACAACCACCGGCAGGATCATCGGCGTCAGGAACAAGGCCCGAAGCCCCTCCTTGCCGATGAACCGCCCCCGAACCAGTCCGAACGAGGCGACCATACCGATCAGGACGGACAACACCGTTACGATGGCTGCGATATAAAAGCTCGTGCCGGCAGCTTCCAGCCAACGCGGATCGGCAAAGAACATGGCGTACCATTTCAGCGTCCAGCCGGGCGGCGGAAAGATCAGCCATTGCGACGAGCCGAAAGAGAGCGCTGCGATAAAGATGATCGGCAGGATGAGGAAGGCTGAGGTCAGGCCGGTGATTGCGATGAGCGCCCATTTCCATCCGCCGAGACGATCGAAGTTCAGCAGCATCTCAGCGTCCCTCCATCCGTGCTGTGCCGAACAGCCGAAGCTGGACCGCGTATAGCGTGAGCGTCACGACCAGCAGCACCAACGCCGCCGCACCGCCCATGCCCCAATTGACCAGAGACTGCACGAACTGCGCGATCAGTTCGGCGAGCATCATGTTGGCCGTCCCGCCGAGCAGCGACGGCGTGACGAAATAGCCGAGCGACATGACGAAGACCATCAGCGCTCCGGACACCATGCCGGGTGCTGCCAGCGGAATGAGGATGCGGGTCAGCGCCTGCCAGCGGGTCGCACCGCAGAGAGCCGCAGCCTGCAGGATAGCCGGGTCGATCTTGCGGATGACGCCGTAGAGCGGCAGGATGATGAAAGGCAGCATGATATAGGTCATGCCGATCGTCACGCCGGTCAGGTTGTTTACCAGCGGCAACGGCTCGCTGATCAGGCCGAGGCCCATCAGAGTCTTGTTGATGACGCCGGTACGCTGCAGCAGCACCATCCAGGCATAGGTGCGGGTCAGGAGATTGGTCCACATCGACAGGAGCAGGATGGAAAAGACGACCGACGACAGTCGCGATGGCATGATCGCCAGCGCCCAGGCGACGGGAAACCCGATCGCCAGCGTCACCACTGTGACAAGTGCGGATACGACGAAAGTGTTGAGAAAGATCTTCAGATAGGTCGTCGACCCGAGCAGGGCCGCGTAGTTACCAAGCCCCGGCTCCGGCTCGAGCACGCTGCGCAACAGCAGCGACAGCACCGGAAGAATGAAAAACACCACCAGCAGGAGCAGCGCCGGCAGCGTCAGGGCGAAATTCATCGGCCGCAGCCCCCGGGGCTTTGTCGTCACTGGTGGATTGTCTTGCGCACTCAGCAAGGCCATGCCGAAAACCCTTCCGAAGAAATGCCGGTCAACTGAAAATGCGGGCACGACCGTGCCATGCCCGCATTGATCGTCATTTTGCCTGCCAGGCGTACCAGCGCTCGCCGATCGCATCGCGATTTTCGGCCCAGTAACCCATGTCGGCATTGACCTGGCTTGCCGTTTGTTGATCCGGCAGGGTCTTGGCGACCTCGGCATCCATCAGTTTCGGTGAGTCGAGATTGATCGGCGCGTAGCCGGTGCCCTTCGCCATTTCAGCCTGCGCTTCGGGCGAGGTCGCCAGCGCGATGAACTTCATCGCTGCGTCCTTGTTCTTCGCACCCTTCGGCACGACCAGGGCGTCCGCTGCCGTGATGTTCTGATCCCATGAGGTCTCGACCGTCACGCCGGTCGCCGCAAGCGCCGTCAGGCGCCCGTTCCAGAACGAGCCGAATGGTGCCTCGGCGGATGCCAGGAGTTGCTGGGATTGCGCACCGCCGGTCCACCAGATGATGTCGGCCTTGATCGTGTCGAGCTTCTTGAAGGCACGGTCGAGATCCAGCGGATAGACTTTGTCCGGCGCAACGCCATCAGCCAGAAGTGCGGCCTCGACGACACCCGGCGCCGACCATTTGTAGAACGCACGCTTGCCGGGAAATTTCGCTGTGTCGAACAGATCGGCCCAGCTTTTCGGGCAGGCCGAGACAGCATCCTTGTTGCAGCCGATCACGAAGGAATAGTAGAAGCTGCCGACCGAATAGTCGGTGACGAAACGCGGATCGAGCTTGCTCTTGTCGATAACAGCAAAATCGAGCTTCTCCAGAAGTCCGGCCTTGCCGGCCTGCACCGCATAGTCGCCCTCGACATCGACGACGTCCCAAGTGACGCCTGATGCTTCGACCATGGCCTTGATCTTGCCGTAGTCGGTCGGGCCGTCCTGCAGCACGTTGATGCCGGCCTTTTCCGTGAATTTGTCGGCCCAGGCCGCCTTCTGCACGTCCTGTGTGGTGCCGCCCCAGCTTGTGAAGACCATGTCTTCGGCACGGACCTGCGTGGAGAGAGCCAGTGTTGCGGCGATAGCCGCGATGATCAGTCTGTTTTTCATGTTCCCTTGCTCCGTTTGTTTGGACTGTTTTTCTTGGCTTGCGGGACAGCCGTTCGCTGTCCGTCCCGGGTTCTCCCTGGAAGGTGGCAAAATCCCGAAATCTCGTGTTCATCGAGCTTGTAGCTCTGCGCCGGTTCAGACCGGCCGCGTTCCTCCCGCCGGTGAAAAGGGTGCCGGTTTCAAAATCTTGTTTTCGGCGACCTCGATCAGGTCGCGGATTTTCGGCAGGAATGCCTGCCAGGCCGGGTCTGCCAGTAGCTGGGCGCGGCGCGCTTCCCGGTCGTCCAGGCTGGCGAAGGCCCAGATATGGACGATCTCGTTGATCACGCCGATTTCCGAGAAGAAATAGCCGAAGAGTTCGCCCAGATGCCTCTTCTGGATGGCGATGCCCTCGTCTTCCACCACCTTGAGATAGGCAGGGATCGCTCCGTTCTTCAGCCGGTAGGTGCGCATCTCGTAGACCATGGCCATCACCGCATCACGAAGGGATCAGGGATCGGATCGTCGGACGTGCGCAGCCAGACCGTCTTCGTCCTTGTATAGCCAAGTGCCGCGGCAAGCCCGCCTTCCCGCCCGTCGCCGGAAAGGCCCGAGCCGCCAAATGCAGCGATCGGCGAAACCGCCCGATAGGTGTTCACCCAGACGACACCCGCATGCAGCGACTTCATCAGCCGATGCGCGCGCGTTAGGTTCTGGGTGAAAATGCCGGAGGCAAGACCGTAGAGCGTGTCGTTGGCCAGCGCCAGCGCCTCGGCCTCGGTGGTGAACGAAACGACGGACAGAACGGGCCCGAAGAATTCCTTCTGCAGCGATGGCGAGCTTGTATCGTCGCAGTCGAGAATGGTTGGGCGGTAGAAATAGCCATCGCCGTCCGGAGCGCTGCCGCCGGTGACAAGGCGAGCCCCGGCATCGAGCGAGGCGGCAACCAGCGTTTCGATATGCTGGCGCTGCCGTCTGGTAGCAAGCGGGCCGACTTCAGTGCCAATGTCCAGCGGCGACCCGATACGGATCGCCTCGGCCTTGGTCTTCAGGATATCGAGAAACCGGTCCTTGACGCTGCGCTCGACGATCAGCCGGGACGCGGCAACACAGCTCTGGCCGGTGGCCGCGAAGATGCCGGCGATCTGGGCATTAGCAGCACTTTCCAGATCCGCATCGGCAAAGACCAGCAGTGGTGATTTCCCGCCAAGCTCCAGCGACGTGGAGGCAAGGTTTTCCGCCGAACTGCGCACGATATGGCGCGCAGTTTCTGCTCCCCCGGTAAAGGCGATATGGGCGACCTTCGGATGCGCGGTCAGCGCCGTGCCGCAGGTGGCGCCGAAGCCCGTCAGGATATTGACGACGCCTGCCGGAAATCCGGCTTCATCGACCAGCCGGGCAAATTCGAGCAGCGGACCGGGGCCATCTTCCGAAGCCTTGACAACCAGCGTGCAACCGGCAGCCAGCGCCGGGCCGATCTTGACCGCCGCCAGGAACAACTGGCTGTTCCACGGCACGATGGCTGCCACCACGCCCACCGGTTCGCGGCGCAGCCAGACCTCCATATCCGGCTTGTCGATCGGCAAGTGCGCGCCCTCGATCTTGTCGGCAAGCCCGGCATAGTAGCGATAGTAGTCGGCGACATAGGCGATCTGCGACGAGGTCTCGCGGATGATCTTGCCGGTGTCGCGCGTTTCGATCTCGGCCAGTCGCGGCGCGTTGGCGGCCACGAGGTCGGCCAGCTTGTAGAGCAGCTTGCCGCGCTGCGTCGCCGTCATTTTCGGCCATGGGCCATCGCCGTACAGCGCGTCATGCGCGGCAGTGACCGCGCGGTCCACATCTGCGACCCGGCTTTCCGGCATTTCCGCCCAGGAAAGCCCGGTTGCCGGATCGACGCTTTCAAAGCGGGCTTGCCCCTCCTCGAAACGGCCATCGATGTAACACTGGAATTGCTGCATCGGTCTACTCCGCAAAGGCCGGCATGACGTCGGCGATGAAGCGTTCGAGCGAAGCCTTCTTGCGCTCGAAACTCATGCCGGTGTCGATCCAGAAGGAATATTCGTCATAGCCCATGGCCTCGTAAGCCTTCAGTCGGCCGATGACGGTGTCGGCGTCGCCGACGACGTTGTTTCGACGCATGATATCGCCCGACAACATGGCATTGGCGGCGATGTCCTCGGCGGAGATCCGTTCGATCAGGCCCTGGTGGATCGGCTTCTCGTTCTTGAACCACGCGAAAAAGTAATTGTAGTAGACGCTCATCTCATGCGCGGCCTGCTTGATATCGGCCTCGTCGGAGCCGACATAGGTGTGGCGCAGAAGCATGATCTTCGGCCGTTCGATCGCCGGGTTCTGGGCACAGGCAGCATTGAAACGGCCCATCAGCGTCTCGACCTCGTCGTCCCCCTGCCAGAGCGGCGTCACCTGGACGTTGCAACCATTGGCCACCGCGAATTCGTGGCTGTTCGGATCGCGGGCAGCGACCCAGATCGGCGGATGCTGCTGGATCGGCTTCGGCGCCGAGGTGGTCGAGGGAAACTTGTAGAATTCGCCGTCATGGGCGTAGTCACCCTCCCAGAGTTTCTGGACCGCGGGGATCAACTCGCGCATGCGCTGGCCCGCGCCCCAGGCGTCGAGACCCGGCAGAAGGCGTTCATATTCGAAGGAATAGGCGCCGCGCGCGATGCCGATATCCAGCCGGCCGTCGCAGATGAGATCGGTCATTGCAGCCTCACCCGCCAATTTGATCGGATGCCAGAAGGGCGCGATCACCGTGCCGGTGCCGAGCCTTGCATGCTTGGTGCGGCGGGCGAGATCGGCGATGGTGATGAACGGATTGGGCGCGATGGTGAAGTCCATGCCGTGATGTTCGCCGGTCCAGATGGCATGCATGCCGCCTTTGTCGGCGATTTCGCACAGCGCCACGAACTCCTCGTAGAGGCTCTTGTGATCCTGGCCCGCATCGAGGCGTTCCATATGGACGAAGAGGGAAAACTTCATGACGGTCAGGCCTTCCTGGATATCGGGTGAACCTTGCCGGCGATTTCATTGCCGAAATAGACGCCGAAATTGCCGATCGAACTTTCGAAGGCAAAGCGCCTGAGAATATCTGATGTCGCCGGGCTGGCGCAGGCCTCCGGCGGAACCTCGGCCGGTGAGACAAAGCGTCCGGCCTTCGGTGTTCCGGCGACGGCGGACGCGCGATAGACGATATGCTGCCGGTTGTCGATCCGGCTTTCATAGACCGAATAGAGAAAGCCGATCGACACTGACAGGCCGGTCAGGTCCTGCAGGTAGTTGCTCAGCGCCTGCGCCGGTTCGCTGCCTTCCATGGCGCATGTCGGCAGGCTGAGACGATCATCGCCAAGCATCAGCACCTGCCCGTCGCGTTCGAGAACAGCACTCAGTTGCGCCTCGCCTTCCGCTGCGGCAGAGACGGCCTTGCCCGCCAGCGCCGGGGAAAAGTAGCTGCCCCGGACATAGCCGAGGCCGTTCAGACCGCTGTTTCCGAAGCGTTTCACACGACCGATCAGGATGACATGGTCGCCAGCCTCGACCACCTGTTCCATCGCGCAGTCGAACCAGGCAGCAACATCGGCAAAGACCGGCGCTCCACCCGGCACACTCGACCATTCGACGCTGGCGAACCGATCGGCGGCCGGGCGGGCGAAGGTATTCGACACATCCTTCTGGGTTTCCGACAGGATGTTGACGGCAAAGCCGGGCGCTTCGGTCATCGTCGCAAAATTGCGCGATGTCTTGGCCAGACAGACAAGCAAGAGCGGCGGATCGAGCGATGTCGAGGTGAAGGAATTGGCGGTAAAGCCGATCGGCTGGCCTGCTTCGTCATGGGTGGTGACCACCGTCACGCCGGTTGGGAACGCGCCGAAGGCATCGCGCAAAGCACGTGCGTCAATCATCGTCTCGTTCATGTCCGCTCCTCCTTGCGCGCCAGCCAGTCAGCAAGGATCGTATTGACCTCGTCGGGGGCCGTCAGGTTGACCATATGCCGATGACCGTCGATGAGCACGGCGTAGCCCGCGGGTGCTGCCTGCGCCATCGCCTGCGCCATGGCCGGCGTCGAATTCGGATCGTCCGATCCCGTCAGGAACAATGCCGGGCAGCGGATTCTCGGCCAGCAATCGGCATAGGTGCCGTCGCCGGCGGCAAAGGCCTGGTAAGCCGTCGCATATCCGTTCTGGTCTACCGACGACAGCCAGTCATGCGTCAGCCGGTAGACGGCGCTGTCCCTGCTGTCCTCTCCGAACCAGCGCAGCAACGGGCCGTCGAAGTCGATCATGCCATCGCGGATCTCTGCGGCTCGGGTCAGGACTGCCGCGCGTGCTGCGGAGTCTCGACGGTAGACGCCGTTGAGCAGGGCGACGCGGGCGATCCTGTCACCCAGGGTCGCCGCCGCGCCACCGGCGATCAGCGCTCCCATCGAATGACCGGCGATGCTGACATTCTCAAGTTTGAGATCGTCGAGCACGGTGGAAATCCAGCCGACGAAGGCTTCCAGTCCGGCGCCCTGCGGCAGGCTTTGGCTTTCACCATGTCCCGGCATGTCGACCGCGATCACGCGATGCGTCCTGCCCAATGCTGCCATCTGCGGCGCCCAGGCCTCGAGGCGCATGCCAACCCCATGGATCAGCACCAGCGGTTCGCCGCTGCCGGTTTCGGCAAAGGCCGCGCCCTGTTGCGTCTGCAACCGCCGGACCGTCATCATCTCAGACCGCTGCCGGATTGTTGACGTCGTCGTTGCCGAGATCCTTCAGGTCCTGGTAGCGATCGCCGATGCGATGATGCGGGCGGCCACCGACCGAAGCGCCGAGCGCAATGAGGATTTCGCCGGCCGCCGGCGCATCGGGGACCGATGTCTGGATGGTCAGGTAATGCGAGCGGCGTCCCTCGTCGTTCTTGTCCATCAGCGGGATCATCACCGGCGCATTGGCCGGCCCGCGCGTATTGCAGAAGGCCAGGTAGGACTTGGCTCCGACCGCCTGCCGATAGTGATTGCCAAAGCGAAGCGTATGGATGAGCGCTGACGCATGCTCGATTTCGCCGTCGAGGCCGACAACCGCCGACTTGCCGTAGGCCTCCACCATGTCGCCCGAACCGACAGCATCGATGATCATCTTTGTCAACAACGCACCGAGTACCGGCGCGGCGGCATGAATTTCCGGTTTCAGATCCTCGACGAAGCCGTGTCCCGCCCAAGGGTTCTTGATCACGGCGATAGCTGAATACAGCTTCAACGGAACGGGAGCCGCCTTGCCGCCTTCGATCAGTGTGGTTTCCACCTGCAGCAGGGTCTTGCGGATTTCGAGCGCCATAGTTTCTCTCGTATTATGTCAACTGACTGTAGGATGGTATACCATAATATCACGTGTCAAGCTTGTTTCGAATCTTTCTTGCGTCTAAGAGGAAACATGACTCAAAATCGACTGGCCCCCACCGCTGCTGAAACCGCGCTCCACATCGATTCGCTGCGTATCGAAAACCCGCCGATCACCCTGCGTGAAATGGCGCTCGACAGGCTGCGCAACGCCATCATCGCCGGCGCCTTTGCGCCAGGGCAGAGATTGGTGGAGCGTACTTTGTGTGATCAACTCGGCGTCTCGCGCTCTGTGATCCGGGAGGTACTGCGCCATCTGGAAGCGGAAGGACTGGTCGAGACAGCCCCCAAGCAGGGTCCGATTGTTGCCCTGCTCGACTGGAACCTGGCCCGGCAGATCTACGATATCCGCACCGCGCTCGAAACCACGGCGGTCGCCGATTGTGCCCGCAATGCCGACGCGGCCACCAAGGAAAAGCTGAAAAAGGTGCTGGAGGACCTTGATCGAAACTCCGCCAAGGACGACGCGCTGACAATCCTTTCGGCAACGACGGAGTTCTACGAGACGATCTTTCTCTCCGGCGGCCACGAAATCGCCTGGGATATCGTAAAGCGCCTGAACGGTCGTATTTCAAGGCTGCGGGTCATGACGCTTTCCACCACAAACCGTAAGGTTTCCGGCCCGGCAAAGATGCGCGAGATTTTCAACGCCATTCTACGCAACGACCCCGACGCCGCAAGCGTGGCATGTCGTGACCATATTTCCGAAGCCGCCGGAATTGCTCAAACGCTGCTAGCCTTAGAAAAGGACCTCGACCAGAAAGTTTAGTTTGGTCTTACCGAGAAGCCGAAAAGCCAATCGAAAGACGATTTCAAGGGACGGCATTTTGAGGCGTTGCTGATTGTGCAGGCGGTTGCCTGGTATTTGCATTATCCGCTCAGCTATCGCGATTTGGAGGAGATGTTCCGGGAACGCGGTTTCGAGGTCGACCATAGCACGATCAACCGCTGGGTTCTGGCCTACGCGCCGATGATCGAGAAGCGGTTGCGTCAGTTTCGTCGGCCACATTGCGGCTCGGTCGCGTCGATGAGACCTACGTCAGGATCCGCGGCAAGTGGCTTACGCCACCAAGCATCTCCAACAAGGCATCGAAAGCGACCACTTCCGGCTGAAGAAGAGCATGCCCAAGATCGGCGGGTTCCAGTCATTCAACACTGCGCGGCGAACCATCTCGGGTTTCGAGGCGATGCTGTGTTTGAGGAAGGGCTTTGGCTTTTCCGGCAGTTGGACCGTCAACGACCAGAACGATCTGCTTGCGCGCCTCTTCGGACTGCAAAGGTTAACAAAGTATGAAATGCACACCGTTTAGGGGACAATCGCGGCCTACGAAAATATTTGCGACAAGCCCTGAAACGCGCTGCTGCGTCTCGTCGGGCTGGACGCGATGCACGCCGAGCCTGCCTTTGAAGAACCAGACGTCGAGGCGAGACTATCCGGACGGTCGGGGCTGGCCTTGGCCCGCAAAGGGATCCTCGACTTGCCGCGGCGCCAGCGCATGGCGCTGCTCCTGCGCGCGGTCGCCGATCTCGACGTTGCGGAAATCGCACAGGTGATGGGAGCAGCTTCTGGTCCGCGCGCGGCGCGCGTTGTGGGAGCATATGGAAAAAGCAGGCGGAGGCCCAAGGGTATGACAATGCGTGACGTAAAATTCAAGAATCTGAAACACCGTTTCGGCGACGACGTATCGACCTAGCCGGCGCCATACCGCCGGCTGGTGGAGGACCGCCTGGATGAGAATCCGGTCGACCGCCTGGTCCGCGAAGCTGCCACCGATGAAGTCTATGACAGCCTTCTGGCCCGGAAGGTGCTTGACGGGCTCGGCGCGCGCCGGAACCCGAGTTCGAAATGGCTGTGGTCTTCCTTTGCATCGCCCCGCCTAGCCACCGCTGTGGTGCTCATCCTGACGGGAGCCGCGCTGGTGGGTGGACACCAGTTCGCCAGAGTAGAAGGACGTTCCGTCGAATCGTCCCTGTTTGCGGTTGCGGCCGGCGCGCCGACAAACATTCCTGTTTGGCGATGAATTCGATCGTCCGGAGAGCAGCCTATGACACGCTTTGGCATATTACGAACCGCCGTTTTCGCGCTGCTGGCCATATCTCCTGCCGGCAATTTCTTCACGATCGGGTATCTCGCGCATCAATGGCAGTCCGGCCCCGGCGCTCGTACGATGGCGCTGGCAGCACGCCATCAGAGCACCAACCGTGCAGCGCGCCCCATTTTACGTTCGGTGTTGTTGTAGTATCCCGACGCTTGTGTGACGGATTTATGCAGCGACTGCTGCATGGCTTCAGGCAATGGAATGCTGCGGCTGGCAGCTTCTATGAGATAACCGGATCGAAGTCCGTGGGCAGAAAACTGCGCCGGGTCCAGCCCGGCCTGCTTGATGCGGGATTTCAGGATAAGGTTGACGGACTGCGGCGTCATCGCTCGCCGGTCAAGATTGCCCCACTGGTCGATACGCCGAAAGGCTGGACCTGCTTCGATCTTTGCCTCTGTCAGCCAATACCTGAGTGCCGTCACAGGCCTGCCGATCAGGACCACATGCTCGTCGTCATCCGCTGAAGTCGTCTTGGTGCGGCCGAGATGTATCGTCAGGCAGGGGAGGAGAGTGCTCGTCAGCCGGATTGGCGCGAACCGGTTCCTCGTCCACCAGATCCTCGACGCGCAGTCCCGCCACTTCGGAACGGCGTCTGCCGCCGGATGCGAAAGCCATCAGCAGCAGCGCCCGATCACGCAGGTCGACCAGCCGATCGCCCGCGCAAGCCGCAAGCAGTTTGGCGAGGATATCGCCGGTGACGGCCTTCTTGCTTTTTCTCTGCCGCGGGCGATTGCTGGTGCGAAGCGCCAACCGGAGTGCGCTTTTCAGCGACGGCGCCGAAAACGATCCGGTCTGCCCGCGCCAGCGCGTCAGGATCGACCAGCTCGTCAACCGGCGGCGAACGGTCGCCGGCGCATGCGGTCCGGTGCTTCTCAGCAACCCCTTGAGGCGGAGGGCGATCGCGACGTCCTCGGGCATGCCATGATCGGCATTGCTTTCCCGCTCGACTGGGTCCCAAAGATGATGGGCGACGAATTTCAGAAGCAGGCTTTCCGGAGCCGGCCAGGGGAGGAGAGTGCCGGTGGCGACGGAACACCAAACTTCAAGATAGGCAAGGTCGGACGCCAATGCCCGCATGGTATTGTCGCCCATGCCTAGCTGGCCAGGTGTTTGAGCGTCGCGACGTCTTCATCGGTCAGAAGTTCGGCGAGCTGGTCGCGGTGATCGAACGGCAGGATGGCATCGAGTGCATCCAGTTCCTCGGCGCGCTTCAGGACCGTCTGGTCAGCTGCAGGCCCGATCTGCGATTTATGCTTCATCTTATAGGCCTCGCCGGATAGGGAATTTGCAAAAGTTCCGGAAATCCCGTATATTCCGGAACAAAGGAGTTCTATCATGACGTCAACTGTTACCGCTGCGGCGGTTTCGAAAAATTTTGGGGCCTATCAGGACGCTGCAGTCCGCGAGCCTGTCATTATCACTAAAAACGGTCGTCCTCGCACCGTTCTCATTGCTTATGAGGACTATGTTCGCCTGGCAAAGCGCGATCGACGTGTTGAACTTTCGAGCATGCTCGGCGACGATGACCTCGGCGCCATTGAAGCATCGCGGATGGAGCCGGGCCTGGATCATCTCAACGCCGAACTGTTGACGGATACGCATGCTGCCGACTGAACCGAAGGTCGGCTGGCTGTTCCGATATTCGTATCTTTGGCATTGGCAGCATCTCGAAGGCCGGGAGGAGGGCGACAAGGACCGCCCTGTGCTGGTTCTGGCGATTGTTGCCACACTGGAAGACGGAACGCCGGTCGTGCGAGTTTTGCCTGTCACGCATTCGCCGCCATCCGATCCGCAAGACGCTGTTGAAATCCCGGCTGCCACCAAACGGCGCCTGGGACTTGACGACGAGCGCTCGTGGATTGTTCTGACAGAGAGTAACCGTTTCGTCTGGCCCGGACCCGACGTCAGGCCGATG
The DNA here is from genome assembly GCF_029223885.1 of Pararhizobium gei. Classification (NCBI taxonomy): domain Bacteria; kingdom Pseudomonadati; phylum Pseudomonadota; class Alphaproteobacteria; order Hyphomicrobiales; family Rhizobiaceae; genus Pararhizobium; species Pararhizobium gei. The sequence continues at coordinate 59,473 of NZ_CP119411.1, read as the reverse complement.
GACAGTGAAACCGGCTATTTTGGCGCGCTGCCACCGGTCTTGTTTGAAGAGGTTAAGCGCCGGTTTGTCGAGCTGGCGAGGGCGCAACGCCATCGTGCGACGGCCCGAAGCGAATAGCTGTTGCGTGGGCATGTCATCGTGAATCCCTCTGGCAACCGTTATTTTTCATCCCGTTTTTGGTCGTTGCAGCCGCGTGTTGTCCCGACTTTACAGCCCCCCGAGTCATAATCCATCATTATCGATACTTGAATATTATCGATAGTGATTGTTTTCCTAAAGGGCGGTGTCCGTGGGATCGGATGTACCTAAACGCTCGGTTCGACGTTGCATCAATCTTTAACAGAGCGAAGATGGACGGCTGTTCCGCCATGCGACTTTCAAGCCACTCCGCCGGTTCCTGTTAAGCTTCGGGGCCAAGACGCACAGTAAGTTCCAGTTGATAGCTAATGTCGGAGAGCAGTTGCTCTGTCTGTTCGCCATGTGCCTGGCGTCACCCCAACCGCTCGCCGGAACATCCGGGTCAGGTGGCTTTCATCGGCAAAGCCGCATGCAACAGCAACTTCCGAGAGTTTACTGCCCGACAGGAGATTCTCCTTGGCGCGCTCGATTCGCCTTCTGAGGAGCCATTCATAGGGTGCTACCCCTGTGGATCGCTTGAAACCATGCGCGAATTGGCTGATGCGAAGACCGCAAAGCTGAGCGAGCTCAGCAAGTCCGATTCCGCCAACCAAGCTGGTTTCGATGACGTCCTTGGCTAGCCGTTCCTGCCAGGTGCTCAGTCCCCCGACGATCGGGCGTCGAGCGGTAAGATCGCCATAGTGGGCGCAAAGGTAGATACCAAGGCTCCACATGTAGTGATCCGCCATCAAGGGATCGATCGTCTCGGGTGCATCGAAGAACGGATAGATCCTGAGGGCAAGGCGCCGAAGGACGGGATCGTCGGTCATATGGTACAGACTGTTGCCCAGATGCGTGACACGCGGCACTTCAAGGTCATCAGCAATCTCGCGCATAAAGCTGCGCTGCAGGATCACCTCCTGTGTATGCCGCGGCGTCGTAAAATCGATATGTGCAAGTTCCGAGACATAGAGAAAATGCGTCTGACCCTTGCGATTGGGGTGAGCGTAATAGCGTCCGTCGAGGAATACCTCGCTCCTCTCGTCGTTAAAGTGCACGCCAATACTGTAGGCGCCCTCCCAGGTCGGAAAACTGGGATTGCTTTCGGTCGGCTTGAAACCATAGTTCACGTCAGCGGCGATCAGTCTCGAACATGACAAGCCGCGGACCGATAACTTTAGCTCGGTCCTGTGGGGCAGACCAATGGGGACGGTCGCCACTTCAACAAGCTTCACATTCAGGGTCATAGTAGCGTTCCCACGTCCAACAAGATGGCACAGCGCAAGATATCATGGCCACTCAATTGTCAATTGAACGATTCTGCAGTGGTGGGTCGCCGAAACATAGGAGCGGCGGCGACCCGAGAAATAACTTAGCCGCTCTTCTTGGTGTTGGCGGCGTCTTCTATGATCTCGGCGACTGCTTTTGGGTTAGAGACATAGACCGCATGGCTGCCAGGGATCTCGACGGTCTTGGCGCCGGCCCGCTTGGCCATCCCCCGCTGGGCATCTGGTGGAATCATCTTGTCATCGGTGGCGACAAGATACCAGCTAGGCTTGGCCTTCCATGCCGGAACAGTGACCCTGCCATCGAGAGCGCCGACGCCCCACGGAACCTGTGAGGCTGCCATGAAGGCGGCGAGGTCGGGGCGCACATCGGCGGCAAACGATTGCGCGAACTTCGATTTATCGAGGAACAGAAAACCATCGACTGGCGGCAGGATCGGAGGTGCAGCAGCGCCGGGGACGGGATTTGCGATCAGGCTGGAGACCGATTCACCGGCGTCGGGCGCAAAAGCGGCAATGTAGACGAGCGATTTTACTTTGGATTCGGCTCCTGCCTCGGAGATGACGACGCCACCGTAGGAGTGGCCAACCAAAACCACGTCGCCGGTCGCCGCAGCGATCGCGCGTTTCGTGACCCTGATGTCATCCTCCAGGGTGACCGTCGGGTTCTGGACGATAGTGACATCGTAACCGTCGCTCTTGAGGATGTCGTAGACGCCTTCCCATCCCGAACCATCGACGAAGCCGCCATGGACGAGAACGATGGATTTCGGTGTGCTATCGGCTGCCATTGCTGCTGGTTCTCCCATGGTTGCGGCAAGCATCACGCCCGATGCGAGCAAGTTGAAAAAACTGGACATTGGATGACTCCTTCATGTGTCCTTGGCGAACTGTCCGCCAACACACGATGACTATCCGGATTGTGCGCTTGCCGGTTGAACGATCCTGCGGCGCTGCAGGATCGTTCAACGGTCTGGGTCTATGGACGAAGGGGCAGCGAACAATGGCCGTTTGGCGAAACATGTTGGCAGGACGGGGAGAGTGAAGCATCGGCTCACCGGCTAATGACTGTTGGTGACGGCGGGAGCACCCCGCTCACGGATAGAAGGGGCTGGAAATGAAGGAAATTTACGATTGCATCATCGTAGGTGGAGGCCCTGTCGGACTTTGGCTCTCTTGCGAACTCAGACTTGCCGGGTTGCGGGTCGCTGTCATCGAGCGGCGCACGAACCGTATCAATCAATCCCGGGCACTGACCATTCATGGCCGGACACTGGAAGTCCTGTCACTGCGAGGGATCGAGGAGCGGTTTCTGGCCGTCGGAAAGCCGATCAAATCAGGACATTATGCGGTCCTCGACACTCGGTTGGACTTCAACATTTTCGACAGCCGGTTCCCTTACACCCTATACATCCCGCAGGAGACGACGGAGGCTTTGATCGAAGAGTTCGCTCTGGAACTCGGTGTGGAGATTCATCGCGGCGCCGTGGCGGAAAGAGTCGTTTCCGGAGCCGATGGCGGCGTCACAGTCTCCGGCGCCAACGAGAGGCCGTTTGAACTTCACGGACGTTACGTCGTGGGCGCAGACGGGGCGCGAAGCCTGGTTCGCTTACAGGCGGGGATCGAATTCGAGGGTCATTCCGGGAGCGGTACTTGGTTCTTGGGCGACGTTGTTCTGGCGTCTCCACCGGACGCGCCCCTGGTATCGGCTTTCAACGAGCACGGTTGTGTGCTGATAGCGCCACTTGGCGACGGGGTGCACTACCGGATCGTCGTCAACGAGGCTGAAGACAGCGGTCGCAGAAGGCAGGATGCGGTTACACTGGAAGAGTTGTGCCGGGCAACCGCGCGGGTCGTTGGTTCTGACTTCGGCGCCCATTCCCCTTTGTGGTTGTCGCGGTTTGACAACGAAACGCGGCTGGCAAAGTCCTATCGTCGTGGAAACATATTCCTGGCGGGCGATGCGGCCCACATTCATCTGCCGGCTGGCGGGCAGGGGATGAATGTCGGCATTCAGGATGCGATGAACCTTGGCTGGAAGCTGGCAGCGGTGGCGACGGGAACCGCGCCCGCAGAGTTGCTCGACACATATGAATCCGAACGCCTGCCGGTCGGTATCTATCTTCGCGACACGACGATGGCGCAGAGCCACCTGATCACCGCCTTCTCGGCGCGGGGGAGAGCGCTTCGGGGCTTATTCAATGACATGCTGAAAGTGCCCGCGATCAACGCTTATTTTGCTAATCAAGTCTCGGGTTTTGCCGTGCAATATCCTGAACCGCTGCCCGGCTCTGCGCCGCCACGCTCGGGCTTGGTCGGCAACCGTATCCGCGACATGCCGTTGAGGCTTTCTGACGGTACAGATGCCACCCTTTTCGGCCTCCTCTCGAAAGGTCAATGGCTGGATTTGATCATTTCCGAAGGCGCCAAAGTTGAGAGGCCTGACTGGTTACATCCGCGCTCTGTCGTTGAAGCAAGAGGCGTTCCCACCGCGCATGGGGACACTCTCAGAGATATTGGTGCGATCTTGGTAAGGCCGGACGGTTACGTGGCGCAAACTGCGGCCAGCACCTCCACGCGAGAAGGGTAGTCAGTCATGATAAGGCACCTCAATCCAGTCTCAATGCCAGCACCGGTGGCGCCGCTCTACGCTCAAATCTCCATCGCACCGGCAGGTGCTCTTGCGTTCATCGCCGGGCAGGTCGCTATCGATGCTGACGGGCGGCTTGTCGGTAAAGATGATCATCGTCTGCAGGCGGAACAATGTTTCCGCAATCTGAGGGATGCGGTTGATGCGCTTGGTGTGGGGACAGAGCATGTGGTGCGGATGGGGCTGCATGTCGTCCGCCACAGCAACGAGCTCGTCGGCTCCATCTTCGAGGCCGGGCATGCCGTCTTCGGGCAAGGCTGGCCGGTCTGCGCCAGTCTTTTCCTTGGCGTTGAAGCGCTCGGCCATTCGGACTGGTTGGTAGAGATCGATGCCATCGTTTCCCTACCCCCGGATTTTGACCGCTTGGCCTGCTGTTAGATTGACTACCAGGCCAAGCGATGAAACAGCCCAATGTCCTTGCAAGGCGCGACTCTCCGGCTAGAGTCGGCATGCACCGCGGAGAAAACGAGCCGATGAGCATCACTATCACGCCTGAGATCGACGATCCGGACATCGTTCCAAGTTCTGTTGTGGGGCTGACGATCGAACTCACGGCTGTTGGCGAAACCGAACCCCATCGTCACCGCAAAGCGCAACTGCTCTATGTGATCTGCGGTGCTCTGACGGTTGAAGCGGCTGGCGGAATTTGGACCGTTCCGCCACAATGCGCCGTCTGGCTGCCTGCCGGTGTGCTGCATCTGGCGCGTGCCAGTGGCAGGATTGTCATGGCCAATCTCTATATCGAGCCTGACCTTGCAGACTTTCTGGGCGAAGATTGTGGAATATTATTCATTCGCCCGCTGCTGCGAGAGGTCATTCTCTGCTTCACATCAGATCCTGCCTTCCTGGTGGCAGAGGAGGGGAGGCGTGCTCGGCTGTCGGCGGTTCTTCTGGACGAGCTTCGCGATGCTCCGCTAGAGCCGCTACGGTTGCCAATGCCCGCAGACCGGCGGCTGCGGCGTCTCGCAGACGCGCTCTTGGAAGACCCGTCTGCGCGCCTCACTATTGAGGAATGGGGCGCGCGTATTGGCGCAAGCAAGCGAACCCTCACGCGCCTTTTCCAGCGCGAGACCGGTATGTCATACGGTCAATGGCGGCAACAACTGCATGTGGGCCTCGCGCTGCAGCGGTTGGCCAGCGGCGATGCCGTCACCACCATCGCCCTGGACCTTGGCTATGAGAGCGCTAGCAGTTTTATAACCATGTTTCGCCGACATGCGGGGGCAAGTCCGGCCCGGTATTTTGGTGACGGTCGATTCGGCGTGAGTTCACCCGACCTGCGTTCGCGTTATCTTAGCGGCTAGGGACGCAAAGTCGCTTCCATCACACGACGTCGCAGGCTTTTGGTGATTGTGCCCACCATCCCAATTAACGCAAAGAAACGAAACGAGCGTCACGAAATAAGCCGACGGCGTATCGCCTCAGCAATCGCTTGCGTCCTGTTCGACGCCCCAAGCTTTTTCACGGCTGATTTGATGTAGCTGTTAACGGTATCGACCTGATAACCGGTAGCTCTGCCAATGCCTTCACTCGTCAGCCCAAGGCTCGCTTGGGAAAGACACGCGATCTCGCCTTTTGACAGACGTAGATGTTGAGCGGCGAAGCGGTCCATCATCGGCTTGGTTACGGCGGTATGGATGGGTTCAGCGATAAGGGTTAGAAAGGTAAGCTCGCTTTCGGTGAATGCCGTTATGCGGGCGAAACCGACCGCTCCGTAAACCGTATCATCGCGCAAGATCGGAACCATGGTTCTGTTGTGAACCCCAAAAGTGCGCTGTAGATACAACAATCGCTGTGGGACATCGGCGTCCTGATAAACCTCGCTTTCGACCATTACGGTTTTCGACGCCTTGGTCGCTGCAATAAATGGATCGATCTTCGAAAGCTTGTCTTCCATGTAAGCTTCCACAAATCCCGGCGGGAGGTCGGTGTCTATGGAGAACCCGTCACCAAAGCGGTAGTGATCAACGTCGAGCCCGGAGATGGAGATGTAATCGAACGGTACGCCTTGGCGAAATCTATCAATGAGATCATTCTTGCCAAAATAGCGATATTTTGGCACCGAGCGAAGGTCCACGTAGGGGTCCAATGCATCGGGTGCGAGGACAGACAAAGCGCTAACAGGCATCTTCGACTCAATTGTTGAATCAGGACCCTATTTATGTAGTTCAATGGTTAACGTAAAGTTAACAGCCTGTTATGAGCAAGCAAAGGCTTAGTCACTGGATCGTCATGCAACTTGCTGCGCCAGCGCGCAGCGCGACCATAGCGAGTGCAGCGCCTCGACCAGAAGTTCGATATCGGCGTCGGCGTGATGCGCAGGCGCTCGGTCTTCTTCGGCACTGTCGGATAGTTGATGGGCTGCACATAGACAGTGGGTGGTGCCAGAAATATTCCGGGTGCCTCCCGCACCCGCGCCACAGTTATCGATGGCGTTGTTCATCGCCTCGATCACCTTGGGGTTCTGGCCCATGCCGAGATAGTCGTTGGAACACCAGACGGTCACACCCTTCGGACCATTCTGGGTGTGGCGCGTGGCGCGCGGAAAATTGCCGCGGTGTCGATCGAGGTCGGCGAACACACGATAGCGGCCTTCGGTTTGAAGGCCTTCCAGCTCGCTCTTGAAGAATGCTTCGAAATCCATGTCATGCTCCAGTATCGTCTTCAGGCAGCCGCGTTACTTGCCCCGTCTGGTCCCGCCGGCCGCGTGGCCACAAAAAAGCAGCTTGCGCTCGGCCAGACCTTTCAGGGATTGAGCGGCGAGCGAGAACAGGCATTGCGCCGGGATTCTTCCTCCACCGCCGAAGCAAGGGAATTGGCGGCTGCCACCACAGTCAGCTGCGTACAACTGCACTCCAGTTCCATGGTCAACTCAAACAACTGATCGCGCAGGAAACCCAGAGCGTCGGTCATAACACGGTACTTATGCTCGCTGGTTTTCTGTGAGGCGGCGGCAGGTGTAACACCGCGGCTTGCTTCGATTGGGAACGTCAAAACGTTTGTCATCGGGTATGCCTCCGAATCTGAGGGTGGAAAACAGACTTGCCCACGCAAACAGGCGTCAGAACTCTTCCCAGCTTTCGGTCGCAGCTCCATTCCCTACTTTCCCAGATATCTTCGACAGCATCTGTCGTGCCGGCGAGGGGACAGGTCGATGACCAAGCTTAACAACCTCAAGTTTCCGGTTTGATGTGTTGCCCGCCAAGGGTCTGTTTCCCGATTGTGACGGCCTTCCCGCGACCCCACCCAGTTGGAACCCCTCGATCAGTTCGCGCAGACGTGCGGTCTCCTGGGCAAGCGTCGCGCTGGCGGCGTTGGTTTCTTCCACCATCGCGGCATTCTGCTGCGTGACCTGATCCATTTGATTGACGGCGGAATTGACCTCTGACAGTCCAGTCGCCTGCTCCTTTGCCGAACTGGTGATCGCTTGCATGTGGTCATTGACCACCACGATGTTCTGCTGGATCGTACGCAGAGCTTCTCCAGTTTCGCTGACGAGCTTGACGCCGGTGCTGACCTCCTCCGAAGAATTCCGGATCAAACCTTTTATTTCTTTCGCAGCCTGAGCGGAGCGTTGAGCAAGTTCGCGTACCTCCTGCGCCACGACAGCGAACCCCTTTCCGGCCTCGCCGGCACGAGCAGCCTCGACCCCGGCGTTGAGCGCGAGAAGGTTCGTCTGGAAGGCAATTTCGTCGATGACACCGATGATGTTGGAGATCTGGTTGGACGAACTCTCGATCCGCGACATCGCTCCAACCGCGTCGGCGACGACTTTGCCGGAGCGCTCCGCATTTTCACTCGCGGTTGCAGCGGCGTGACGTGCCTCTTCGGCGCGCTTTGCGGCGTTGCTGACATTGACTGTGATCTGATCAAGGGCTGCCGCAGTCTCCTCGAGTGAGGCGGCCTGCTGTTCGGTGCGCTTGGACAGGTCCTCCGCACTTTGACTGATCTCGCGCGTGCCGTTATCAATCTGATCGGTCGAATGCGCGACATGCCCAAGAGTATTCCGCATCTGGCTCAGCGCCTCGTTCATCGTGTTCCGCAGCCCCTCGAAATCGGGTGCGAACGGCTGGTCTATGCTGAAGGAGAGATCTCCCTGTGCAAGTCTGGTGAGTGCTGCGCCAATGGTCGTCACCGCATGAACACGCTCGGTCACGTCGGTCGCGAATTTCACGACCTTGGTGATTTTGCCCTTGGAATCGAGGATTGGATTATAGGATGCGTTGATGACGACAAGTTTGCCGTTCTTGCCATAGCGGGTAAATTCGGCAGCCTGGACCTCGCCCCTGCGTAGCGCGTCCCAGAATTCCTTGTAAGCCGGTGCTCTGGCGTATTCCGGATCAACCAGCATGCTATGGCTGCGACCCTTGATCTCGTCCAGGCGATAGCCGATGGCCTTCAAGAAATTGTCGTTTGCCGTCACGATTTCGCCGTCGGTGGTAAACTCGATGATCCCTTGCACACGGCTGATCGCCACCATCTGGGCCTGGAAATCTATATTTTGCAACCGTTCTTTGGCGTTTGCCCACTCTACGACAAACCCCGTCGTTCTGTTTCCCTCAAGCAGCGGTGTGACAATCAGGTCGAAGGCACAGTGGCCGACCCAGATTGTGGCTCGGTGTTGGGTCTTCAGCGCGGCGAGCATGGTTCGCTGGTGAGATGGGTTCTTGTGGAAGATGTCGATGTTGCTTCCCACAAGTTTGTCGAAATCGAACCGCGGCAGTTCCTTCTTCAGGTCCGACGCGGCTTCCTTGAGCAGAGAAGTAACTGCCTCATTCATATATCGGATGTTCAGATCGGCGTCGGCGATCATGATATTGGCAGCAATCGAGTTCAACGACTTTGTCTGCATACTGGAAACTTTAGAACGGCCGAACATCTTCAGATCTCTCCTCTGGCGATACTGTAAAAGAGGCATCACACGGCCTCTTATCGTGCGAATGGAATGAATTTGACATTTGATACCGACCTGCGGCGATATCTGTTGCGATTTTTGTACCTGCGGGTGGAATCGCTCCTGCATTTGTCCTAAGGCATCAAGCGACTTGAACCGTTTTCTGGAAGCGAGCGCGGTCGATCGCCGATCGGCAAGCCCCGTAAGCGGAGGCAGACTGCGAACATGCAGCGTGAACGGGATCGCAGCGCCTGCAGCCACCATCTTCAGCGGATGCACCGTCCTTGTCCATGATCGCAATCAAAGCCGGCAGTGCATTATCGAAAGCGCTAACGCATTGAGGGTCGAACTGGCTACCAGCTTTCTCGCGAATGTGCTCAACGGTGCGCTCCAATGACCAAGCTTCCTTATAGGGCCTTGCGGTTGTCAAGGCGTCGAAGTTGTCAGCAATCGCGACGATGCGTCCCGATATGGGAATGTCCTCACCCGAAAGTCCAAACGGATATCCTCGCCCGTCCCAGCGCTCATGGTGGCTGCTGGCGATCTCAGCGGCAAGTTGCAGCAGGGCGGATTTGGACTCCCGAAGGATGTCGCATCCGATGACCGTATGCCCCTGCATGATGGCAAACTCATCGTCTGTCAGCTTGCCGTTTTTCAGGAGGACAGCGTCCGGGATCGCCACCTTACCGATATCATGCATGGGCGAGGCAAGCCTGATATCCGAACAGAGCCATGGCTCTATTCCGTAGGACTTTGCGATCGCCTCCGAATACAAACCCACCCGGCGGGTATGGCGGGCAGTTTCGAAGTCCTTGTAGCTTGCCGCGATGGTAAGCCGATCGATGATCTCTTCCTCGCGGGCGCGCAATTCACCAACCGCTTTGTCGACCTCAGTTCGCAGCCACTCAGCCTTGTCGGCGAGCTTCTTGCGCGCATCCACGAGCGCCACCAGATTTCGAATGCGAGCCTGAAATTCAAGTGGGTTGACAGGTTTTGTCAGAAAATCGATCGCGCCGGCATTGAGCGCCGCCATTCGAGTGGCGGTATCCGTGTCGGCCGTCACGAACACGATTGGTTTGTCGCGGTGCCCCTCAAAACGAAGCAACTCGTTCACCAACTCTATGCCGTTGTAGACCGGCATCTGAAAATCGACAATGGCGATGTCGAAATCGAGCTGCTCGGCCACCGTCAGCACGTCTTCAGGTTGTGAATAGGCAATCGCTTCACAGCTGGGAAGCTTTTCCACCAATTTGGTGAGCAGCGAGAGGTTTGTTTTGTTGTCGTCTACCAGTAGAATGCGCATTTAACCGTTCCTATGCGGCGAGGCGTTGCCTGAATTCGCCTATGGTTTCTGCAAGTCGTGCGATGCTGTTTTCAGACATGGTCCCGCTGCGAAGTTGCTGTGAGGTGTCTGCGATCCGCTGAAGCCCGACGCTGCTAGCCGCGCCCTTCATCGTGTGAAGAAGACGGTCAGCACTGCGATAGTCGTTCGCAGCCAACGCTTCATGCAGCCCTTCGAGAAGTGTTGCGGCATCATCGAAGAAGCTTGATAGAAGTTGCGCGAAGGTTTCCTCTCCGAGCGCCGCTTCGATTTCGGCTTTTCGCGTAGCGAATGAATTTTCGGTATCGCCGTCTTGAACGTCTCCGGTCGGTGCCTCGAACATAAGCAGGCGCTGAGTTTCGATTAGCGCGCGGAGCTGCTGCAGTGAAATGGGCTTCGACTGGAATCCAGTCATTCCCGCTTCCTCGCACAGTCTGCGATCATCCTCGGACGCATTTGCCGTCATCGCAATAATCGGCGTGCTTTCTCGGTCATTTTCCGCTTCGCGGATCAATCGCGTCGCTTCGATCCCGTCCATTCTCGGCATCTGCATGTCCATCAAAATCAAATCGAATTCTTCATGAGCAGCCGCGTCAACTGCCTCGAAGCCGTCGCCGACAACTGTGACTTTTTGGCCAAGGTGGTTGAGTAAGCCAGCCGCGACCTGCTGGTTTACGAGATTGTCTTCAACAAGAAGTATCTTGAGAATTGGAAGCGTTCCTGGCAGGCCATGATCACCCAGGGCAGCTGACGGAGCTGGCAACACAGCGGCAACCACAGGTATTTCGAACCAGAATGTGCTTCCCTTCCCCTTCCTGCTTTCAACACCGATCCGGCCCATCATCGCTTCAATGATTTGTTTGCAGATCGTCAGGCCAAGCCCGGTACCGCCGTATTTACGACTGATCGAGGCATCCACTTGAGAGAACGGCTGGAAGAGCCTGCAAAGCCCGGCTTCGTCAATGCCGATGCCCGTATCCGATATTTCGAAGCGGAGAATCGAATTCTGAGACGTTCCAGCTTCCGTTACGCTCAAAGTGATTGTCCCGTTTGAGGTGAATTTGATCGCGTTGCTAAGGAGATTGAGAAGCACCTGCCGTAATCGTGTGGGATCCGTAGCCACAACAGGGATCCTAAAGGTCTCCGGCAAATGAAGTACGATCTGATTGCCCTGTTCGGTCGCACGATCACGTACCATCTCGATGGTGGTCGCTAGAACTGATTGGAGGTCGACAACCCTGACCTCGATATCAAGCTTCCCGTGCTCAATCTTAGCAAAATCCAGGATTTCGTTGATGACCTCAAGAAGGGCTTGTCCTGAACGTCTTATGGTGTGCATCCCCGCTGCAACCGAGGGTGGCAGGGGCGAAAGCTCAAGCAATTCTGCGGTACCGAGAATGGCATTCAAAGGGGTGCGGACTTCATGTCCCATCGTTGCCATGAACTGGGACTTAGCACGGTTGCCAGCCTCAGCATCGAGATAGGCGTCGTTCAGTTCGTTGGAAATAGCCTCCAGGCTAAGTCCTGCCAGACGCACGGATTTCAACTGGCGGCGCAAAGTGAAGATAAGCACTACCACGCAGCATACCAAAAGGACCACAAGCCAGGCGGACTTTAGTTGTAAGGCGAGCACTGCCTGACGCGCTTCGGCTCTGTCCGTGCTGACGTTATTATTGGTGTAGACCAACAGGCTTTCGGTTACTGACACCAGTTTCTCGAGCTCGTCATCGATCGGGGCCCACGTCGCAGGTTCGAACGATCCATGTGAAGCAAGAGCGTCAAAAACGCTGACCTTGCCGAAGACGATCGAACGAATGTCCGCGATCTGGCGTTCAACGGCAGAATCGAGTTTGAATTTTCTTTCGAACGAGGTTTTTTCCAGAATATTCATTCGCGAGTAGAGGATGTCGTAACGGGTGCCAAGCGCTTTAACAGTGCCACTGGACTTGTCCCTTTCAGCCAGCATCACGTGAAGTGTTTCGTGTAGGCGACGCGCCTCGCGGTCGAGCTGATAGACGGACCACAGAGCATTTTCGCGCACACCGTCCTGAAATGACGCGTACTTTTGGGAAATATCCATAAACAGGATGACAAGGCCCATCAGCAGCAGCACCGCGAAGCTTTGGAGAACAAATGTCGCTTTACTGGCTTTGCGGATGATGTCGCCGCTGCTCCGGGTGGAAACCGTCACTCGGAAACCTCAATGGTCTTGATTTGCCAGACGGAGCGCGAGAAGTATTTCTCGTTGAAGAGGCTAGCGTCCTTGTCGAAAGGGTAAATGAGAAACAGCGGCCCCTTGTCACGCACCGACATCGTGTCTCCGTTCATACGTGTGGCAAGAATGGTGTCCAGCTTTTCAGCATCTTCGACCGGAACCTCGGCCGAATAGTCATTCAAGGCAATGATTTTCAATTTTGTGCCGTGAGCGCCGGCCGCCTCCAGAATGGACCTAAGCAAGGGCCCGGAGAATTTTACTTTGCCTTCGGTCCAGGGTGTTTCCATCTCCCCTGTGTGGCTTGCAAGAGCTTCGAGCATAGGAAGGTCGAACTGTGCCGTCTCGGCTATATTGGGATGATCAAGGTGGGGAGCAGATACGGTGAGAATCACTTCCCCTTTTGGCTTATCGAGCGCGAAAGCCCAGGTCGGGAAGCATAAAGCTGTTAGCGCTAGAGATGTAAGAACCACGCGAATATGCATCATGAACTCCATGTGTACGCGGCAATGCACGCGATTTCACGCGGGCTTCAGCGTCGATATTTTAGGAAATTGCTCAAAGGCCAAAAGTTGCTGGCACAAACGTGGTAGCGGCATATTTGCCGTGCTGTGCCGGATCGACATCATGCCGTCCATCGCGCGTCCAACGTCCAAGAGGACACCCCAAATATAGGGGTGATTTCCTTAAATTAGATTAATCTCAAGAAGACGATTGTAAACTTGGCCCGCTTTTATTCAACGCAGAGCGCTGCGATAGCGGCAAAGCCTCAGTGAGGCCGCAGGCTTGATGATAGGGCAACATAACTTTTATGTTTGCCAGAGCGATACGCGCTGCCATATCCGAAAGCCAACTTGTTGCCTCCCAGGAAGGGTTCAGGTCGAAGCGCCGGCGCGCCGTCCGGTCAGCAGATCGCGCGGATGGGAGCGGGAGCTGGCAGCACTGCAAACGCAAGTTAAGAGCGTTGAAGAAACCTACAGCATAGATAAACTCCACCTTACCGTCGCGCGTGGATATGTCGCCAAGCTTCTTGGCAATGGCCGCATCAGCCGCTGGCTTGAACATCATCGCCAGGAATATCTCGGTGAATTCAGAAAATTGCGGAGATCAATCTCATCACTCTCCTTCCCAGGATGCTTTCGAGGCATAGGCTTTGGGGGGAATACCCAATAGCCGGCGGACGAGCAAATTGGTGATCGGGGAGTCTGCAATCAGATCGGAGCTAGAGATTCATGGATGCATTGGTCTAGCTTTCTCACTGCCGGGCATAAGTAGATTGTCGACGCGCGGCGTAATACGGATTCTCGCTGATCAGAACCCATTGGCCCATTGTTGCGTCCGATAGACATGATGCGCCATGGCTGGCTTTCGAGCCTTCGCCAGGCATCGCAGCAATGAGCGACGATGTCGTCGTAGGACTTGAAGATACGGTTTGACAGCCAGTTCTCGCGCATGAAGAGCCAGAGGTTCTCAACCGGGTTGAGCCCCGGCGACTTCGGCGGTAGCGGCATGATCGAGTTCCTGGCGATCTGCGTGATCTTGCGAATCGCAATGAGCAGAAGAGGAAGGACACTTCGGCAAGTGCAAAGCTGCGGCCGATTTTTGTAATCGTGGCAGCGGGGGACGATGCGCGCGGCCGAGAACAACGATCGGCGGATGACGTAATTCTCTTTGTGTTCCTTATCGATTTGTGCGCCAAGCATGTATATGCATGATACATATAAATCGAAGTCGTGCATTCATCACTCTGAGTGACGCCTACATATACCAGCCCCAAGGCTCATCGCTCTCGAATGAGGTGATCTGCTTGACTTCCAGATAGTTGTTGAGCCCCCACCTGCCGAGTTCGCGACCAATGCCGGACTGCTTGTAGCCGCCCCAAGGCGCTTCGGTGAAAGTTGGTTGCGAGCAGTTGATCCAGACGATGCCGGCGCGAAAGGCGCGGGCGACGCGCTCGCAGCGGGTCTTGTCCCTCGACATGACGGCGGCGGCAAGGCCGAACCGGCTGTCATTGGCCATGCGGATCGCGTCTGCCTCATCGCGGAACGTTTTTACGCACACCACCGGTCCGAAAATCTCCTCGCGCCAGACGGTGTTGTCCTCTCCCATATCAGTCAGAATGGTGGGTTCGAGGAAATAACCGGTGTCGAGACCATGCGGGCGCTTGCCGCCATGAGCAATGGTCGCGCCCTCACGGCGCCCACGGGCGATCATCGCCAGCACCTTGTCATGTTGCCCCCTGGAGACCAGCGGGCCGAGCAGCGTGCCGTCTTCAAGGCCATCGCCGATCTGGATTTTTGTGGCCTCTGCCACCAACCGCTCCAACAGTGCCGGATAGAGGCTTTCCTCGACCAGCACGCGCGAAGTTGCGGAGCAGACCTGGCCCTGGTTCCAGAAAATGCCGAACATGATCCACTCGACGGCCTTGTCGATATCGCTGTCGGCGAAGACGACGAAGGGCGACTTGCCACCCAGTTCGAGGCTGACGTTCTTAATGTCGCGGGCTGCCGCCGCCATGATTTTCGCACCTGTTGGCACCGAGCCGGTGAACGCCAGCTTGTCGACATCCGGGTGCTCGGAAAGCGGCTGGCCGGCATCCGGTCCAAGGCCGGTCACGACGTTCAGCACGCCGGCCGGAAGCCCCACCTCTTCCGCGATAGCGGCCAGTTCCAGTGCCGTCAGCGGTGTGAGTTCGGATGGTTTCAGCACCATGGTGCAGCCGGCGGCAAGGGCCGGCGCGACCTTCCACGAGGCCATCAGCAGCGGATAGTTCCAGGGAATGATGGCGCCTGCGACACCGATCGGCTCGCGCACCACCTTCGACGAAAAACGCGGTTCGGACAGCGCAATTGTCTCTTCCGGGTTGTCGTCCAGTTCTTCCGCCAGCCCGGCATAAAACGAAAAGCATCCAGCGGTGTCTTCGATGTCCCACACGGCTTCCGGAAGCGGCTTACCATTGTCGATTACTTCGAGATGCCCAAGCTCCTGCTTGCGCTCCAAAATCTTCTCGGCCATGGCGCGCAGATATCCGGCGCGCTCTCGTCCGCTCATCCTTGGCCATGGGCCGGTATCGAAGGCACGCCGCGCTGCTGCAACCGCAAGGTCGATGTCTTCGGCTGTACCGGCAGGGGCATGGTGGATGACCTCCTCCGTTGCTGGATTGACCACCGGGAACGTGCCGCCGTTGACGGGTGCACACCATTGACCATCGATGAAAAGCTTATGCCGCATGTCGTCCCTTTCCAGACTTAGTCTTCGCGGCGGTTGACCGGGCGTTGCCCGGTCAACCGATGAGTTTGAGGATCGCCTCGGCGGCGCGGGTAGCACCGGCAAATGCCTGCATCTTCGACGCGTTCTCCTGCAAGCGCGCCTGCATGGCGCGGTCGGATAGAAGCCTGTCGATGACGCCGGCCAGTTGGTCTGGCGACCAGTTGTAGCGATCGAGCATACGACCGACACCGGTCTCCTCGGCGCGGCGCGCGTTGTCATGCCCGTCCCAGCAATAGGGCATCACCAGCGAGGGAACGCCGTAGTAAAGCGCTTCGCAGAAGCTGTTATTGCCGCCGTGGTGGATGAACAGGCTCGATTGCTCGACGACGGACGGTTGCGGGAACCAGTTGTCGAGAAAGACATTGTCCGGGACCTGAACATATTCGTCGCGCCAGTGACCGGCATTGATGAGGAAGCGATAGGGCAGGGTGGCGAAGACATCGATCATCCGCTGGAGCATGTCGACATCCATGGCGCCCAGCGACCCGAAACTGGTCAGAACCAGCGGGGCATCGTTGCGGCTGGCAAAGCGCGGCGCCTGATAGGGCGTCTCGCGGCGCACGCAGCCATCCAGGAAGATGAAACGCTGCGGATCAAGCGGTTCGGCGCGGCGGTGGCGAATGATCTCCGGCGCCAGAAGAAGATTGAGGTCCGGCGAAGCGTCGAGAAACAAGGGTGCGGCTGGCGGCTTCAGCCCGCAGTCAGCCACGAAGGTGGAAAACTTCTTGTAGGCGGCGGCCGTTACTTTGTCATAGGTCCCGGAAAAGGTCTTCCAATCGGAGCCCGGTGTTTCTGCAAGCCCGGAGAGATAGGGCGGGACGAGGGCATCGGGAATCTCGGTCTCGGCGCAGGAAACCACCCGGATCCACGGCACTCCGGCTGTCGCCACAGCCGGAAACATCACCACATTGTCCAGCACGATGGCATCCGGCTTCAGGCGCGCCAGCAATTGCCGCAGTGGTTCCTCGACGCTGATTGCCGTCTCGACGATCGCATCCCAGGTAGGGCCGACATAGGAGGTTAGCTGCTCGAAGGGCGTCTGCCGGAAGGCGTCTTGATGGCGGCCGATGAAGTCGTTCCAATCGGTCGTCTGGACCGGTCCGCAGCCGCCCAGCTGATATTCGGCGAAGCCATATTCGGCAAAAACGCCGCTAAAGCCTGGGTGACAGATGAACACGGGCCGAGCACCGAGCCGTCGCAGTTCCTGTGCGATGCCGACACAGTTGAGGGCGGCGCCGTAGCTTGCTTCGGGGAAGAGGGCAATGGTCTTTTGATCTGTCATCTATTCGGATTTGGTTGTCTTATCGCGATACGAGCTTGAAGGCAGGGGGCACGCCGCGACCCGCAAGGCGCGGTCTCAGCGATTGCGACAGCTGTATATGCACACGCATCAGATCGGCGGCAAGCTCCATCTGGCCACGCTCGATCTGCTCGAGAATCTGGATGTGCTCCAGATTGGATTGCATCAGCCGGTAGGTGTTGACATGGCCTGCTGCGGCGTTGGCACGCCGGCGCCGGTGGTGGTTTGTCAGCGCCTCCGCCATGAAGGGATTGCCGCAGCCCCGCGCCACCAGCATGTGGAAGTCGAAATCGGTGCGCTCGAACAGTTTACGGTCGAAATCCGCCTCGCTCATGCTGCGCAGGATCAGCATGGATTGTCTAAGCGACGCCAGCGCCGGCAGGTCGCGGCGGAACTCAGGCAACGTCAGTGTCAGCGGTTCGGTGGCCAAGCGGAATTCGTAGGATTTGGCAACCGCATCGGTTCCCAGCGCGAACTGCTTCAGCAACCATTGCTGACCGGCGCCGCGCTCGGCCAGATTATCCTCGGCAAGTTTTTGCAGCGCGTTTTGTACCGTCTGCCGGGAGACGTCATAACGTCGCTGCAGACCCGCAACCGTCTGCGCCTCGGTGATCCGTCCCGCCGACAGATCGCGCAGGATGGCGCTATAGACCTCTGTTTCCCCATCGTTTTCGCCGCCATCATCAAGCCGCGCCACCGTGATCGGATCGACGGCCAGCAGAAAGCCGCCTTCGGCATCGGCGGTGATCAGCGCTCGTTCCGAAAGCACCTGCAGGGCCTTGCGCACCGGCGTTCTGGAGACATTGCAGTGCGAGGCGAGCGCCTGTTCGGCAAGTCGCTCGCCCGGCGACATGCCGCGCTCACTGGCAAAATCCAGTATTTTTTGCGCCAATTCCACATGGCGGTGATGAATGCGCCCCGGCTCTATCGCCATGTCCCACCTGTCGTCGTAAGGGCTGCATGCTGGCCTTTTCCAGATCGTTTCGCAAGCCTTGAGCCGCGATTTTTGGTAGCAGTCGAAAAAATTCAGATTCCCTATTGACGTATTTTTTTTAAAAATAATACTGCGGTCCAACGGCGACATGAGATCGGGCTACCGACGCCTCGCCGAAGAGGTTGGAACAATCAACAAAAGGGAGAGATCCGTGCAAACCAAAAACGGATACGCCAGAACGCGTGCCTATGCCGTCCACCTGCTCGCCGCGACAATGCTGGCCGGCAGCCTTGGTGCGGCCCATGCTGCCGATCTCGTCATCTCGAACTGGGATGGCTATATGGCAAAGGACATCGCCGAGACGTTCAAGGCCGCGACCGGGCTTGAAATCGAAGTGGTCAACCATGCCACCAACGAAGAAATCATGGGCAAGCTGATGGCGAGCCAGGGCAAGGGCTACGACATCGTCTTTGTGTCGTCGCCCTTTGCCGAAATCCTCAATCACCAGAGCCTGGTCGAGCCGCTCGACAAGGCGGCCATTCCGAACCTGTCCAACCTCTATCCGGAAGCGGCAAGTCTTGCCTATGATCCCGGCAATGCCTATTCGGTGCCCTATACCTGGGGCACGACAGGGCTGTGCTATCGTTCGGATCTGGTCAAGACGGTACCGGACAGCTGGATGAACCTGCTGGCCCCGTCCGATGACATCAAGGGCAAGACCACGATGCTGGCGACCGACCGCTGGCTGATGGCGGCAGGCGAACTGGCCAAGGGCTACTCGGTCAACGAGACGGACCCGGCAAAGATCGCCGAGGTCAAGGATCTGCTGATCGCGGCGAAGAAGACGCTGCTCGCCTATGACGATACGACCTTCTATTCCAAGCTCGTCTCCGCCGAAGCCTCGCTGGTGCATGCCTGGGACGGCTGGTGCAATTACGGCATCACCGAGAACAAGGACATCAAGTTTGTCGTGCCGAAGGAAGGTTCGGATCTGTGGGTCGATACTATCGTCGTGATGAAGGGCTCGGAAAAGAAGGACGCGGCGATGAAGTTCATCAACTTCATCCTCGATCCGACAAACCATGCCTGGGCTGCCCAGAACATCCTCTACAAGGTGCCGAACAAGGCAGCGATGGAGAGCCTCGACAAGGCGCTGATCGAGCAATATCCGAACATGGGCATGACCCCTGCGGAACTGACCAAGTACGAGCTTTTGCGTGACTTGGGCGCTGCCCAGAAGGACTATTCCCGCGCTGTCAGCGAGATCAAGGCCTCCAACTAAGCCGGCTAGCAATCGGTTTCGACACCGCTGTTCGATGAGGGAGGCGTGCGTCTCCCTCATCGGTACCTCTTTGGCCGCCGTGCCAATCCGCGGCCGTCATGGTCCGGCCGTCACGGCAATGCCATCTCCTGGAACGCCTGCATGTCCTATCAATCCGCCCGATCGAACCTGCTCGCCGCGCCGGCCATTGCCTGGCTCGTTGTGTTCATGGTGGCGCCGTGCCTGCTGATTCTGTCCTACGCCTTTTTCGAACGCGGCGTATGGGGAGGGATCGAGTATACGGTCACGCTTGAAAACTTCGCCCGCGTCGTCGATCCGCTTTACGCAAAGATTTTCCTGACATCGGCGCGCATAGCCGGCCTTGCCACGCTGCTGGCCATCCTGATCGCCTATCCGGCAGCCTATGCAATCAGTCGCGCGCCGCGCCTGCGCCAGCCCATGCTGCTGTTCTTCGCGGTGCTGCCCTTCTGGAGCAATTACCTGATCCGCACCTATGCCTGGATGGTGCTGCTCAATCGCGAGGGTCTGATCAACAATCTGCTGCGCTGGTTCGGCTACCAGGGCGAACCGCTATCTCTGCTCTACACGGAAAGCGCGGTGATCATCGGCCTTGTCTACAACTATCTGCCCTTCGTGATCCTGGCGATCTATTCATCCCTGTCGCGGCTCAATCCGGAACTGATGGAAGCCTCCCGCGATCTTGGCGGCGGTCCGATCCGGACCTTCTGGCGCGTCACGCTGCCGCTCACCCTGCCGGGTGTGGCCGCCGGCGGCGTTTTCGTCTTCGTGCTGTCGATCGGCAATTTCGTGACACCTGCGCTGCTTGGCGGCGGTCGTTTCCAGATGATCGGCAATGTCGTCTACGACCAGTTCCTGAGCGCCAATGACTGGCCGTTCGGTGCAGCGCTTGGCCTCGTATTGATCGCCATCATGATCCTCCTCCTAATGCTGCAGGCCCGGGCGACCGCCCATGCCAGTGGCGAGCGCGCGAGGGTGGAGCCATGAGCGCGGCAAGACCCTCGCGCCTTCAGGGCCGTCTTGTCCTGTTCGCCGTGTTCGGCTTTCTCTACCTGCCGATCGCCGTGCTGGTGGCGCTGTCGTTCAACGATGCTGGCCTGCCGACAAGCTGGTCGGGCTTTTCGTTCAAATGGTACGCGGCGCTCGCCGGCAATGGCGAGATTCTGGGTGCCGCCTGGAACACGCTGGTCGTTGCCCTTTTCGCGACCCTGATCTCGACGGTGCTCGGAACGCTTCTGGGGCTCGGCATGGAAACGCGGCGGCGCAAGAGCACAGGGCTTGAGGCGCTGGCGTTTGCGCCGATGGTCATTCCCGACATCGTGTTGGCGGTCGCGCTGCTCACCTTCTTCTCGCTGTTGAACGTGACGCTCGGCCTGCACACGATCATCATCAGCCATGTGATCTTCGATCTCGCCTTCGTCAGTTCGGTGGTCAGGGCGCGGCTCAAGCATTTCGACTATTCGATCGTCGAGGCGTCGCGGGATCTCGGCGCCTCCGGCTGGACGACATTCTGGCGCGTGACATTTCCGGTGCTCTTGCCGGCGATCATTGCCGGCGGCCTGCTCGCCTTCACGCTTTCGGTTGACGAGTTCATCATCGCCTTCTTCACCGCCGGCGCCGGACGGTCCTCGATCACCCTGCCGATCCAGATCTATTCGATGATCCGGTTTGGCATCACCCCGGAAATCAATGCCCTTGCCACGATCGTCATGGGGGTCAGCGCGCTGGCGCTGCTTATCTCCCAGTGGCTCAACAAAGAACAGATGCAATGACCGACACGTCCCTTGCCCATGAGCCGATCCTGACGATCGACGGCCTGCACAAAAGCTTTGGTCCGGTGGCCGCCGTCGATCACGTGTCGCTGGACATCCGACGCAACGAGTTCTTTGCCCTGCTCGGTCCGTCCGGCTGCGGCAAGACCACGCTGTTGCGCATGCTGGCCGGCTTCGAGACGCCGAGCTGGGGGCGTATCCTGCTGGAGGGGAACGACATTTCCAAGCTGCCGCCGGAAAAGCGGCCGCTCAACCTGATGTTCCAGTCCTATGCCCTGTTCCCGCATATGACCGTCGCCCAAAACCTTGCCTATGGCCTTGAGATGGACCGGCTGCCGAAGGCGGAGATAGCCCGGCGCGTCGAGGAGATCATGACGGTGACCGACCTTGGCCAGTTCGCCGCCCGCAAGCCCGAGCAACTGTCGGGCGGGCAGAAGCAGCGCGTCGCGCTCGCCCGCGCCCTGGTCAAGCGCCCGAAGGTGCTGCTGCTCGACGAACCGCTCGGCGCCCTCGACAAGAAACTGCGCGAACGCATGCAACTCGAACTGAAACGTCTTCAGCATGAGGTCGGCATTACCTTCATCATCGTCACCCACGATCAGGAAGAGGCCCTCGTCATGGCCGACCGCATGGCGATCCTGAAAGACGGCAGGCTGCTGCAATGCGGTTCGCCCGAGGAGGTCTACGAGACGCCGGCGGATCGCTTCGTCGCCAACTTCATCGGCGTGATGAATTTCATCGACGGTGCGGTCGGACAGGATGGCGGCTTCAGCGCCAAAGGGCTGAGCCTTGCCGTCAAAACCGATATCCGCGGCCCGACAACACTCGCCGTCCGGCCTGAAAACATCACGGTGGCGACAAGCGGGGCGGGCATCGCAGGAACGATCGTCGACATGGCCTATCACGGTCTCGACCGCGTTTTGCATGTCCGGATCGCCGCCAGCCAGGTGCCGCTCCAGGTGCGGGTGGCGGCCAATGCCTTGGTACCCCACACCGTCGGCGAAACGATCCATATCGTGATCGACCCGGATCGCATCCGGCTATTCCAGATTTAAGAATCAAAGGGGAACCCCATGTCGCAAAAGACAATCGCATTTTTTCCCGAAGCCGCCTTCGGTCCGGCTTTGAACTCGGTCGGAATCGCTCAAGCGGTCGAGGCGCTCGGTCACAAGGCTGTCTTCCTGTCCGATCCGGGTTTCGTATCGGTCTATGAGGGCTATGGCTTCGAGGCCCATTCGGTGAACCTGTCGGAACCGATGCCGCCGGAACAGATGGCAAAATTCTGGGAGGACTTTATCAACGGCCACATTCCGAACTTCCGCAAGAGCCCCTACGAGCAGATCGATACCTATGTAAAGGATTGCTGGACGGCGATCGTCGACAGCGCGAAATGGGCGCAGAAGGACCTTCCGGGCGTATTGGAGCGGATCAAGCCCGACCTGATCTGCGTCGACAATGTTATCCTGTTTCCGGCCATCAAGCAGTCCGGCAAACCCTGGGTGCGCATCATCTCCTGCTCGGAAAACGAGATCGAGGATCCGAAGATTCCGCCGCATCTGTCGGGCTGCGGCGCCAAGGATTTTGCCGGACACGCGGCCTATCGTGACCATTTCAATGACGTCATCAAGCCGATCCATGATGACTTCAACACCTTCCTGACATCGACGGGCGAGGCGGCCTATCCGATCGGCCAGTTCTTTGAGGCCTCGCCCTTTATGAACCTGCTGCTCTATCCGGAGGCCGTCAAATTTGAACGCGAACACCCCCTCGATCCCGGCCAGTTCCAGTATCTCGAAGGCTGCGTGCGCTCCGAAAAAGCCTATGACGTGCCTGTCTTCAAGGCCAACAACGATAAGCCGCTGCTCTATGTCAGCTTCGGCAGCCTGGGCGCCGGCGATACGGATCTTCTGAAGCGGATCATCGCCACAGTCGGCACGCTGCCCTACCGGGCGCTGGTTAATGTCGGCGACTACAAGGACCAGTACGAAAACCTGCCCGACAACGTCATCATCGACAGCTGGTTCCCGCAGCCCTCGGTGATCCCGCAGGTCGATGCCGTCATCCATCATGGCGGCAACAACTCGTTCACCGAGTGCCTCTATTTCGGCAAGCCGGCGATCATCATGCCCTATGTCTGGGACGGTCACGACAATGCGACCCGCGTCGATGAAACCGGCCACGGCTTCAAGATGCCGCGCTATGACTGGACCGACGAGGATCTGGCCACCCGGCTCGATCATATGATCAACGATCCCGTCATGAAGGCCAAGCTGGTTGCCACTTCAACCCACATGCAAAGCCAGAACGGACCGCAGAAGGCAGCCGGCATTCTCGACGCCTTGCTCAAGGACGGCCAGGACAATGGTTGATACCCTGAAGACGACGGCGCCGCATATCCATGGCGCGACCACGTTTGACGATCTCGTCGACTGGGGCGTGCAGTCGGATGCCATCGAAGGCACGTCGACATCGACCGGACGCCTGCTGTTCAAGGGGCCTAACAACCAGCCGGAAACCGGCATCTGGGTCTGCACGCCCGGTCGCTGGCGGCTGTCGATCCCGCGCGACGAGTTTTGCCATTTCGTTGCCGGGTCAGCGACCTACCGCTCCGACGACGGCGAGGTGATCGAGGTCGCCGCCGGGACGGCGGTAATGTTCAAAGCCGGCTGGACCGGCGAATGCACGGTCCACGAGACCATGCGCAATATTTATATGCTGGCCTGAACGGTCGCTCGAAAGGACAAGACAATGACCACTGCACCCCTGATGCAAAATCCGCTCGCGCAAACCGACCTGGTCGACTGGGGCACCATCCCCACAATGATCGAAGGCGTCAGCCAGGTCTCCGGCCGGCTGATCCACAAAGGCCCGAATGGCGAGAGCGAATGCGGTTTGTGGATCTGCACGCCCGGCACATGGGAATGCCATGTGACCCGTGATGAATTCTGCCACTTCCTCGAAGGCCGCGGCACCTATGTGCATGAGTCTGGTGAGGTGATCGAGATCACGCCGGACACCGCCGCCTTCTTCCCCAAGGACTGGAAGGGCGTTTGCACCGTCCATGAGACGATCAAGAAAGTCTACATGATCCGCTAAGTGACGGCGCGCCTATCTTCGGACGCGCCGATCTCCTTGAACTTCTGAAGCAGGCAGGATGCCATGATCCGTTTCGACATTTCCAAGCCCAGCTATTTCGCGGCGGGAGACTATCGCCCCAGTCTCGGCCGGAGCATCGATGTCATCGATCCAGCCCGAATCGAGACGGTCGGGGTGATCACCGAGGTGACGGAAGACGAGCTGTCCATGACGCTGGATGCCGCAACGATCGCGCAGCGCAAGTGGAAGAAGCTGGACGCCAAAAGCCGCGCCACCCTCCTACACAAGATCGCCAACCGCATCGAGGCCACCGACATGCGGCGTTGCGCGGAGATCATGTCACGGGAAATGGGCAAGCCCTATCCGGAAGCGATCGGCGAAGTCGCCAATTGCGCCGGCGCCTTCCGCTATTTCGCCGAGATGGCGCGCGACGAGGCCGGCAAGGTCGCCGGCACCACCCAGGCCGGCTCGTTCCAGTTTGCCCGCTACGAACCGCTGGGTCTGTCCGTCCACATCATGCCGTTCAATTTCCCGATCCTTTTGATGTGCTGGACGGTGGCCGCGTCGCTGGCGTCCGGCAATGGCTGCATTATCAAGCCGGCGCCGGCCACCACGCTCTCGACGCTGGAATTCATGCAGGTCTTTGCCGATCTGCCGGAGGGCCTGATTACCTGCCTGCCGGGCGGCGTGGCGCTGGCGCAAGCGCTGATCGCCTCGCCGAAGACCCATGCCGTCGCCTTCACCGGCTCCGTTGCCGCTGGCCGGGCGGTGGCCATGGCCGCTGCCGGTCGGATGAAGCCGGCGGTGATCGAGGCGGGCGGTTCCGACCCGATGATCATCTCCGCCCATGCCCCTCTGGACGTCGCGGCAGCGGGTGCGGTCACTGCCGCCTTCCACATGTCCGGCCAGGTCTGCACCTCGGCCGAGCGTTTCTTCGTGGTCGATGCCGTGTTTGACGATTTCATCGCCAGGTTCGTCGCCGAGACCCGACGCCTGCGCATTGGCCACGGGTTGAGTAAGGCTGAGATCGGCCCGCTGGTCTCGGAGGCTGCCCGTGCCAAGGTTATCAGGCTGGTCGAGGATGCCGTCGCCAAGGGCGCCAAGGTCGAAATCGGCGGACGCATACCACCGTCGGAGCCGGTCGGCTGGTTCTATGAACCGACCATTCTCACCGGCTGCACCTCCGACATGGCGATCATGCAGGAGGAATGCTTCGGTCCGGTGGCAGCCGTGATGCGTGTGGCGGATTTCGACGAAGCGATCGAAAGGGCGAACGACAGCGAATTCGGCCTCGGCGCCTCGGTCTTTACCACCTCGCTCGAAGAGGCGATGGAGGCGGCCGAGCGGCTGGAGGCGGGCATGGTCTGGGTCAACAATCCGCTGATCGACAACGACGCGCTGCCCTTCGGCGGCTGGAAGAAATCCGGTATCGGCCGCGAACTGTCCCGGCTGGGTCTTGATACGTTTCGGCGCTCCAAGATGGTCATCATCGACCACAAGCCGGTGCGGCAGGACTGGTGGTATCCCTATCCCGATGACTGGTTCTTCGAGACCGGTGGCCGCAAGCACGCATGAGCTCGTCTGTCGACCGACCCGAACTGATTTCATGACAAGAGGACTCTCGATATGATCATCACCCTTCTCGGCGGCGCCGGCTTCATGGGAGCCGGTATCGTCCGCGATCTCGTTTCCGATCGCGCCATCGTCGATATCACAGGAATTCGCGTCTGCGATGCGGCGCGCGACAAGATGGAAGCGCTGAAAGAAGAGCTTGGCGATGCGCGCCTTAACCTGATCGACCTTGATGTCACCGATCCTGCGGCGCTTGCGGCGGCGATCGAAGGTGCCGACATCTGCATCAATTGCGTGCCGACCCTGCTCGGTTTCCAGATGGCGATCTTCGAGGCGGCCCTTGCCGCCAAGGTCGTCTATATCGACCTCGGCGGGCTGGGGACATTTACGGTCAAGCAGCTGGCCGAGCATGAGCGTTTCAAGGCCGCCGGGGTGACTGCGGTGATCGGTGTCGGCGCCGATCCGGGCATGTCGAACGTCATCTGCCGGGCGGTCGCCGACGAGCTCGACGAGATCGACAAGATCAACCTCTACTGGGCGGCCGAACTGGTCGGCGACGAGAACCCGGTTCTCGTTCCGCCTTACAGCGTCTCGACGGTGCTGGCGGAATATGCCCATGAAAGCACGCAGTTCTACGGCGGCAAGCATGTCACGTGCCCGCCCATGAGCGGCAGCGAGTTTCTCGACCTGCCGGAACCCTGGGGGCGTTGCGAGTTCATGCACTCGCCGCACTCCGAGCAGTTGACGGTCCCACTCGCCGACGGCATCAAGGAAAAGGGCATTCAGGAATTTTCCTGGAAGCTACACCTGCCGCATCGCGAGCACGAGGCCTGGGTAGGGCTCGTCAAGGCCGGTTTCGGAGATTTCAACGATCCGATCGAGGTCGGGGGCGTCAAGGTTCGTCCACTCGATGTGCTGAACAAGGTGATCGAGCGCAACATCAAGAAGAATGCCAAGAGGATCCCGGCGCAGGACAGCCACGAGATCCACTTCGCGATCGGCAAGGGCCGCAAGGATGGCGTTGAAAAGACGGTCACCGTCGAAGTGGTGGTCAAGCCCGATGCGCTCTATGCGTCCTATGTCGATGCCTGCACGTCCATGAATGGCTCGATCGCCGCGCAGTTGATCCTTGCCAATACCAGAAAGCCGGGCGTCTGGGCGCCGGAGGAGTATTTCGACGTTGCGACCTATTTCCAGGAGCTGGAGAAGCGCCGGTTCCAGATCTCGATCAGAAGATCATGACGCCATCCACACGCTGGTGAAAAGCCGGGCAGATTCAACCGGTCGCCGCAACACCCCCAAACTTGGAGGTGTTTATGGTGACGGGAAGATGGAAATCAGAACGTTCACCACGACGCAAATTGTCCTCGCCAGGTCGGCCAGCTGTGTGGCAGCGTGAGAACCTGTGCCGGTTCTGGCGAGGAGTGGCGGCAGGTCCGTCCAGTGAAGACGCCGCAGTCGAAGCCGGTGTCTCCGGCCCTGTTGGAATCCGGTGGTTTCGGAGTTCAGGTGGCATTCCTCCAACACATTTTTCGCCCGCATCGGCACCAGTTACAGGTCGAAACCTGTCGTTCCGAGAACGGGAAGAAATCGCTTTGGAATGCGCTCGGGGCACGGGGTGCGTGCTGTCGCGCGTAAGCTGGGACGGGCGCCCAGCACGATCTCCCGCGAGATCAGGCGCAATTCGGCGACACGGGGCGGAGACTTCGACTATCGGGCCATTACCGCATCCGGAACAGATTGCGCGGCGTCTGACGCTGGACTTCCCTGAGGACCCGACGCCATGAAGCCATCTAGCGCTCTACACTCAGGGCCGTGGCGCCTTGAAGCGGGCACTATCGGCTTGCCTTCGTTCCGGGCGAGCGCTGCGGTTGCCTCGCGAACGTGCTCGTAACCGTGGCAAATCCTTCCTGACTGATGCGTTGATGATCAGCGATCGTCCGTCCGAGATCGGCGAAAGAGCGGTGCCTGGTCATTGGGAGGGTGATCCTATTCTCGGTCTCGGCAGTTCAGCAATTGGTACGCTGGTCGAACGGACGACATGATTCACAATGCTCCTCCACCTGCCACGCATGGAGCGTCATGGGATGGACAAGTCTGTCAAAAACGGCCCAGCGCTTGCCGGGCATGGTGCCGAAGCTGTTCGCGACGCGATCGCCGGGACCATCATGGAGCTACCGGCACATCTTCGTAGATCATTGACCTGGGATCAGGGCGCGGAGATGGCTCAGTATGCTCAACTCCGCATCGACACGGGCCTTGAGATATACTTCTGCGACCCCCAAAGCCCCCGGCAACGCGGCAGCAGCCGAAAAGATCAAATAAAATCAACGCGAAGTTCTTCCCGCGCACAGGTCTCATCAGACATCTCTCAGCCGCCTATCCGGCGGGTAGCGGGGTCTTGCGCACTGAGACAGTCGGAGGGCTTCTCTCAGCCGCCTATCCGGCGGGTAGCGTCAACATCCTCGCAAACAGTGACTTCGCTGCTCTCTCAGCCGCCTATCCGGCGGGTAGCATCTGCATGCCTCATTGAAAGAAGATCCCGAGTCTCTCAGCCGCCTATCCGGCGGGTAGCTCCCCATCAGAAAGCAATGGGACCGCAAAGATTCTCTCAGCCGCCTATCCGGCGGGTAGCATCCTTTCCCATTACGAGGACCGGCAGATTCGTCTCTCAGCCGCCTATCCGGCGGGTAGCCTGAGGCGCGTGAGGCGCGTGCCAGAAACCTCTCTCTCAGCCGCCAATCCGGCGGGTAGCGGCGAGATCGCCGACCGGTTCAACCTGCCCGTTCTCTCAGCCGCCTATCCGGCGGGTAGCAAAGGTGACCAGTGGCAGCAACTGCCGTTCGATCTCTCAGCCGCCTATCCGGCGGGTAGCGTGCAACCCGGCATGGTCGCGGGCCGCTTCCCTCTCTCAGCCGCCTATCCGGCGGGTAGCGAATGGCAGGACGTCGAGACGATCCGTGTCAATCTCTCAGCCGCCTATCCGGCGGGTAGCCACCGCAATCATCAGGAGCAAGCAATGGTGAATCTCTCAGCCGCCTATCCGGCGGGTAGCATCTCAGCGCCGCCCTTGGCCTTCCCGGCAAGTCTCTCAGCCGCCTATCCGGCGGGTAGCATCGACCTGCTTTTTCGGAAGGCCGGTTCCGTTCTCTCAGCCGCCTATCCGGCGGGTAGCGTGGCCGAGGACGCGCCGCGATACCAACCGGTTCTCTCAGCCGCCTATCCGGCGGGTAGCGGTCATAATCCCGCCGGCTATGATGCCGGACTTCTCTCAGCCGCCTATCCGGCGGGTAGCCCTGCCGCCGCGACCGGTGCTCCGGTGGCCGATCTCTCAGCCGCCTATCCGGCGGGTAGCCCTTTGCCCGAGGCGGATCTCGGGGCGATCGATCTCTCAGCCGCCTATCCGGCGGGTAGCGCACCGGACACACTCAACGCGATTTACGAGCTTCTCTCAGCCGCCTATCCGGCGGGTAGCCGATGCATTGGCGGCAATCGGCTACACCTGCTTCTCTCAGCCGCCTATCCGGCGGGTAGCGACCTGTCACGCCTAATCACTGGCGTCGGCAATCTCTCAGCCGCCTATCCGGCGGGTAGCATGTAGAATGAAGCTGAGGCCGGCCGCTCGTGTCTCTCAGCCGCCTATCCGGCGGGTAGCATGGTGAGATAGTGATTGCCGGCGACCTGTCGTCTCTCAGCCGCCTATCCGGCGGGTAGCCAGGGCTTGGTTTCGGCGTGCGCGATGATGAGTCTCTCAGCCGCCTATCCGGCGGGTAGCGCTTCGAGGTATTTCACAATCCCGACGACAAGTCTCTCAGCCGCCTATCCGGCGGGTAGCCGTCTCTCTGTAAAGCGTAACAGGGCCGATCTTCTCTCAGCCGCCTATCCGGCGGGTAGCGGTTTCTTTTGCCACAAAAGCACAGCATTATGAAACGGTTAAGGCTCCACCATCATTAAAATGAAATTCTCAACGATCATATCTAAAATATTGTTTTCAATTGCGTTTTCCGAAGGCTCCAAAAAGATCCTCGGCTTTCCCACGGGTGAAGCCTGTAAATTCCGTGTACGTCATTTCGATTTTGATGTCATCGCCATAGGTAGGCACGGAAACCTGAAAACAGGCTTTTATGTCGGCGCGCTCCATCTCCCCTTGACCGCCGGACAACGCCATCCATGCCTTGTCCGTCAGCTCGATGAAGAGGCGGGCGACGGACTTCAGGTCGCAGGACAGGCAAAGTTCCTTGCCCGCTTCACGCAGCGCGCTGTTGCGCGTGCCGGGGGCGAGATCGACATACCAGGACGAATCCTCAAGGCTCTCGCCGATCCTGCAGAACAAGGCTTCCCGCGTCCCCGAGCGCCGGAAGCGCCGCGTCCTCGTCATTTTGAGGTTCCAGCGCGCATTGGCCTTGGCAAGATATTTGCCAAGCGGGTCGCGTTCATCGGTGGAGATCATCCGGCCGCGCAGTTTGGCTTCCGCATCCCTGAGGGGAAAGGACAGGCTTGCCTGCGCAACCAGCAGAGGCGCGGCGCTGATCGTGGAAAAGTCCGCCTCGCCGGCGAGCGCCGCAAAGTTGCGACCGGGATGGGCATCGAGAAGGTCCATGCGGTCCAAGTCGGTTTCCGTTGCCGGCGGCGTCTCAACGCCGGGCCGCTGCAACCTGCCGCCCTGCATGGCAATGGGGCTACGGCCGAGAATGAGCACGTTGACATCCTGTCCGCGGGCGGCGCGATGGCGGCGCACGCGGCCTGCCGTCTGAATGATGGCACGGACGGAAATGGGATCGAGGATTGCATAGTCGAAGTCCAGATCGTTGCCGGTTTCGATGACCGGCGAGGCGACCACGACGATTTCGATCTGGCGCACGCCGGCGCTTCGTGCCCGGTCGAACACGCCTTCGGCCTCACAGAGCGCACGCATCCCGGCATCGGGATCGCGGCCCTTGCGCGTCAGCGCCCGTTTCAGCCGGGTTTCGATATAGGACCGGTGCAGCCGCGGCAGGCGGGCGTGCAGGCAGACCAGCAGCCGCAACCGGTCTCCGATCACACCGGAGCGCATCTGCACCGCCAGCGCGGTGGCATGGGCAATGCGGGTCATACGGATCAGCCCGATGGACACTTCGAAGCCGTCAATGGTAACGGCATTCGCACCGTGCAGGCGACAGCAGCCGTGATCGATCTGGCTGACAAGGTCCCGCCAGGTTTCGCAAGGCGGCAGAATTTCGCCACGCCGCAAAGGCAGTGCGGCCTGCACTGCGGCAAGGATCGCCGTACGGGCGTGCATCAACAGATCGTCAAGCGTCTCTTGCCCGATATTGGTAAAGACCGATCCCGGTGTATCGCCGCAGACAAGCAGATTGATGTCCGGCGCAATGCCCGTTGCGCGCGCGTGATCGGCCCATCCCCGGCGATAGGCCTGGTACATCGCCTGTGCGATATCCGGCGTCAGGGTGGCCGACATGACGATGACGCGGCGACCGGCGGCGCCTGCCTGAAAGATCAGCCGCCCGATCGCTGCCAGATCCTCGCCGTCATACTGATCGATTTCATCGAGGATCAGGTCGGAGGTCAGAAGGCGCAGCGATTGCAGGAGGAAGCGGGCATTGACGGGCGCTGCCACGCCCATCAGGTGATCGATGGTACCCACCATGACCGGTGCCTGAATGAGACGCCGACCGTCTTTCGCACCGCTTCCCGCCTTTTCCAGCACCATATCGAGGAAAGCCGGAAGCCCCCTGTCGGTGTCGAGCGAAAGGCTGCGCAGCCAGTTTTCCTCTTCGGCACTGCCCTCTTGCGGCACCGCCCCGCTGACATGCTCGACCCGCAGCCATTCGGGCAGATGGATCCGGCTTTCACTGCCCTGCTCTGCCACCGGCGGCTCGTCTCCACCTGTCTTGTCATCAAATTCCAGCGGAGGATCGCCGATCAGGACCGCGACATCCTCGCGCCGGAACGCAAGATCCTCCACATATTCCCGCGCAGACTGGGTTGCCAGTACCCGCAGACCGAGGCAGAGGCTCAGGCGCAGCATTCGCCGTTCCGGGCGTTTGTCGGCCATGGCCGCCCCGGCCAGAATCGTCGGCGCGCCGCGGGTCTTTCCCGTTCCCGTTCCAGCCAGTATGGCGGCGAAAAAGCCGCCCTCACGCTGCGCGCAGACGCTGCGCGTCGCCAGGGCTGCCTCCGCCTGCCAGGCAAAACGGATATTGGACGATGGCTGCGGATAGGCAATATCGACGGGCAGCGACGCCTGATCGAGCGCGGGATAGCGATCCCGCAGATCATGGGTCATCTCGTGGGCAAAGCGGGCATACTGATAGACACGTTTCACATGCCGCGACAGGCTGTCACCCGGTTTCGACTCCGGCCATCCCTCCTCGCGCACGGTATTGGCCATATGCTCGGGAGGCGTGTCATGCGTGGTCTTTTTGGCCGAACCGAGATGGTCGGCAAACATCAACGATGCGCGAAGCGCGATATCGGCGCTGCTTGGGGCGGCATCGGCGCGCAGATGCGCCGCTTGCCCGTGCAGGGCCTCCAGCCACCAGGTCTCATGCCAGAACGGCGTGCCCGGTGCGATCGCCAGATCGACATCGCGGTTCAACGCGCTTTCACGCCTGACATGGCGGTCCGCCAGGAACACGACATGGCTGCGGTCTGCGTCCGGCAGCCGATGATGGGTCAGGATCAGCATGCCGATAAGATGAGCGAGGCCGCCGATGCGATCCATGAAATCGAAACGCAGCACCTGCTTCTCAGCCGATTGCAGGTCCTTGAGCGTCGGACGCACATCGCAACACGCCCGGTCGATAGCCTCGGCGGCGATGCCCTGGACGGCAGCGGCCAGATCCGCATCCGGCGTCCTGCCGCAAAGCCGGTCCCAGACGGCTGCGGAAAACAGTTCGTGGCGCACGGCATCCGCCTGCGGTGGAGCACTGTTCAGTGCGCGCCGGAGTTTTTCCTGAAACAGGTTCGTGGCCTTGCCGAGATCGTGAAACAGGGCGGCAATGGCCAGTGCGGCAGCACCGCAGCGCGCGGCGTGAAGGGTGCCGGCATGGCGCTTGAAATCCGCCGGATGCGACGCAATCGGCACAACGCCCTCATCGGAAAAGGCAAGGCGAGAGCCGATGCGGATTAGCGGCTTCCTGCTTTCGGCACTGCTTCTGATTTCATGAATGACGACGGCCGTATTGCGCGTTGCGCGCTTGCGCAATTCGCTCGAAACCCGATCCAGGCAAGCATTGGTGGCCTTTCCCCGCCAGGTTCGGTCACCGATCCGCCAGAAATAGCGATCCAGCACGCGCGCCACCCGTTCGCGCGATTGCTTCTCGGAACGACACACGGCGATGATCTCACGCATCCGCCACCACCTTTTTCATGGATGCCGTCGCAATCATGCGCTCGACAGTGGCAATTGCTTCCTTGAGGATCTGCCGGTCATCGAACGCAGTGACAAGGCGGGCGCGGAAACCCTGCTCCGCCTCCTTCGCATCCTTTGCTCTGGCAAAGGAGAAAGCGGCTGGCAGCACCAATGCATCCTTGAAACTGTCGGCCAGATCGAAAACCAGACCGCCCGCACGGGTCTTGCCGTGAAAGATCGACATATGCGGCGGAATGCCGAGCGCCCAGAGTGCTGCCCCCGCCATGCCGTAACATAGATAGTTTCCATGATCGATCAGACGATTGATGAGTCGAATCGGGTCAAGGGCCTGCGCCGATCCCTTCACCTCGCCCTCACCGGCCTCGCGCCGGAAGACCTGCCTCTTTGAAAGGCTGGAAAGAGCGGCAAATTCGGCATAGCAGACTTTGGAAAAGTGACCCTCGAAGCCCAGCAATTGCGCAATATCGACACAGCCGTCGAGATCCGCCTCGAATCGTGCGCAGGCTTTGTTGAGAGGAGCGAAATCTCGCGCCTGAAGCCACCGCGTTGCTCCGGCTGTGCCCATCTTGCGCATGCGGGCAATACGATCTCGCATGATCGCCTTTGCCGCCTGCAGGGAAAGGTCCGACGAAAGATAGATCGGCAGCATCTCCCGGAAATGGCGGGTTGCCGTATAGGTGGTCAGCCCGCCCATATGCAGCGGCGTGCCCCCGCTTCCGGTAACGGCCAGATGCACGCCTTCCTCGCCCAGAAGGCGCATGGCGCTCTGGGTGATCGACGTGCCTTGCCCCATAAAGAGAACGGCGAGGTTGACATGGGGGATATTGTACTCCCGACGATGCTCGTCGTCTTCGATATGGTAGACGATACGGTCGCCTTCGACATGGATGCGGGCGCGCTCGAGATAGAGCGCGCCCTCCCGGTCGGTCACAAGCAGACGGGGTCCGCCCTTATGCTGCATTG
Source organism: Pararhizobium gei (assembly GCF_029223885.1). NCBI lineage: Bacteria > Pseudomonadati > Pseudomonadota > Alphaproteobacteria > Hyphomicrobiales > Rhizobiaceae > Pararhizobium > Pararhizobium gei. The sequence continues at coordinate 25,414 of NZ_CP119411.1, read as the reverse complement.
TCGATCTCGCGCATCGATTGCGCCAGCACCGGCAGAATGGCTGGCGCCGCTGTCCCGGAAAACCCGTAGGTGCTGACCATCAGCGGCGCATCGGAAACCGTGCCCAACTGTTCGCGGATGTGCAAAACTGTGTCGCCATGGGTCAGAAGCAGGGTTTCGGTATCGTTGGCACGCAGCTTCACCGGCTTGCCCAGTGGCTTGCCGCGTTTTTCCGCGCGGCGCTGGCTGCGTCGTACCCAGCCCGGCGTGTGCTTCTCACAGGCCCGGTCGCGAATATAGGCCACACCGTCCAGACCCGGTTCGCAGTAAGCCTCCATCACCGCCGGCTCCGTGAGCATGCCGCGCCGCCTCAGCGTTACGATGCCGTCCAGCGCCAGCAGGGCTTGCAGGGATGCGTCGGAACCCAGCAGTTCCACCTCGTCGCCGGGAAGCATGGTGTCCCGGCCCATCCGCATCATGGGAAGCGCAACCGCAATGAAATCCTCCGGCGAGGCATGGCGATTGGCATGATGCACGGCGCGCAACGCGGCGGCAAGAACATCCTGCGCCGCACCCAGTTCGATGACAGCGCGCACCGGTTTGATCAAAAGACGCGCGGTGCCCCGGCAACGCCCTTTCACTTCGTTCAATCCGCTCATCCGTTTGCCTCCGCCTTTTTGCTGCTGGCCCCGAAGACACCGCCACGGATCAGGTTCGCCATCACGAAATGCGCGTCCCCGGAGATTTCCTCCGGCGTCCCAGCCGCTTCGATGCCGGCAATGAGATCGGCGGCCTTGGCGCGCAGATCGTAAAAGCTACGTTTCGATTTCGGATCGCGCAGTACGGCACTGGTTTCCTGAACGCCGCCATAGGGGTTGACCGCAATTGGCGCCTCATGGATCTCGCTGCCGTGCCAGATATCGATATGACGCAGGGCGGCACCGATCTTCTGGGAGTGCATGGAGGCTTGCATGATGTCGCGGCCCGCGTGGAACGTCGGCAATTTGGCGAAAACCCGGCTCAATCGCTCGTCGGCCTTCTCTTCGCGCACATATTCCTGCGAGGGAAATACCTCCTGCCCTGGCTCCATGACCGCGCTCCAGCCCACCTTGACGGCGAAGGCCTCGTGCTTGTCATTCGAGAGACCGTGGACGATCCCCTCGATCAATTCATCCAGCGCTGCCGGCGTCCCCTCCACCAGAGCTGCAACCAGATCATCCCGCGTTGCTGGTTGGTCGAGGCTGAGCAGGAAGGGGTTGAAGGTCAGGCGACCGCCGCCACGCATCTCCAACGCCACAGTCATCAGATCGGACTGGAAACGGTTGCGCCACGCGAAACGGGCATTGGCGATATTCCAGAGATAAAGCAGCGCCAGCGTCCGGAAGCCGCCCGCTTGGCGATAAGCAGCAGCCAGACGTTCATAGGCCGCACCGACATCGGTGTTGTTGCAAGCATGCGGATGCAAGGCGAGTGGCATGAAACGGATCGAAAAGGCCAACCGCACGCCATCATGCCCCTGCGGCACGATCGCATATTCCACCGATTGCGGATTGCTCGAGCCGGGATTCCTGGCCTTATCCTCCGAGGATTGTCCGCGAACGCCCTTCTCCAGAATTTCGATCGGCGTTTGCAGCTCAGGCCTGGGCGAAGAGGTGGCATAGAACAAGCCTTCGGTGATCTGAATGGAGCGGGCGAAGGCGAGCATGCCAGTTTCCAGTGACAAGGCGGCAGTAGATTTAGCCATGGATGCGTAACTCCTCTGTTGGATGGGGTTGATAGGATTCAGGATGATAGGTGGCATGGCCGAGCACGAGATCGCCCCGCGCCTCCCAGCGCCAAAGCAGCGCGCTCAACGCCGTTGCACTCAACCCTGTCAGTCTTTCATTGCGGACCGACACCAGTTCGGCGATGCCCAGCACCGGCTCCGCAAAGACATGGGGCACAGTCTTGCTGCGGGTGCGAATGCGCGGCGGCACGGTTGCGGGATCCTCCAGCAGGTGGTAGCCGATCGAAGCCGGAACGATCCAGCCAAAGCCCGGTTCGCGCTCTGCGGGGAAAAGCGTTCTGGCGACGGCGGCAAGTCCCTCCTGATCGCCGCTGGTGATCAGGCGGCGTTCTGCCAGTTCCGGGCGTATCATGGCATAGCCGCGACGCAGCGACCGGAACGCCGATCCGTCGGGCGTGACGGCCTCGACCTTGAACGCTTCGTTCTGGATCAGGCCACCGGCGATGCGGCGATGCGGGATCTGCTCGCGAAGGGCGCTGTCGCTGTCGCATCCGGGCAGATGCAGCAGCAGGGACAAATCGACCGTTCCGACCATATCCTCGATGGTTTCGATCGGCGCATAAAGCCCCGACTTGTTTTCCATTTCGGGCTTGGTGCGCCCCTCCGACACATGCACACGGTGCAGGACCGGGATGACGCCGGCGCTCCACGGTGTCAGACGCAGCTCACGGGCCAGCAGATCTGCCAGACCGAGAAAGGAGAGCGGGCTTGGAAGACCCGCGGCAAAGTCATTCATAATGAGGTTCACGCGGCTGGCGCGAATGTCCTTCACCACATACAGGTCCCGAAACTCTGTCATGAGGTACCCCCGACGCTCTGGCGAAGCATGTGTTCGAAATGCGGACTGGTCAGCGTCTTGCGCGCGCGTTCGCGGTCGTCTTCACTGCCCCAGCGAAGTTGCATGAGCACAGAAGCCGGGTCCGGCGGTGACTGTCTCTTTCCCTCGGCAAGACCGTGACGGCCGGCAAGATGAGACGCGTCGTAAACCATATCGGATATGAACGCTTCCGCCTCGCGGATCAGGCGCTCTGCGGCCCGATCGAGAGCAGCGCGCGTATTGCTGTTGTTATAGACGGCATCCGCGTCCAGCCTGTCCGCGTAGCCCAACACCCATTTGGCGGCTTCCTGATCACGCCAGCGCGGAAAGCGGCCGCCCTGTACGTAGCGATACAGTTCCGACTCCTCCCGACTCATCCCCGCCGGCATCGTTGCCAGAAAGCGCACCCGTGGCCCTCCGATTGCCCCGGAGATGTTCTGCGGCTTGGCGCTGACGGCCTGTTTGGTCCAACGGCCACGCGGAGGAGGCGGGGCATTCTCTTGCTTCTTCTGGAAATAGGGATCCGTAATCCGCTTCATCCCCATGAAGGCCGTTGCCGGTGCAACCGGCGTCACCTGGAGATCGCCGCCGCATGGACGCGGAATGAAGATGATCGGAAATTCCCCCGCGCCAAGTTTGAGCGGCGACTGCGGCGGCGATTGCAGCACTGCGCGCATTGCCTCCAGCACATCTGCCCCGAACACCTCCGCAAAGGCGCGCAGAACGGCTTCTGAATGCTCGTCCGGATTGCGGATATATTCGACCACCGAGAGAGACGCATGACCGATGATCTCGAGCGGGCGATAGACCACCTTGCAGAAGGGAATATCCGGAGCGTTGGTCGATGGAAGCATCGCGGCGCGATGATTGGCGTCCGGCCGATCGAACCGAAGAACGGCATGATCGCCATCGACGCGCGGACTGACCAGTTTCAGAAGATGCGTGCCGCTCTTCGTGCAGATTCGCGCTGCAATCTCTGCGGTCAACGGATTTTTCAACTGATTCCGCATGAGACGAAACTCGTCCCGCACGGCATCCGGCGCAATCAGCCGCCCCGCGAGCTTGAAGGAGAGAACGACACCCTCCTTGATAGTCGCCTCGTCGTCGCCATCATATTCATCCGGTATAGTTTCCATTTTAATCTTCCCGCACTGGTTGTTGCAACGCTATAGCAAGTTAGATATCTGTCAAACGACAATAATTTGCAAAACGAAGGATTTTTTGGCTTGGCAGGAAGAAAAGACGTGCTGTATGGCTGGATCGAAGCCTGTCTGCGGTATGGTGGCGAGTTCGGTCCCGCCGACAAGATCACATATCAGGCGGTGTTCGGGGTCTCCGAGGGCACGGTCTCGCGTCATCAGGCTGAGTTTGAGCACCTTTTCGAGGCGGTGTGCGGCACCGTGTTCGAGCGCGACACCAATGATCGTGTCAAAGGCGGCCGCCTGACCGTCGCAGAGGGCGGACGATTTCCGGAAGAACCTGTATTTGCCAAAATGCCGAGCCTGCACCGATGGCTTCAGGAAACGCTCGATCGTTCACGGTATGTGGAACTGCCATCCCTGCGACGCGATCCTCCTCACTGGATCATGCGGCTCGTCATCAAGTCGATCCGCAGGAAAACGCCACTGCGCATCACCTATCACTCCCGCAGCGGAAGCAAGGAAAGGGTCGTGTCAGCCCATGCGCTCGTGCGCATCGTGGGCCGCACACATATGCGAGCGTTTGATCACGGGAAAAATCAGTACGGTGATTTCGTCTTGTCCCGGATCACTAATGCGATTCTTGTGCCCAACGCGGGCCAGTATATCGGCCCGGAACACGATGACGCGTGGAATTCCGTCCAGCAGATTGACGTGCAGGAGAAGGATAGCGCGGAAGAGGGCATCGAACGCACGGGTGTGCGGCTGGATTTCGGGCTCGACGATCAAGGGCGTCGGGCAGAGCGGGTCAAAAAGGCCCTCGTCCAATACATGATCGACGACATGATGGAAGGCTACAATCCACCGGTTCGAATAAGCACCCCGCGCCTCCCAGGAACAAAGCCTTGAATCTGGCACCTTCCTCGATTAACGAGTTGCAATCCGGAGACCAGCAGGTCAGGTCTATTGCTGGGGCGTCTTTGCGCCTCTTCAAACACTCAGCAACATTGTAGGCATAAATTGAGAACGTTCGCTCGACGCCTGACGAGCACGCCTCTAGGATCAACCTTATTCCCGATCAACGTCCACCTCTGCCGAAACGCCTCGTATTCAACGCCGTTCCGCCTGGGCAAGCCCGGCATCCGTAGGCTGGCGATGATGTCGTGGTTTACATCGTTGTTGAAGAGTTTTGAAAGCCTATCGCAGGAAAACGGTTGCAGGAAGACGATTGTAGCCAGCAGGGCCGCCTCGTGCTGTGGCAGCGACCCGGGGAGCGACCGAACTGTTGCCGGTGACGACGCGCGGATGACCGGTAGGGCCATGCGCGTACAGTAACAGGCCGGTAAACTTGCTCAGTCTTCGGCGCACAACCCGATCAGCTCCTCCAACTTATCCGAACTTGTTGCCGATCGGTCGCTGCTTTGGCGCCCGCGTTCTGGAACACAACGCTATCGTTCCTGTCGGGCGAGAATCGAAATCGGCCGCGGTTAGCAAACCGCGTCATGCTCGTTTCGGCGGATCCAGCTGAATCGGAACCGCATGGATCATGATCATCAATTGATTTCAAGGCAATGCCAGCGGCAAAGGCGGCGTCCCCTTCGCTCGGATCGCGTCGCGGGTCCGCCCAGGCCGCTAGGGCGGCACGGCCAAGCCGAGGCGGGCTTTGGCGGACGGGGAGCGAGACTGCGAATCCATGCCGTCCAGGCCAGCTGAAGCGTGCGGTTCATAATAGATATATTGTGTAGACCGCACGTCATGTCATCAGATAATTATATCCGATAATCTTGCATTATTGGATGTTTTGCTCATCATAGAGAAATCGCCCAAATCATCGACCAGAACACCGAAAATCGCGTCCAGGAGAGTTCCATTCCATCTGACAGCACGGCCGACGAAGACGATGATTTTGCCCCGCGGTCGTCGGTCGACAATACCAGCCTGCCCTCCCCCGCCAGTCAGCATCAGACGCCGGCCCATCCATGCCAAGCGGCCCGTCCAAAAGGCGGCGGTCATGGCCGAGGATATAATCGCCATGGTCGAGACGCTTGATCGCGGCTCTCTGCGCGGCCTGAGCGACCGCGCCATGCTGCTCGTCGGCTTTGCTGGAGGTCTTCGGCACTCCGAGATCGTCGGCCTCGATCTGAAGGCCGATCAGACTGAGGACGGACGCAGTTGGATCCGCAGAGATGACCCGCCGTTATCAGCGCCGCAGGGACCGTTTCAGGGTGAACCTGACCAAAGCCTCCGGGCTTTAATACTTCGGCTCGCCCCGCACGAGATTAAGTCATGACACAAGGCGCTTGAATTCCCGCTACCCGAACACCAGCAGCTCATCTTAACCGACGAACTGATCCGCAAAGTTCAGGGTCGCAGCTGGATGTTCTCGAAGCTTCAGGCGGCGATCACCCCATCGATGAAGTCACGCAAAAGCGGTCGGTCAAACGCCCCTTTGGTATCCAGCATCCACGACACCGCTTCTAAGGAAGTCCAAGGCTTTTTGTAGGGCCGGGCTGACGTGAGGGCGTCGTAAACATCGCAGATCGCGGCCATTCTTGCGTAAAGGCTGATCTGCCCATCAAGAAGCCCCATGGGATATCCCTTTCCATCCAGCCGCTCATGGTGATGAAGGCATACGTCGCGCACGATGTCCGGCATGCCCTTGCCACGGGAGAGCACGTGATGCCCAAGGGCTGGATGGCGACGAATGAGTTCCATCTCCGCATCGGTCAGGGCGCCGGTCTTGGTTAAAATCTCGATCGGCATGCCGATTTTTCCGATATCGTGAAGGAGACCACTCATTCCCAAGACTGGAACAAGAGCCGCGTCGAGTTTGAGATGCCGCGCCAGGCGTATCATCAGAGCCGACACGGCCAGGGAGTGAAGGAAAGTCGCCTCATCTTTTGTTTTCATCCGGGTCATGCTGATGAGGATGGAAGGATTGACATCCAGCGACTGGGTAATTTCCTCAATTACGGGAGACACCGTTTCAACAGTAACAGCAGCCCCGGCACTCACATCGTCAAAGATACTCTTCAGCAGGACGGAGGTTCTTTTGATTTTATCGGCGGTCAGGATACGGATCCTGCGAGCGCTCGACGCCGACGATGTGTTGACCGCCTGACCCGGAACATCGGGTTCGGAGTGCCCCGCGACCGCCGGCAAGACATCCAGCCCTCTGGATGTATTGATGAACACACCGCAGACGTTACTGTTCCTGAGACGTGCCGCTTCCTCCTCGCATTCGAGCGTGTAGCGGTGACCGGCAAACGGCGTGTCCAGCCAGGAGCCCTCCAACGCCTCTATAAACATTCCGATTCGTAACTGATCCTTACCGATACGTTTCAGCATTTCCTTCACCTTGGGATGAGAACGACCGTTTGAGATTAAGCACCGCGTGCCACGCATTTTTGAAAATGCGGGGCTGCTGGCCTGATGGAGGGGGTACCGCTGAGCCGACGAATGTCCGGTGACAGAGTGGCTTAGAACTCCTTCCAGGACTGTTCCGCAGAGGCGCCGAACGCACTTGCAATCTTGCGTCCAAGGGCTTTTGCGGGTGACGCGACCGGGCGCGGGTTGTTCGAAGCAAGCCGCACCGGTTGATGGTTCACCGCTTGACCGCCAAGATTAAATTGCGAGATCAATCTGTTCAGGGCATCTGCTTCGCCGGCCAGACTGTGGCTGGCTGCCGTCGATTCCTCGACCATGGCCGCGTTCTGCTGCGTGCCTTGGTCGATGGTGTTGACGGCGGTGTTGATCTCCTGGATGCCGATCGACTGCTCCCGCGCGGCTTCCACGATGGCGTTGACGTGGCTATTGATCTGCTGGACCTCTCCCACCATGACTTCCAAAGATTTCCCGGTCTCGCCGACCAGGGCGACACCGGTGCGCACCTGCTCTCCGGACGTGATGATGAGTGCTTTGATTTCCTTGGCGGCACCAGCGGAACGCTGTGCAAGTTCACGTACTTCCTGGGCAACGACCGCAAAGCCTTTGCCAGCATCTCCTGCGCGGGCGGCTTCCACGCCGGCATTCAACGCAAGCAGATTGGTCTGGAAGGCGATTTCATCGATGACGCCGATGATGTTGCTGATCTCGCCGGACGATTTCTCGATCTGCTGCATGGCATGCACCGCATTGCGCACCACCTCGCCGGCTTTCTCCGCACCAACTCTGGTGCGTGAGACGAGGACGCCTGCCTCTTCCGCTCTTTTCGATGAGTCCCGCATCGTCGTCGTGATCTGTTCCAGGGCAGCGGCCGTTTCTTCGACGGAGGCCGCCTGTTGCTCGGTCCGCTTTGCCAGGTCATCGGCGGCGGAGCGAATTTCATTCGCACCACCGTCAATGCCGCGGGCATTCTCCATGACCGCCTGTAGAGCCTCATGCAGCTTGGTCAGCGAGTTGTTGAAGTCGAGACGCAGTGTATCGAGATGGGCGGCGAAGGGTGTCACGATGCGATAAGCAACGTCACCATCAGCGAGCCGCTGGAGCCCATTTGCCAATGCATCGACAACGAACTGGGATTCCGCCGCTTCACGCGCCTTTTCCGCTTCTCGTTCCAGGCGCTCCCGTTCGCTCATGGAACGATTGGCCTGCGCTTCCTCTTCCATCGCCGTTTTCTGTATCGCGTTTTCTCGGAAGACAGAGACGGCGGAGGCCATTGCGCCGATTTCGTCAACGCGGTCGAGGCCGGGGATTTCTATGGAGACGTCGCTCTGCGCCAGCCGCCCCATGGCGGCCGTCATCTGCTTGATGGGAAACGCGATGCTGCGCGCGACGAACCACATCGCTGTGATGCCGCCCGCTGCAATCACGATCCCGACGATTACCTGGAACAGCGTGTCGGCATTGTTGCGCTTTGCCAGCGATGATGTGAGGGCTGTGGCCTCTGCCATTGCCACCGATCGCGGCACTTCAATGATAACGGACCAGGGCGTACTCGTCCGGCCAATCAGGATTGGCGATATAGCCATAAATGTATTAGCATTTCCTTCGACGATATCCTTGCCAGCCTGGATAAAAGAAAGCTGGTCCTTGGCCATCGGATTAATTTCACCGAACGGGCGTCCAATGGCATCAGGGTGGTCGCTGGAGGCAACGACAAGGCCTTTGTAGCTGACGATATCAACAGCAACCTTGCCGCCATAGATCGATGCTTTCACGTCTTCCGCAAGCTTCTGGACAAAGGTGAGATCGAAATCGGCACCGGCAACACCAACGAACTTTCCGTCGATGGTGATGGGAACAGACATGGTGGCCAGGTAGACGTTCTTGCCCTGAACGATATAGGGCAATGGGTCCAGGATGCTCTCCCCGGTGCCACTCTTCGGACCAAGATACCATCCGCCCTTCATGACACCGTTCGGATGCAGCTCTGCACTATCATATTCGACCAGCGGTTGGACGGCCAGCTTGCCATCGGCGCTTCGTGTCCAATAAGGCAGGAAACGCCCGGTCGCATCCGAACCGATATTCTGTTTGTCGCGAAACTGCTGGTCCTGACCGTCGAGTGCATTCGGTTCCCAGGCGCTGTAGGTCCCATTGAAGCCCGGATTGTCTTTCAGGACATTAAGGAGGATAGCGTTGAACTCTGTGCGGCGCGCGCCAACAGGTGCAGAAGTCATATTGTCATTCATTGCCGAAACTTCGAACATCCGGGCCATGTTGCGCGCTGAACCAAAGGCCTGGTCGAGCGGCGACTTGATCAAGGCTGCTTGAGCAAGTGCGAGTGTCTTCAGATGGTTCTTGGTGCTGTCTTCCGTCAGCGTATCCAGGTTCTCACTGACGAACCCCTTGCTATTTGCGGCGGATATAATGCTGTACCCCACCAAAGCTCCGCTCGCCGCAACGACGCAGACGCCCGCGAGCAGGGCAATTTTCAGCTGAATTGATCGAATGCGCACAGTCCCTACTCCTATATCTCGACGCGGTATGCGCCGTGTGAGGCTCGAACGTGCTCTGGCTATATTAATCATCTCGTAATTTAATCAAATTGAATTTAATATTTGTCGCAAAAATGAGAATAACTTTCTTTTATTAGACTAAAGTCGAAATCTGTTATTTTCGAATTCACAATAAACATGTTCTGTCTTTGACATATATCAAGAAAATTGCAAATTCTTAGCTTGATGTTCGGTAATTCCTAAAAGCGATTTTATAGCTTACTTGGGGACGATTTCCGTGAATTCAGAATCTTCTACGATGCTGACCGGTTTACTTCAGGCCATCCATAAATCTCAGCATTTACCTAATTCAGCCTAATGACTTAGGTGCCTCGCCCTGCCATAAATTAAAACGCAAACCGGATGAACGTTTCACGCTGAGTTTAATCAAAATCAGAAGCTGGGACAAAACTGCCGGTCCTAACCATCGATAATCAGCGCTTATCGATGGCAGTTGATCTGGAGTCGCAAATCAGCAAGATCGGGCAAAATCACGGTCCGAGCGGCCGCCGAAACCGTCCTTTTGGAGCGTCCATGGCCATACCCAAGACATCACCGACCACGACGTCGAAACGCTGCGCCGGAGCCTGACCAACTGGTCGACACTGACCAAGTGGCGCGGTCTCAATGGTGCCTTCGCCTCCCCCTGCCCTCAAATCAGCCATTTTGCTGTCGATCCGGGCCGCGCTAAGACAACGTTTTTGCAAGAGCGCCAAGGCTGTTACCGGAGACGTCCTGGCCAAACTATTGGCGACCTGCTCGATCTTCGCGACCGAGCGATCCTGATCGTCGCCTTCGCCTCCGGCGGCCGCCACCGCGATGTCTACGATAGACCCTCTAATACCGTGAGGTCATCCTCCTGTATTCATTGGTGAAAAACCATCTGTACGGCTGACAATTGTACTTCATGGTAAGATCTCCTCTCATTACTGCTTTGACTTGGATCTAACCGCGAATGCTTTCATGCCGACTTGCGCCCCTCTGGCTCTTGCGTTCGAAGCAACGCCATGAGCATCGGGCCAAGCGAGAACTCGCCTCGTTCCGTGCGCCTCGTCAGGTCGCGCAGATATCCGCCAGGTGAACTGATGTGCCCTGCCCGCTCCAGAACGCAAGCCATCGCAACCGCAGCGTTCTCGGGCCCCATCGCTTCACAGGCCTCCTGATACGCCGATGGACTAACACCGAGCATTGTGCGCACGACCACCGCCGCGGTCATCAACTCGCGCCAATGTGAAATTGCACCGCCTGTCGAATAATCCGATATCTGTGGGCAAGCCCTAAGCACCATACCCAATGGAAAAGCCTTTATCGGTTCGGCACTCCGTTTCGGACCAGCCGCTGCCCTTCCGCTCCGCTCCTTCTCAGAGCGAGGTTCAAGTTCATTTAAGGATTCGGTATTTGAATTCTGTATGTGGTGACGGTTTTCGCTATCATTGCTGTCGGTTTTTTGAGGAATTAGCTGGATTTCCAGCATGTTGATAGCTTCCTCGCTCAACAAGGTCAGATCGTCGAGGCACGCTTCAAGGGCAGCGGGCGTCTTGGCTGTTTTGAGGCGTGCGATGGCAGCTACAAAGGCATCCTCAACAGCTTGCCAGTTTCCTGCCGCTCCTTCTTCCACTGCTGCGCTGATGAGCTTGCGGATGTCTCGGCGTGTGATCGTGATGCGTTCTTTTATGACGCGTAGCCGGCGGCTTTCCTCTGCGACCTGATGCGCCAAAATCGCCAGCTCTTCTGCACGGGCAAGGAGCGGCGCGAGGCTGAAGCCGTAGGCAGTTTCGATCTCGCCGTCGTTTCCTTTGCGAGCGTAGCGCTTCCCATTCGGACTGTCATTGCGCTGAATAAGGCCCGCCTGGACGAGGAGAGCCAGGTTCTCCCGCAGCGTGGTCCCAGCTATTCCGTTCGCGCGGATCGCGAGCTGAGCATTGGATGGAAAGACAATCAGATTGCCTTGCTCACTCAACTCCTGTTGGGGATAGAATGTTAACAAAGCATTCAATACTGCAAGCGCACGATCGCGCAGGCCGAGCATCGCCCTCGCCTCGCAGGCACTGCGGTAAACTCTCCATTTGTCGACGGATTTACCCGACCTAATATTAGCCGTAGAAAGCTGACCTTTTACCAAGGCGAGCGTCATCGGCCGCCGCCCGAATGGCGTCGTTACATTTCCTGTTTGCATTTCCCTCTCACCTTTCTAAAGGCAAAAGAAGTCCGCTCACCAAACTGGCGCCAAAGACTCTTGACTGCGATTCATGGAAATGCGATTCTCAGGCTGCTTAGACATGAGGAAGGCTTCCACGACGGCGACGTTTGGGGGCCTTTTTCTTTTGCGGCTATTTTCCTTCTGTTTCAGTTGAACTCAGAAACTCTTGATGCAAACGACCGAGGTTTTCGGCGATGAACCGACCAAACCTTCCAGCATCATTTGCCTTCAATGCGATAGAGTAGCTTTTTCCGCGTCCCTTAAACTCTGCCCGAACACTCGAATCATCTGCGCGCCATTCGCTTCCATTGCTCGGCCGCTTTGAAGGAATAGCCGCCTTCTTAATGCCCTTGGCAAGAAACTCGAAGCGTGCGTTGGACTCGAGCGATGAGAATGCCGGATCATCGACAAGGGTTCGCGCCAGTTCAAGCATTGCCGGTCTTTCGATCTGCTGGGCAAATTCGGTCCAACGATCACGACCGATGGATTTCGCCGCACCAATTTTATGCGCAATTTCAGCCGGTACGCGACCTGATACGGACAACATCCGGGTTAACATTGGCGCATCCACGGAGAGGGCGGTCTGAATCGTCGCCCGTTCGTAGGCCAATTCGACCAATCGCTGCGCGAACATTGCGCGTTCAATGAACGACAGGTTTTCTCGCGCCGAGTTTTCCTGACCTTGGGCGATGACATGGTCTGCGTCTGAGATTGCTTTTACGACAGCCCGGACCGGGCGTCCAAGATCCTTGGCCGCGCGCGCGCGACGATGCCCGAAGACGATTTGGTAGCGACCTTCCGCCGTGGGGTGAGGGCGGACCTGTATCGGCGTGTCTTGTCCCCGCACCCGGATCGCTTCGAGGAGCTGGGCGTAAGCGACATCATCGATGCCCATCCGGTCTGAGACAAAAGAGGAATCCAACGCTTCGGGATCGAGCTCGATGATAGTCTCGCCTGGAAGCTGTTGCGCGGCCTGTTCAACCTTGTCTCGAAGCTCGCTCAAGGAGCTGATCATCGACCTTGAAGCACCATGGGTGGCGTATCCAGGCGTTGCCTTGCGCTCAATACCCGCGTTTGCAGGAGACGTGATGTTCGCGAAAATGTCCTTACGAGCCATGGACCCACACTCCGGGTTTCGTCATCCTTCTGATTTCTCTGCGGAAAGTCGCAGTTTGTACGGCTGACAACGGGTTATGCATTGCGGCGCCCCCAAGCCTTCTGAAGTTGCTCGATAACTTCATTGTTGACGGCGTCCATCGACTCACGGGCTCGGTCATATGTCGCGGCCGTGAACTGGGCGCGCTCGACCTCATACAGGCTCTGCTTGGTCAGACCTGCGTCGGACACGGCAGTGGACTTGACCATATGATTTTTCATCATGTGCTCGGCGAACATCGACTGCATGAAACCGACCATTTGTTGCTGTGGTATATCGGTTGGCTCGTACCGCGTGACCAGATAGCGGAACCAGTCAAGAGATACGTCAACGCCGACGCCTTCGACACTTTTTAGGATCTCGCCCAGCATGAGCAGGAACTGGGACATCGACATGATGTCGAGCATCTGCGGGTGCACCGTGATGAGGACCGATGTTGCTGCCGTCAGCGCCGTGAGCGTCAGATAACCAAGCTGGGGAGGGCAGTCGACAACAACGACATCGTAGCGATCGTCTACTTCTGCCAACGCGTCGCCGATACGGGTGTAGAACATCTTGCCGGCATTTGAATCTTTTCGCTGCATAGCAATTGGTGTGTCGTACTCATATTCTTGCAGTTCAAGATTGGCTGGCACTACATCGAGGTTTGGAAAATTGGTAAGCTGGATGACGTCCTTGATCGACTTGCGTCCGTCGTCGTAGCGCAACGCTTCGTAGAAGGACTTCTTTTCGTCTAGCTCTGGCTGAATGCCATAAAGCGCAGTCAACGATGCCTGAGGGTCGAGATCGACAGCTAGAACCCGGTAGCCCTTCAGCGCCAAAAATTGTGCTAGGTGAGCCGAGGTCGTGGTCTTGCCAGAACCGCCTTTGAAATTGACGACTGCAATAACCTGCAGTTTCTCGTGAGCCTGCCGGTGCGGAACCCTATCAAGAAGTTGACGAAGTTCGTTTACCTGATCTGCGGTATAATAGCGTCGGCCGGTTGAGGTCGTGCTTGGCTCTACGCCCTTTCCTTGGAGGTGCAGCTTTTTAAGATAGCTCTGCGAGACGCCGACAAAGTCCGCGACTTCCGCTAATGAGAATTGGCGAAGCGACTTCTGTGCGTTAGGCGGAAATTTTTCGCGCCGCAGCATGTCGAGTTTCGAGGATATATCTCCGCCCTGCGCGAGGATAATATCTGCGAAACTCGACACTTTCTTCAAAGCCGCCATTTTCACGTTCATTCAGCTATTCGCCTTTAGTCACGATAATTTTAAGGAAATGATCCAATCATCGTGACAATTGCCCGATTCCCAACTCTGGGCAAGGGATTTAAGGTTAACAAGGAGTTAACGCATATTTCTCGATTCCCTCGCCCAAGGCGAATCTGCCATCATTTACCGTGAGTTAGTCAGATTTTTTTCCTTTCGCCTAGTCGCCGCAAAATGCAGATTTGCACATAAATCTCCTCAGCCTAGCCCACCACACGCTGACATTCTAAGAGCCGGACCAGCGACTCGCTAGAATCACCTGAGGTGCAGATCTACACATAGGCACACGCTGAACGAGATGATTTCCGTCCGCATGACCTTCTTCCGTCAGACGTGGCTCAGGACGTCAAAGGATGCTCTTTTTTCCAGTCTCGGTAAGGAGCCAGCATTTGCCCGGGAAAGCGCCGTTCGATCTCGTCGTCCAGGAGCATAATCCGGGAAAGGGTTTCCTCCCGATCACTGGCGTCGTCCTCGCTATGCTTTTCCAGCAACATCATGGTGGCAAAAACCTCATCACGCGTCATCGCCTCAAGCCGGGTCGCGAAATCCGAAACGCCTTCGTTCAAAATGTCATTGGCTACCATCACACGTCTCCTGCATGCCCTGGAAACCATAAGGGTATGAAATTGCTCCTTCTCTCGGAACCCGTTGGCGTTGCAAGGTTACGCGCGTTACCATTCGATCTCGTCGGAGTTACGGCTCGCTGTATCCGGCTCCTCGGATCCAGACGTCTTTTTCACCTGGATCGGAAGAGAAGATGATCGCGCCATAGGATTTTGACTGGGCCGGAACATAGTCAATCGTGGCTTCTCCGGTTTCGACCGCGTTGTCGCCGTCTCGTATTTCGCCTCGTACTACAACAGCTGCTGCAGTCCGCGTAGATAGATTTTCGATTTCGAACTCGACGCGAAAGCCCCCTTCAACGGCCTCTTTCCGGGTGATGACTGTTCGGAATGTAGGAGACTGATCCTCCTCCGTGATCGCTTCGAACCCGACCCAGCCAATGATTGTCAGGACGAGTAGAGCGGAAAATATGCCGACTGCCCATTCCATCCAATGCGGATCGCCCTTCTCAGAATGTGGTTGACGGGAGATTTGTGTCATAACGCCTCCTAGAGAATAAGGCGAGCGGCGGCCGCGCCGATCGCACCAGGGAAGGACAGGACGATCGCGAACATCATAGCCTGCGTAGGAGCTACAGCGTCCAATCGGCCAAATGCCCAAAGGACGAAAAAGCTAATCGCCATTGAAACGATGTAGCCCGGCAAGGTGAAGCGGAAAAACGCGTGCCACCAAGGTGTACCGGCTGGCATTTCGTGTGTGCCCTTGAACGCGACGACGTAAACGAAGGCATGCATGATCCCAATCGAGATCATGATTGCGGCCAAGGCATGCCACGGCGTCATTTTGAACGAAATCAGGATGATTTCCTCGGTCGGTGCGACGTTCAGGCTCAAGAACAGCGCGCCCACGGCCATCAGGAGCAACTCTTGGCCATAGCTGGTGGAAAGCTGATCGGGAACGGCGTCACTGTCTCCGCCCCCCGCGGCATCTTCATCACAACATCCATGTGCCTTATCATCTTGATCGTTCGACGAACCGCCAAGCTGAGAGCGGCCGAGAAGGGCCCCGATGCTTGCTGGAACAGCCTGTATCGCAATTTTTCCTGCGATTTCGGAGAGAGGCATCCCGAACTTTATATCGCCGAGCAGGACAAGGATGCCCGCGCTCATGAGAATCCCGAGGCCGTAAGCGATGTTGGCATCTCGGCAAGCTTCTGTCAGCGTCGTCGTCCGCTCAAATCCAACACGGTCGGCTAGGAAGATGAGGAGAGGAACGTTAACCAGCAACAGAACGAACAGGCGATACCGCTCCATGTAAGACCCGAGGTGCCATAGCTCCATTGTCATCAACATCGGAATACTAAACAGCAAAGCACCGGCGGCTCCACGAGCAATCCCCACCAGGAATGTTCGGCTTTCACGCTGCGGTGACTTCGACACTTTTTCGACCCTCTTCTCTTTACGCTAAACATTCAACATTCAAAAAAAGGGAAGTTCCTTTTTCGTTGTTGCACAACGCACATCTTGGCCACGGCATCGATACAAAAAAACTTATCACCCGTCATCGCCTCGAGTTGGGATTGAAAAGCCGCTAAGTGGCACTTCAAATCATCATCGATCTTCTGATCAGGTTTCCTGTTTTCGCTGAGAACCTGCAACGGGTTATGATTGTTCCCCTCTGGAACTTTGCGACGCTACTGCGGTTCTAAGCACCCATCCACAACAGGAGTATCCGCTATGAAAAGAACCCTTGCGCGAACTTTCGGCTTTCGTGCGCTTTCGTACAAGTACCGTCCGCGAGGAACTAGTCCTGAACACTGTCGCTTGCAGTCCGGGATTGCCGGGCCGCGCGACGCCGGATAGGGCACGGCGGCATTCTCACAGCACATGGAGAACGCAATGGCGATCGAGTGCAGGCCTTCCAGCTTGTGCAGATGATCGGTCACTTCCGAGCGGCGCAAGCCCAACATCAGAGACAGAAATTCGTGGGTCAGCTGGAGGTGGTCTCCGTCAACGCGATCGTGGCACATCAACAGCCAGCGCGCGAGACGCTCATGCATAAGGTGTTGGGCATTCCCCAAGGCGGAATACACCGCTTGAGTTTCGCAAGTATGCGCATAACGCAGAAAGAAGTCCCTCACGGAGGCGTCGTTCAGAACCTGAACAAATGGCTCGACAGGAACGAGGACGCCTTGCCCTTCCACCTGCATGAAGGTTTGGTTGCCGCGCGGTCAACCGCCATCGCAACCTGATAGCCCGTAACCCCCTCGCGGCCGACATGGCGAACCTCGGCGCTTCGATCGCTAACGGTTCAACCGCGCGCAACAACTCGCGCGCAGCCGCCGCATCGACCTTCGGGCCACCAAACGTCATGCATCGGCGCAAGCCCATCATTAGATTCTGCTTGTTACAGGACTGTGTGGATTGCCCGTATAGGCAACACTCAGCCGCCGCCCACACCGCCCGCAGGTTAGGAGACCCGATAATAGCGCTTTGCCACCGCGGTCCGATTTAGTCCCGCCCGAGCGGCCATAATTATTGAGCGCCAATTGCTGTTGGTTGCGCTCGTAATCTTCCCAACTAATGTAACCTTCGTGATGGTCCCGGATCATTACCTCCCAGGTGCCGATGGCTTGCCGTGACCGTAACTGCGCCGAGCCCGTCCATCGACGATGGCAGTCCACTTCTCACTCTTTCCATAGACGTAGACGCCGGCGTAGAAAGGGTTTTTGAGGATGCCGATCACATTGCGATAACGGACCGGCGTCCATACGAAGTTGGTCATGCGCCCTTCATCCGACTGCCGCGGGAAGTGAATCTGATCGTTCGTCATGGACAGCAGCACCTGACGCGCACTTCCACCCATGCCGGCCTAATTTCCAAACACCTCTCCCTCAGGCTTTTTAAGATCCTTC
Organism: Pararhizobium gei; assembly: GCF_029223885.1. Lineage (NCBI taxonomy): Bacteria > Pseudomonadati > Pseudomonadota > Alphaproteobacteria > Hyphomicrobiales > Rhizobiaceae > Pararhizobium > Pararhizobium gei. The sequence continues at coordinate 7,670 of NZ_CP119411.1, read as the reverse complement.
GTGAAATCACAGAGATCGCGGCTAATTTCGGCGATTTCCTCGAAGAAGGCGCCGTTATAGTCGTTGCGGTAGGTGATGAAATATTCGAGTTTAGGTAGCTCGAACTCGGACTTCATGACGTGAAGGCGCCCGTCATCGACATACCGGCTGAAGAATGCCTTTGGCAGGATGGTGATGCCGAGGCCATAGGCGGCCAGCTCGGCAAGCGCTGCCATGTTGTTGCAGGAAATCGTCTTGCCGAAGGGCAGGCGGGGATTGTCGATCACGTCGTGGAGAATCGGCCGCAGCATCGAGCCAGCCGATTGGATAAGAAGAGGATATCGCAGCATTTCCACTTTGGTCAGCACCTCGCTGCCATTGTAGATTTTCGGACTGCACATCCAGACCAGCTCGATTTCGCCCAGCCGCATGTTGACGAACTGCGGGTGCTGCGTGACGCGCGGACAGATCACGAAGTCGATCTTGCGCTCGGTTAGGCGTTCGAGAAGACCCGCCGTAAGGTCAATCTCGGGTTCCAGCGAAATTCCAGGATACCTGTCGAGAATGGTCGCCAGCAATTCCGGCAGCCAGGAGAGGGCGACGAGGTCCGTCACGCCCAGCCGGAAACGAAACGGCGGCGCGTTTGAGGTTCGGGCGGTGAGCGTCAGGCGGTCGTTCAGCCGCAGCATCTGCTCGGCGATATCGCGGATGTCACGTCCCTTGCTGGTCAGCACGGATTGCCGGCTGCTGCGATCGAACAGCGGTGCTGAGAAGCGGCTTTCGAGCTCGCCGATGCGCTTTGAAATCGTCGACTGCGTCACGTTGAGGTAAGAGCCGGCAGCCTCAAAACTGCCAAGTGTTGCGACCCAATAGAGCGCTTCCATCTGTTTCAACGTGAACATCGGCTTCCCATGAACAAAAGCGATTTATTTATAGTAGAAAATATCGCTTTTTTGCTTGGTTAAGCAAGCGTAACCTTTGCCGGAGTTGAGCAGCCGAGGAGATGGCTGCCAAGGAGGATTATATGACGATAGAACAGCACCCGGCCGCCACGCAGGTCGGATCCGAACTGGTTTCCGAATTTCGCGGTGTCGCCACCTCCATCATCAGCGACAACATGGCCCGTTTGCCCGGCGCCACGGGCATCCTTCCCTATCACAAGGGCGGCCAGCTGGTAGGCACGGCATTGACCGTCAAGACCCGCAATGGCGACAACCTGGCCATCCATGCGGCGTTGAAGATCGCCCGGCGCGGCGACGTCATCGTTGTCGATGGCGGCGGCGATGTCAGCCAGGCACTGATTGGCGAAATCATTCTCACGCATGCGGAATCGATCGGCGTGGCCGGCTTCGTGCTTGACGGCGCGATCCGTGACGTTTCGGCGATCCGTGCCTCCGACCTTCCCTGCTATGCCCGCGGTATCACCCACAAGGGTCCGTACAAGAACGGACCCGGATCGCTGAACGTGCCGGTTTCCATTGGTGGCTTGGTCGTTCATCCCGGAGATCTCATCGTCGGAGATGACGACGGGATCGTGGCGCTTGCGCCTGAAGTCGCCCGGGAGCTTCTGCCGGCAATCCGCGCACAGGAGGAACGGGAGCGCGTGAAGATCGCCGGATACAAGGAAGCGCGCCTGCAACTCGTGAGGTCCTGATCTTTATCAAAATTCCATCGACAATGAGGAGAACGTCGTTGAGTTTCTGGAAAACCATAGCGGTGGTCACATCGACCGCCTTGATTGCGCCGCCGAACCTGGCATCCGCACAGGATGCCACCGCGGTGACCATCGTCCTGCCGGCCGGGCCGGATCGCCTCGATCCATGCGAAACGCCGCGTTCGGTTATCGGCCGTATCATCAAGCAAAATGTCGTTGAGACACTCGTCGAGCTTGACTACGACAAGCACACGACGCTGCCCCGTCTTGCGGAAAGCTGGGAACAGACCGCGCCGACGGAATGGGTCTTCAAGCTTCGCCAAGGCATCACGTTTCATGACGGCACGCCATTCGATGCGAAAGCGGTCATTCACTCGCTGGAACGCACCAACGATCCGGCGCTAACGTGCATCACGCGCACCAAGTACCTGGATGGAACCGATGTCAAGGCGACCGAGGTCGACGCGCATACGGCGAAGTTCACCACCAAGACCGCGGTTCCCATCCTGCCGACGTTGCTGGCGCAGTTGACGATCTCGTCGGTGAAGACGCCGAAAGGCGAATATACGGCCGACCCGATCGGCACAGGCCCCTACAAGTTCGATCACTGGACGCAGGGCGAAAATGTCGGCCTCGTGCGCAACGACGCCTATTGGGGCGAGAAGCCGGTAATCGACAAGGCAACCTATGTGTGGCGCTCCGAATCCTCCGTGGCCGCTGCCATGGTCGAAACCGGCGAAGCGGACCTGGCCTTCTCGATTGCACCCCAGGATGCAACGAACCCGGAAACCGACAAAGTTTATCCGAATTCCGATAGCGCCCTGTTCCGCCTGTCCGTGGATATTCCGCCGCTCAACGACGTTCGGGTGCGCAAGGCCATCAATCTGGCCATCGATCGCCAGGCTTTTCTCGGCAGCATCATCAGCGACAAGGCCGAACTTGCCATGCAGCAGGTCGGACCAAGCGTGCTCGGCTTCAACGCCAACTTGAAACCCTGGGCATATGACCCGGAACAGGCCAAGGCATTGCTGGCACAGGCAAAGGCGGATGGTGTCGACGTGGATCGCGAGATCCGCATGATTGGCCGTCCGGCAATGTTTGCCAACAGCAATGAGTTCGTCGAAGCGGCGGCCGAAATGCTGCGCGGCGTCGGTCTCAACATCAAGCTCGACAATCTCGAGATGACGCAGTGGCTGAAGATGGCCAACAAGCCGTTCGCCGAGGATCGCCAGCCCAACATCTTTCTGACGATGCACGACAACAACAGCGGCGACGCAGCTTTCACCGCATTCTTCAAGTACCATTCAAACGGTCGCCAGAGCGAGTTGCATGATGCCGACCTCGACGCCCTGATCGTCGATGCCGGCACGCAATCCGGCGCCAAGCGGGCGGAGGAATATAACGAGGTGTTCCGCCGCATCTATGAGGATATCGTCGCCGACGTGCCGCTCTTTCATATGGTCAACTATATGCGTGTTGGAAAGCGGCTGGACTTTACGCCGACAATCGCCAACGCCGTCGAACTGCAGCTCGCACGGCTGAAGCTGAAATAGCGTAGACGGGGTGGCGGGCGGTGAACGCCCGTCGCCAACCTCAATGGGTGGCGAACCAGCGGCTGATGCCGATGATGTCCGACCCCCGATCCACATCCGGCGGAGGAGGCTGATATGGGTTCATTCATCTTTAAACGGTCGTTGCAGAGCGTCTTTTCTCTGCTTGTGCTGATCGTCTTGGTCTTCTTTCTGGCGCGCATGACCGGTTCGCCGGCCGATCTCTATCTGCCTCAGGATGCATCCGCCGAGATCCGTCACCAGTTCAACGAGCAGTTCGGCTTCAATGATCCGCTCTATATCCAGTTCGGCCACTTCCTGTGGGGGCTGCTGCATTTCGACATGGGCCAATCGCTGCAATTCTCGCGCCCCGCCGTCGATGTCGTTTTGCAGGCCTTCCCGACGACGCTGACGCTCGCTGCCTTCACGATGCCTCTGGTCATCCTCGTATCGGTGGTCACCGGTTCGCTCGCCGCGTTCCGTCCCGGCGGCGTCTTCGACCGTCTCGCCAGCTTCATTTCACTGATCGGCGCCAGCACGCCGAACTTCTGGGTTGCCATTGTCGGCGTGCTGGTCTTTGCCGTGACGCTCAGGGCTCTGCCGACATCCGGCACCGGGACACCGCTCCACTGGATTTTGCCTGTTGCCGTGCTGATGCTGCGCCCGACCGGGGTTCTGGTCCAGGTCGTGCGCACGTCGATGATGACGGCGCTGTCCTCCGCCTACATCAAGACAGCCCGCGCCAAAGGCGTCGGCTCGCGGGCGATCGTTTTTGTCCATGCGCTTCGAAACGGACTTCTGCCGGTGATCACGGTGGCCAGCGACCAGGCTGCCGGCATCGTCAACGGCGCCGTCATCGTCGAAACCGTTTTCGGATTTCCGGGGATCGGTAAGCTGATGATCGATTCCGTCATGCTTCGGGATTTTACCGTCATCCAGGCTGCCGTCCTGGTCACCGCGCTCGCCGTCTTTGTCATCAACATCATTGTGGATATCACCTATGCACTCGTCGATCCACGCATCCGGTATAGCTGAGATGACCGCGCCCGTTTCCCTCACCGTCAAACCCGCCGCGCCATCCGGGGGCTTCAAGGAAATCCTCGGTCTGCTCTGGCAGGACAAGGTCGCCACGGTTTCGGCTGCCCTGCTTCTGATCGTGCTCGCCTGTGTTCTTCTTGGCCCATGGCTGCTTGCCGACCAGGCGCGCGCCGTCAATCTCATGGCGCGCAACGCGCCACCCTTCTCGCTCCGCAAGGGCTGGATGTTCTTCCTTGGCGCCGATGCGCTTGGCCGCAGCCTTCTCGCCCGCATCATCGTCGCCAGCCAGAACACCATGGTCATCGCCGCCAGCGCCGTTCTGCTTTCGATGATGATCGGCGGCGTGCTCGGGCTCGTCGCGGGATACAAGGGCGGATGGGTCAGTGCGCTGCTTCTGCGTCTTGCAGATGCGATCATGAGTTTTCCATCCATGCTCCTGGCGGTCATCGTGTTGTTCGTGTTCGATCCCGGCATCACCAATGTCATTCTCGTGCTTGCGGTTTCCCGTATCCCGATCTTCCTCAGGACTGTTCGCGCCGAGGTGCTGGAAATCAAGGAGCGGATGTTTGTTACCGCTGCAAAGGCAATGGGTGCCCGGACGGACCGGATTCTTCTCAGGCATATCGCACCCATGGTGCTGCCGACCGTGATCAATCTCGCGGCACTGGAAATCGCCTTCGTCATGCTGGTCGAGTCCGGTCTCAGCTTCCTGGGCATCGGCATCCAGCCACCGGAGGTGACCTGGGGCCTGATGGTCGCGGACGGCCGCAACTACCTGGGGTCCGCATGGTGGCTGGCCTTCTGGCCGGGTGTCGCGATCATGCTCGTCACCATGGCTCTCAATCTCCTTTCAAACTGGCTCCGCGTCGTGACCGATCCGGTCGAACGCTGGCGCCTCCAGACATCGGTAGGCAGACATGACTGATCAGCCACTCCTCGAAATCAGAAACCTGAGCATCAGCTTTCCCAGCCGCCGCGGCGTGGTTCATGCCGTCGATGATGTGAGCTGGTCGGTCAATCCGGGCGAGACGCTCGCCATTCTTGGCGAAAGCGGATCGGGCAAGAGCGTCAGCGCTTCCGCGGTCCTTGATCTCGTCGACGCGCCGCCTGCCGTCATTTCCAGCGGACAGATACTGTACCGCGGCCGCGATCTGCTGCAGGTGCCGCGTGCCGAGCGTCAGAAGATCAATGGCCGCAAGATATCGATGATTTTCCAGGATCCCCTGGCCGCGCTCAATCCAGTCTACCCGATCGGCTGGCAGATTGCCGAAACCCTGCGGATCCATGGCTTTGACAGGAAGACTGCCCATGCACGTGTAATTGAGTTGCTGCATAAGGTCGGCATCAACGACCCGGAGCGGCGGGCGCGGCAATATCCCCACCAGTTTTCCGGCGGCCAGCGGCAACGCATCATGATCGCCTCTGCGATCGCGCTCGAACCCGACCTGCTGATTGCCGATGAGCCGACCAGCGCGCTTGATGTCACCGTTCAGGCGCAGGTGCTTGATCTCCTGAAGTCGCTGCAGGCGGAAAGCGGCATGGGGCTGGTTCTCATCACGCACGATCTGGGCGTCGTCGAAAAGGTCGCCCATCGCGTCGTGGTCATGCAGAACGGTCGCGTCGTCGAGACCGGGACAGCGTCCGTCATCATGACAGCGCCGTCCCATCCCTATACGCGCAAGCTTCTGGACGCGATGCCGGGGCGGCACGGTTTCGAAACCCAGGCGGCGACCTTCGAGACGCGCCGGACGCTGCTTGAGGTCCAGGATGTCTCACGCATCTACGGCGTGCATCCGGGCAAAGCGGCAGAAGCCGGGCCGAATGCGGTGCGTGCGGTCGACAATGCCAGCTTCGTACTCCGCAGCGGAGAAACGCTCGGCATCGTCGGTGAATCCGGTTCCGGAAAATCGACATTGGCGCGCATGCTGCTCGGTCTGGAACCGCCGACCAGTGGCACGATCCGTTTCGACGGCAAGGACATGAACGGCATGTCGGCGGCAGAGACCTTCAAGGCCAGGCGCCGGATGCAGTTCGTTTTCCAGGACCCGACCGCATCGCTCAACCCGCGCATGACTATCGGGAAAATCGTATCGGAGCCGTGGGCGATCCACGCCGGTGTTCTGCCGAAGAGCGAGTGGCGGGGAAGGGTGGTCGAGCTTCTGGAACGTGTCGGCCTGAAGCCGGACCATATCGACCGTCATCCGCATCAGTTTTCCGGCGGCCAGCGACAGCGCATTGCCATTGCTCGGGCGTTGGCGCTCCAGCCCGAAGTCATCGTCTGCGACGAGGCCGTTTCAGCGTTGGACGTTTCGGTTCAGGCGCAGGTCATCGACCTCCTGAAGACGCTACGCCGGGAGTTTGGCCTATCCTATATTTTCATCGCCCACGATCTGGCGCTGGTGCGGGATTTCGCAACCTCGGTCATCGTCATGTATCGTGGCCAGATCGTCGAGCAGGGACCGACGGCGAGCGTCTACACCGCTCCTCAGCACGACTATACCAAGCGGCTTCTTGCTGCGAGCGAGGTCCATTTGCCGGATGCAGCGTGAGACAGATGCCGCATGACGCGCCCATTCAGCCGGCGTCGCTCGCCGGCCTGTTTCTCGTCTGCTTGAAGATCGGCCTGCTCAGCTTCGGCGGCGGCCTGTCAGGCTGGCTTTACCGGGAGTTCGTCGAGCAGAAGCGCTGGATCGATGCCGACGACTTTGCCAGCAGCATGGCGATTTCGCAGATGCTGCCCGGCGCCAACGTCATCAACCTGGTCGTCTGCATGGGAGAGCAGTTGCGCGGCCCGGCGGGGGCGATTGCCGGTGCGTTCGGCTTTCTCATCGGCCCGTTTTTTGCCGTCATCGGCCTCAGCGCGCTGATCGATTCGATCGCCAATGTCGGGCCGCTGGAAGCCGCACTGGCCGGGGTCGCTGCTGCCGCGACCGGTCTGCTCATAGTGATATGCTGGCACGGGGTCCGCCGCGCATCCCGTAACCTGGCAGGTTTGGCCGTGGTCGTGGTTGTTGCGGTGACAGTCGGCATCCTGGATTGGCCGCTCCTGACCGTTATTGGCTGCCTCGCCCCCGTCAGCATTGCGATCAGCTGGAACCGGGCGGGCAAGACCGATGCGTGACGACCCGTTGATCGGCCTCATCATGGTGTTCGTGCCGTTTTCGCTGATCTCCATCGGTGGCGGCGCCAGTATCATCGCCGGGATGGAAAACCAGGTGGTCTCGGCCCGCGGATGGCTGAGTGCGCAGCAATTCCTGGAACTCTTTGCCATTTCACGCGCCGCACCCGGACCCGGCGTCATGCTTGCCACACTTGTCGGGTGGAAACTGGCCGGCTGGATGGGTGCGATCGTCGCCTCGCTCGCCCTTTTCGTCCCGTCATCCTTGCTCTGCTACACGGTGTTCAGGGTATCGAATGCACATCGCGACAAACGATGGCACCGCGCCATG
>NZ_CP119410.1 GCF_029223885.1 Pararhizobium gei | reverse complement strand
CTCAAAACCCATTTTTTGCCATTGGCGGTAATTTTCGCGAAACCTGAAAAATTCCGCCACTGATAAATAGCGCCGATTCTGTTTTTCGAGCAAGAAGTTTTGGGTTAACAAAACCTTAACGCAGTTGCGGCTAAGCGATGAAAATTTACAATCAGGTTGCATTTTCATATACTTAGATCCGCTAAATTGACCTGCCACACTGAGGCTTCCCACAGCCTTTTGCCAGCCTCAACGCATCTGAAAGGCGGCCGACGTAGTGATTTGCGCGACCGTGACGGAATCCAAGGAGAATCGCGAGGTACAAATTTGTAGATGGACATGTCCTCCCGCTCCGGTTTTGTCTCCCTCTCGAAACATCCAACGAGGAGACAGTGCCACCCATGCTGCAATCGCACTCACGCCTTGTCCGCAAACTTCAAGAAGCCTTGGGCGACCGCCTTTGTGTCGCCCTCGACGACCCCAGTGTCGTGGAAATCATGCTCAACCCCGATGGAAGGGTTTTTATCGAACGGTTAGGGCAGGGTATTGCGCCTGCGGGTGAGATGGCTGCGACAGCAGCGGAAACAATCATTGGCTCCGTCGCACACGCTCTCCAATCAGAGGCGGACGACGGACGACCGATCATCTCCGGCGAGCTCCCTATTGGAGGGCACCGATTTGAAGGACTGCTGCCTCCAGTCGTAGCGTCGCCAACCTTCACGATCAGGCGCAGAGCCTCCAGGCTGATCCCACTCGACGACTATATCGCTGACAAAGTGATGACAGAGGCACAAGCGACAGTGATCAGGAGCGCTATCGCGAACCGGCTAAACATCGTGATTGCAGGAGGTACGGGCTCAGGCAAAACGACCCTCGCCAATGCGGTGATCGCTGAAATCATAGCTTCAGCACCGGATGACCGCATGGTCATTCTTGAAGATACTGCGGAAATCAGGTGTGCGGCAGAGAATGCAGTGTGCCTCCATACCAGTGACACGATCGATATGGCGCGGTTGCTCAAGAGCACCATGCGCCTCCGTCCTGACCGCATCATCGTTGGCGAAGTCCGCGATGGCGCCGCACTGACGCTGTTGAAGGCCTGGAATACCGGCCATCCCGGTGGCGTCACCACTGTCCACTCCAATACTGCCATGTCTGCCTTGCGTCGTCTGGAGCAATTGACCGCCGAGGTCAGTCAGCAGCCGATGCAGGCTGTGATCGGCGAGGCCGTTGATCTTGTCATTTCGATCGAGCGCGCGGGGAGGGGGAGACGGGTACGAGAGGTCATCAATGTCGAGGGCTTCAGCGGTAGCCGATACCAGACCGAACATTACGCTCAAATAGATGAGGACATTCATGCTGCATAATCGCTCTTTTCGCCTCGGGCTACTCGCTGCTCTGTTTTGCACGGCGCTTGCGGCGCCAGCCCTCGCCAGTTCCGGTGGAAGTCTTCCATGGGAAGGGCCGCTTGAACAGATCCAGGAGTCCATCACGGGTCCGGTTGCCGGAGCGATCGCGTTGGCTGCCATGGCAATCGCCGGCGGAATGCTGATCTTCGGCGGCGAGCTCAACGATTTCGCGCGACGCCTCGTCTACATCGTACTGGTCGCCGGTATCCTGCTGGGGGCCACGACGATTGTCGGACTGTTCGGTGCGACCGGCGCATCGATCGGCATCACTGCCACAAGTTTGCCAGGTACCGTTTCGCATCCGATGTCCGTTTCAAGAGGGGAGGGGGCCAATGGGTGAGCCGCATTCCGCTCTCCAACGCAATCGCATTCACCGCGCTCTTTCACGACCGAACCTGCTGATGGGGGCAGACCGGGAGCTTCTGCTTGTCACAGGGCTGGTGGCAATCATCCTGATCTTCGTCGTGCTCACCCTATATTCCGCGCTGTTCGGCATGGCCATCTGGTTCGTGATCGTCGGCGCACTGCGCATGATGGCAAAATCCGATCCCCTCATGCGTCATGTCTATGTGCGGCATTTGCGCTACCGGCATCACTACCTGCCCACGTCTTCGCCGTGGCGACGTTTCTAGAGGTGCAATGATGGTCGCTTTGCGTTCCCTTCGTCCGTCCGCACCGTCGTTCGCCGATCTCGTGCCCTATGCCGGACTGGTCGATAACGGGATCATTCTTCTCAAGGACGGAAGTCTCATGGCGGGATGGTATTTTGCCGGCCCTGACTCCGAGAGCGCCACGGATTTCGAGCGCAACGAGCTGTCCCGTCAGATCAATACGATCCTTTCGCGGCTGGGTTCCGGCTGGATGATCCAAGTCGAGGCTGTGCGCATTCCAACGAACGACTATCCTTCTGCGGAGCGCAGTTATTTTCCCGATGCTGTCACCCGCATGATCGATGATGAGCGGCGCAAGCACTTCGAACAGGAGCGCGGGCATTTCGAGAGCCGGCATGCGCTCGTCCTGACATATCGCCCTCCCGAGCGCCGGCGATCTGGCGTCACGCGTTATATCTACTCGGACACTGAGAGCCGGACGGCGACCTATGCCGACACAGTGCTCGACAGTTTCAGGCGCTCTATCCGAGAGATCGAGCAGTACCTCGGCAACGTCATCTCAATCGACCGTATGCGGACGCGTGAGGTGCCGGAACGCGATGGCGCCCGTATTGCCCGCTACGATGAGCTGTTCCAGTTCATCCGGTTCTGCATTACCGGTGAAAATCACCCGGTGCGTTTGCCAGAAATTCCCATATATTTGGACTGGCTGGCGACCGCGGAGCTGGAGCACGGCCTTACCCCGAAGGTCGAAAACCGGTTCCTCAGCGTCATTGCAATCGACGGTTTGCCGGCCGAGAGCTGGCCAGGCATCTTGAATAGCCTCGATCTCTTGCCGCTCACCTACCGCTGGTCGTCGCGCTTCATCTTTCTGGATGCTGAGGAAGCCAAACAGCGGTTGGAGCGCACGCGCAAGAAATGGCAGCAGAAGGTACGGCCTTTCTTCGACCAACTCTTCCAGACGCAGAGCCGATCGGTTGACCAGGATGCAATGGCCATGGTCTCGGAGACTGAAGACGCGATCGCCGAGGCTTCTTCGCAGCTAGTCGCATATGGCTATTACACGCCGGTGATCATCCTATTCGACGAGAGCAGAGAAAATCTTGCCAATAAAGCCGAGTCCGTTCGGCGGATAATCCAGGCTGAAGGATTTGGGGCGCGGATCGAGACGTTGAACGCAACTGACGCGTTCCTCGGGAGCCTGCCAGGCAACTGGTACTGCAACATCCGGGAACCGCTGATAAACACCCGCAACCTCGCGGACCTGATCCCGCTCAATTCCGTCTGGTCGGGCAGTCCGCTTGCGCCCTGCCCGTTCTATCCACCGGACGCGCCGCCACTGACGCAGGTGGCTTCCGGATCGTCACCCTTCCGACTAAACCTTCACGTGGACGATGTCGGGCATACGCTGATTTTCGGACCGACCGGTTCCGGCAAGTCAACGCTTCTCGCGCTCATCGCAGCGCAATTTCGCCGGTATGAGGGTGCGCAGGTTTTCGCCTTCGACAAAGGCAACTCTATTCTGCCGCTGACGCTGGCCGTGGATGGCAATCATTACGAAATCGGCGGCGAGGCAGGGGAGGGGGCTAGGCTTGCCTTTTGCCCTCTCTCCGACCTCTCGACCGATACCGACCGCGCCTGGGCTTCCGAGTGGATCGAAACACTCGTCTCCCTGCAGGGTGTCACGGTCAACCCGGACCACCGAAACGCCATATCTCGGCAGATCGGTTTGATGGCGGGGGCTCCAGGCCGGTCGCTGTCGGATTTTGTGAGTGGCGTGCAGATGCGGGAGATCAAGGACGCGTTGCACCACTACACTGTCGATGGCCCAATGGGTCAGCTTCTCGACGCTGAACAGGATTCGCTGACCCTCGGTCAATTCCAGTGCTTCGAGATCGAGCAACTGATGAACATGGGCGAGCGAAATCTCGTGCCAGTGCTGACCTATCTGTTTCGCAGGATCGAAAAGCGGCTCACCGGGGCACCAAGTCTCATCATTCTCGATGAGGCGTGGCTGATGCTCGGTCACCCGGTTTTTCGCGACAAGATCCGCGAGTGGCTGAAGGTGCTGCGAAAGGCGAACTGCGCTGTCGTTCTCGCCACCCAGTCAATTTCGGACGCAGAGCGCTCGGGCATCATCGATGTCCTGAAGGAATCCTGCCCAACCAAGATCTGCCTCCCGAATGGGGCTGCCCGCGAGTCCGGGACACGAGAATTCTATGAGCGCATCGGCTTTAATCCTCGCCAAATCGAAATCGTCGCAGCCGCTATTCCAAAGCGGGAATATTACGTGACGTCGCCGGACGGACGCCGCCTTTTCGATATGGCGCTGGGGCCGCTCACCCTCTCCTTCGTCGGTGCTTCCGGCAAAGCCGACCTCGCTCGGATCCGGGAACTTCTCTCAACTTACGGCAAAGACTGGCCGACCCAATGGCTCAATGAAAGAGGGATCAATCGCTATGCTTGACCATATCCTATCGCTCAGAAGAAAATCCGCGACCGTTGTCATTGCAGCATTTGTAACCGGCGCTTCCACACCGGCATTTGCTGGCTCAGCGACGGGCGCTGCAACCGAGTGGACACAGCTTGCCAACAATGCACAGCTCGTCGACCTTCTTAAAAGCTCCGGCCTGCAAGTCGACAATCAGCTGACACAGATCAGTCAGTTGGCCGAGCAGATCCAAAACCAGCTGAACATCTACGAAAACATGCTGCAAAACACGGCGCAGCTGCCCGATCATATCTGGGGGCAGGTGGAGAGCGACCTCAATCAGCTCCGCAGTATCGTCGATCAAGGACAGAGCATCTCTTTCTCGATGGGGAGCGCAGATGATGTGCTGAAACAGCGCTTTCAATCCTATGCTGATCTTCAGACTGCCGCCGCCGACGGGACGGACCTATCCTCGAACTATGCCCGTTGGTCAGATACCAACCGCGACACCATCGCCAGCACGCTCAAGGCTGCAAGCCTGACGGCTGACCAGTTCGACAGCGAGGAGGATACGATGGGCTCCCTCCGAAACATGTCGGAATCGGCCGATGGCCAAATGAAAGCTCTCCAGGTCGGCCACGAAATTGCGGCGCAGCAGGTTGCGCAAATGCAGAAGCTGCGTGGTCTCGTCTCCCAGCAGATGACGATGATGGGGACGTGGCTGCAAAGCGAGCAGACCGACAAGGATCTGGCACAAGCTCGGCGAGAAAAGTTCTTCAACGCCGATACCAGTGCCGTCCCCGAAGGTCAGAAGATGGAGCCACGCTGGTGAGCCGCGCAGTTGTCATTGCTAGCGCGCTTTTGGTCGCGGCGGCTTCGGTGTCCGCAGCAACGGTGTTCATCATGAAATCCGACGATCGGTCCGCATCCAAAATGAGTGAGAAGTTTTTCGGTGTGAAAAAGGACCTGCCCCCGATCGAAAAGGGCCAGGAAATGCGTCCAAGATGGTGAGGGCACGGATCGAGTTGATCTTTTTCGCAACCGGACTTGCCTGCCTTATGCTGGCCGGCCCTGCGTTTGCACAGCAGGGCCAAGTCCTCACAGAGCTTGAAAATCAGGTTTCTTCCGCTGCCAAGGGTTGGGAAACAACCATCATGGATGCGGCAAGGTCTCTGTTCTGGATCCTCGCCGGAATAGAGGTAGGGATTGCCGCGGTGTGGCTCGCCATTCAGTCGGCATCCCTCGACAGCTGGTTCGCTGAGCTTGTGCGGAGGATCATGTTCATCGGCTTTTTTGCCTTTGTTTTGACCCAGGGACCGGCGTTTGCCAAAGCTGTTGTCGATAGTCTCTATCAGATCGGGGCCGGCAGCGGGTCAGCTTCGCCTGCGGAGGTGTTCGATGCGGGTATCCGTGTCGCTTCGCAGATGTCGGAACAGGCCAAGTTCGGTGTCTTCGAGGATAATGCCCTTGCGATCGCAGCCGTTCTCGCCATGGGTATTGTTGTAATCTGCTTCTCGCTGGTGGCAGCGATTTTCGTGGCTGTGATGGTCGAGATGTATGTCGGCCTACTCGCGGGAATGATTATGCTCGGCCTCGGTGGATCCTCGTTCACCAAGGACTTTGCTGTCCGATATCTCGTTTATGCTTTCGGCGTTGGCATGAAGCTCATGGCGTTGGTCATGATCGCTAAAATCGGCTCCGGTGTCCTCTTGGGACTTGCTCAGGCCCCAACCGCCGAGACCGACCAGTTCATCACGACACTTGCGATCGCCGGCATCTCGGTCGTTGTGTTTATCATCGCGATGTATGTTCCAAACATCATGCAGGGCGTCGTTCAGGGGGCGTCGGTTTCCGGCGGGATGGAAGCCATTCAGCACGGTGGGCAGGCGGCGTCTTTCGCGACTGGCGGAGCCTTCCTGGCCGCAGGTGCGGCCGGAGCAGGATTTGCAGCAGGTCAAGCGGCGCGGGCCGCCGGATCATCCTTTGGAGGAGCGGCTATTCGCGGAGTGGGTGCAGGCCTTGGCTCGGCCGGGCAGGCCGCAGGATCCGCAGCCAAGGAGAAGGCGATCGGGTCGCCCGGTGCCTATGCCGGCTCCATCCTTGGCCTAGCGAACGCGAAGCTCGACCAGGCTCGCGGCAAGGGAGCCTCACCCGGTCAGCCGCCGGAGCGGCAGGATAAATCGTAAATTCAAGACAGGGAAAATAATATGGCAGCGCAACGCGCCCCGGAGAACCCGTATCTTGCCGCAAGGCAGGAATGGTCGGAACGATACGGCTCTTACGTGAGGGCGGCCTCGGCATGGCGGACGGTCGGCATCTTGAGCCTCGGCATGGCGGTGATCGGTCTCAGTTACTCGCTGTATCTGAGCACGCAGGTCAAACTCGTGCCGTACATCGTCGAGGTCGACAAGCTCGGAAACACCGTCTCGGCAGGATTTCCGCAGCAGATCGAATATGCCGACGCCCGGGTCATCCGGGCAACGCTCGGCGGCTTTATCACCAGTTTCCGCTCGATCACGCCGGATGCCGTCGTCCAGAAACAATACATCGACAGGACCTATGCGCTTCTCAGGACAAGCGATCCATCGACCCAGAAGATTAATGCCTGGTTCCGTGGCAACTCGCCATTCGAAAAGGCCGTGAATGCGACCGTCGCCATCGAGGTGAACAACATCGTCGCGCTGTCGAACCAGACCTATCAGATCGACTGGACTGAGTACGAACGGGACCGCAAAGGCAAGGAAATCGCGACACGCCGATTTCGCGGCATAGCCACGGTGGCGATCACCCCGCCCCAGGACGAGGCGACCATCCGGCTCAATCCCATCGGCCTCTATGTCAAGGACTTCGACTGGACCGCGCAACTGTAAGGGCAGGGGACTTCAATGAATACAAGGTTAAATCGGGCAGCGCTTTGCTGCATGACCGCACTTGCGCTTTTGATCACGGCGACGACATCGGGCTTTGCCCAGAGCCTGACGACGAATGAGGCGAAAGGAACCACCCTCTCCAACAAATGGCGTGGGCAGCGGGGACTGGTAACAACTGGTGCCGACGGAAAAGTCATCTTTCTGTTCGGTGAGACGCAGCCCTCTGTCGTTTGCTCACCTTTACAGGTCTGCGACATCGAGCTTCAGGGTGGGGAGATTGTCCGCGACGTGCTTGTTGGGGACACGGTGCGCTGGAAGGTCGAGCCGGCCACATCCGGTGCTGCAGGGGGCCAGGCAATTCACCTGATCGTCAAACCGTCTGAAGCGGGTCTGGTGACGTCGATGGTGGTGACGACGTCGAGGCGCACCTATCATATTCAGCTCAAATCGCATCCAAACCAGTATATGGCCCGGGTCGGCTTCGAGTATCCGGAAGAGGCCGCGACGAGATTGTCCGACATCAACGCTCGAATTCAGACGATGACCAATTCCGACGGCGGCGTACCGCCAGAGCAACTTGCCTTCGCCTATTCGCTGAGCGGCAGCGCGCCCTGGAAGCCGAAGCGCGTCTATTCGGATGGGCAGAAGACCTACATACAGTTTCCGCGAACGCTCTCCGGTCAGGATGCGCCGGTCCTCTTCGTAGTTTCTGGCGGGCAAAACCGGATCGTAAACTACCGGATGAAGAACGACATGATGATCGTCGATTACAATATCGACAAGGCTGTCCTTGTTTCGGGCGTCGGCTGGCGTCAGCAGAAAATCACCATCCGGCGGGGAGGCTGATCGATGCGCCTTTGCCATTTTCCTATTGTTGCTGCCGTTCTTCTCTCTGGTTGCCAGACCGGAACAGACGCGCTCACGACGAGCGCCGCGCCCTCGACGGTAACAGGTCCCGTGGCAAGCGCGATCGCCGGCGACATGGCTGGACGTTACGCCGAGCAGGCAGGGTCAACCGCCGCGCCGATCAGGCTTCACAACGACACTTCGGATTTCGCGACCGCGCTCGAGGCCGCGTTAAAAGGGTGGGGTTTCACTGTCGTGACGGATGATAAGGCACGCTCCGTGAAGAACACCGCCAAACCGATCGAGCTGGCATATTCGTTGATCGACGTTGACGGACAGGTACTCGTGAGGCTTTCCAGCGAGACACTCGAGCTTGGGCGGGCCTATTCGGTGTCATCTGGTGGCGCCACGCCGGCGAGCCCGCTTTCATTAATGAAGCGAAACTGAGGAGAGACAGATATGGTCCAGTCGCTCCAGCTCGGCAATCCGAGCAGCGCCTCGCAGGAAAAGGGCATGAAACGGCTCAATCGCCTGCCGGTGTTCTTTGGCATCGGTATCGCAGTCGTCGTCGCCTGTGTCCTTGTCTACGGCATCTCATCCAGGGGACTGCGGTTCGGCGACAGAATTCCGGATGAAGCAGGCTCGAACGTCCCGGCCTCGACCTTCGCTGATCAGATGAAGCGCGGGGTGAAAGACGGCATCATCGGGGATCGCGAAGAGCAGTCCGTATTCCAGCCCACGCCCACAACCCAGACAAAGGTGGAAGCCAAGCCGATTGAAGAAGAGCAGATAAAGCAGCAGGCACGGGAAGAGCGCCGACCGCAAATGGAGTCGGAAGAAGAATGGTTGGCCCGACTTCGCCGCGAGCAGCGCGAACAAGTCCTGCGTGAACAGCAGCGACAGCGGATGGCCAGCCTTCAGGCGCGTGCCACTGCCTTTGACTCGCCGCTGAAGCTCAAAATCTCGGAGCTGGGAAATATCTCCAACGACACCAGGACAACAGACCGGCAGCCGGCCACCAATAACGGTGCCTCCGATCTCTATGCGGCGGCCATGGGCCAGAATGCCGATCCGAACGGGCAGACTTCGAAGGAAGATTTCTTCAACGCCGACATCAAGGATCTCGGCTACCTGCCGAACCAGGTTGTACCTCAGCAGTCACGCTATGAACTGAAACGCGGCTCCGTCATCCCTGCGACGATGATCACCGGTATCATCTCCGATTTGCCGGGCCGGATTACCGCGCAGGTGAGCCAGCACATCTACGACAGCGCCACGGGGCATTTTCTTCTCATTCCGCAAGGTACCAAATTACTCGGACGCTATGACAGCAAGGTCTCGTTTGGCCAAAGCCGCGTTCTGGTCGTCTGGACGGATGTCATCTTCCCGAATGGCTCGACACTGCAGATCGGCGGCATGGCTGGAACGGACTCGCAGGGCTATGGCGGGTTCTCTGACAAGGTCAATAATCACTATTTCCGCACCTTCGGTTCGGCGGCGCTTGTTGCACTGATTGGTACTGGCATCGATATGGCGGTTCCGGAGAGTTCCACCCTCGCCACACAGGATACAGCCTCTGACGCGGCACGCCGGAACTTTGCGGAGACCTTCGGCCGCGTCGCGGAGCAGACGATTTCCAAGAACTTGAATGTTCAGCCCACCATCCAAATCCGGCCGGGCTACAAGTTCAACGTTCTCGTCGACCAAGATATTGTCTTTCCCGGAAATTATGGCGGTTGAGGCAGACGTTGTCGCAACCGCCTTTTGGCCAACTCCTGGATCAGGCCGATATGCGCACGGTCTCGCTGTCCGCAATTTTGCGCGGCCGATATCCTGCATAGAGGGGAGCCGCGACGCCAAGCGCCTGCTGCATGCGCGTGCGAACCTCCTCTGAAACTTCGAAAACACCGCAGCAAACCGGAGAGCGACCATAGCCTTCTGCGCGGCCAACCTCTTCAACGGCGAGCCCCGCCCGACGATAGACGCGCGCCAAGTGCGGCTCGTAGTTTGAGACCAGCGTCTCGATACCGTGCGACAATCCGCATTCGCACAACGCCAGCAGCAGCATGCCGAAAGCCTTACCCGTTTCCAGCCTCGGGAAATCCTCGGAAAGTGTTTCCTCATCGAGGCACATTCTCGTTCCCTCATAGATGCCAGGTGCAATCAGGTTTGCACCCGCAAACGTGTTATGGAAGACGTCGTAGAGAAGCGTTGGGCCGGTGGTTGGCATCAGCCGCAGCGTTCCATAAAGGCGATCCGCGCGATCATTGCACCACATCAGGTAAGCTGGCCGCAGAGCATCATACTCGTCGCGCTCGCAATCACCGTCGATTGTCACGGCCCAACCGAGTTGATCGTGAAACACACGTTTGCGCAGGCGAAATGCCTGATCCATGAGAGCCTGATAACGGGTGTACTGATGCGCTTGAACCAGAATGAACAAGGTTTGTCTCCAGCTGTTGATACTGGCTGGAAGATGCCGCCTGGCGGAGGAGCCAGATATTCCCGCATATGGTCAGACCCATATGCGGGTATTGTCAAAGGCTGGCGTGCGATCGGCTCATATCGTGATCACGCGCAGCTTCAGGGCAAGAGTGGCCGCCGCCGAGATCGTAGCGCAACCGAGTTTTGTCCTCGCCGACTTGATGTAGCTGCGGGTCGTGTGATGGGAAAGGCCGAGAATAAGCGCGATATCGTTGTAATCCTTGCCGAGCGCGCTCCAGTAGAGGCACTCACGTTCCCGCGGACTCAAGACCGGGATCGGATCGCTCGCTCCATGTAGCTCGAACACTGCCATCTGGTGGACGAGATACGCGAGATCGACCCATTCCCTCCGATGAGCACTGACCAGATCCTCCCAGTCTTCGGCGGAGACGTTCGAATTCAAAGAGAGGATGGCGCGACGGCCGGCTTTATCCGATATCGGGATGGAAAAACCAAAACGGCCGATCCCATGGCGTATTGCGTCTTCCAGAAACATCAGCATCTCGGGCGCGACTTCGAGTTCTCGCCAATCGAATGGCAGCTGGCGCAAAAAGCCCTCCCGCGCGACAGGATCGATGGTGACATAGCCCTTCAACAGATAGGTGGATACCCACGCATCCGGGTAGGTCGTGCGCACGAACGGGGCGTCAAAATCACCGATCACCGTCGAAGCGAGATGGTAGGTTATGAAATCGACGCGATAGACCGACTGTATGAAATGGAGCGCTTCGGTCACCGAGCCCGTCTTTGCAAGGCGCTCTTTGACGTCGGAAAAATCGGCGAGAGATCGTGTCAATATCCGCTTCCAGCACTGCGACCTGACAATCCGCCGCAGAGATCGAATGATCAGCCAAACGAGTTCGGCGGCGATGCAGAACTTCAAGGGATCGTGCTGTAGCCTGATTG
This sequence comes from Pararhizobium gei, assembly GCF_029223885.1. Lineage (NCBI taxonomy): Bacteria > Pseudomonadati > Pseudomonadota > Alphaproteobacteria > Hyphomicrobiales > Rhizobiaceae > Pararhizobium > Pararhizobium gei. The sequence continues at coordinate 260,343 of NZ_CP119410.1, read as the reverse complement.
CTTTCGTGGTTCAAACGCAACTTTCCGGCGAAGAGAGGCATTGCAATGCCGAGGTTAATTTCGTTCGACTATTGGACGATCACCCGTTTCATTTTGGACACCAAAGCGACAACGACGCAGTCTCCTTCTTCAATCGCTGGCCGCGAGCCGACCTCGGACGCCAACAAATCTGCGGTGGTGCGGATGAGGTTAGGTCGCTATAAGCGCTGGTGAGGCAGTACGCGCTGCCTCCGGGCTTAGTAACCCGACGCATGCCGGTTTGGCGTCCGCCGTTAGGGCGCCGAATTCCTCGACCTATGGTCGGGGAGCCGTGGACGTATGTCCAGGTTCCTCGGAACTAAAGGTCTATGGGCCGGCGCATGCTCGGTTACTAACTCCCCGATCGCCAGGGGTCAGGAACTTTGCGGGGGCGCACCGCGCATTCCTGTTTTGGGAGTTGAACATGGACGCCGACGACCGATTGAATGGCGAGGCAGTCGATCTGAAGCCGCTGGTAGGCCTCCTGCATGGGCTTCCGTCACCGCTCATCGAACGTCTCACGATCAATGCAATCCGCGAACATCGGGATCTATTGGAGCGGGCAGAAAATCTGTTCAATGAACTGCCGGCTGACGTTAAAGCCGGTAAGGAGCTTGTTGGCGATACCCATATTGCCTATCTCGAAGCAACCATCAGGATGCACGCGCAAATGTCGGTGCTGACCACCCTCCTGCACATTCTAGGCTATACGCCCAAGGCCTGACAACGCCACATCAGCCTAAATCAGGCCGCGTCGGATAGCCAAAGCCACCACCTGCGCATGATTGGCCAGATTGTAGCGCGTTCTGACATCGTCAATCGCAGAGCGGACGCCAGCATACTTTGCCTGCTCCAGCTCAGCGATCACCTCGACGGTTTTGCCAAGCGACAGCCAGCGAATGTAGTTCACCTGCTTCGGCGTCAGGACGATCTTTTCCTCGATGGAGGGCGTGACACGCATGTGCTCAAGACGGGCATGAAGTTGAGCGACCGCTGATGCAGCCATAATGGCATCAATCTCCATATCACTGGCAAGAGAAGGCTTCGCCGATGCAAAGGTCAGCATGGACATGGCACCGTTGGCGGTGGCGACCGGGATGGAAACGCCCGAGCGAATGTTGAAATCAGCGGCTTTCGAAAAGAAGTTTTTCTGCTCTTTTGACAGCGAGCTCTTTTCGGCTTCGCCGGACCAGGCGAAAGCGCGCCTTATCAGTTGGGCCTGCCGCATGACCGGATCGATGAACCGGTAGTCCAGCGTGTCATAGATTTTCTGCCAGTCGATATCGTAGTTGGAGACCGCATAGGTCTGCCCCGGACGAATGTTGACGAAGGCATAGCCCACAAAATCGAACCGATCAGCAAGATTGGCCAGTGCGCCCTTGACCATGGACTGATCGTTTCCGATCACAGTGATATCCAGCAGTTTCTCGACCCAGTTTGTCATCCATACTCTCCCTGTAAATCGCACCCGTTCCGCGGTGGCGAAGTGCGTCGGCAGTCAGAGGGACCGCGACGCGCGCGAACAGTGACCTGGTAAAGAATGAGCATATTCAATCGCGTAAGTTGACCATGATGGAATGGTTTTCTAAATCGTTTTCTTGGAATTGCAAACCACGGATTTTGCTTACTCGCGGAAAACGTGTCAGCTCACAATTGGCCAAGCGATCTCAGCTTCATGGCCCCTGAGCAGAAATCTGTCATTGTTTTGCGAAATGCTTTACATGGAAGGACCCATTTAGAGCGAACCCATGTTGCAGCTTACCCACGACACCGAACAGCTTGCCCGGGAAATTGCGGCCCGTGTCGGGCGCAGACCGGACGATATCATACGCGCTGCCCTCGAACGTGAAGCTCAGGCCATCGGGGTTTTCGGCGACCTGCCTGTGAGACATCGGATGACCGTCGAACAGATGACAGCGATCGGGGAAAAGGTTTCTGCCCTACCGCTGCTTGATACATCATCCCCGAAAGAAATCCTCGACGACCTGCATCAACCATGATTGTCGTCGATCACTCCGCAGTCGTCCACGTAGCCGCAATCAGGACACAGAAGATCAGGAGCACTACGGCTTTACCAACTTGACGAACTTAACCAACCTTGCCATATATAGCTCTCCGAACGGAGGGTGAGAGATGGCATCTCTGAAGTCCAAAACCAGCATACGTGACGGTGCAAGCGGGCGCGAAAAACCGGGCGCTGAATCCATGGCTTTTTTCCTGACCACAGGCGCCGCCCCGCTGGCGAAGGGGAGAGCCGCCTTCAAGATCAAGATCCCGGACAATGCATCAAAAGCCCTGACCGGCAATCCCAATCGCGTCAAGGCGCTCCTCCAGGAATATGGTCAAGCGATCGCAAAAAGCCGTTCTGCTGGCCACCCGGTCAGCTTCCGTGTCGATGTCGATTCCGAAGGTGAGATGGTTGTCACTCCCGTTGAGGCGGTGGAAATGACAACGGTGCCTGTCGTAGAGGAGAACGATGCACTGGATCCGGAGTTGGAGCAGGCGTTGTTGGCCGCACGGGCGCGGGGACGCATAAAGGCTGCTGAGGTCCTCAGCGGCACTGACATGCTGAATGCCGACGAATTCGCCAAGCTGCTTGGCACGACAAGGGTAACGGTGAATTCAAAGCGCCAGACCGGACTGGTATTGGGGCTGGATGGCGCGAAACGCGGCTTTCGCTTCCCGGATTGGCAGATCGATGCCGATGGCAAGCCGTTTGCAGCGCTTGCAACGCTCCAGGAGCGACTGGGCGGAGCCTGGGCGGTTTACCGGTTCCTGGTCCAGCCCCACGGAGAGCTGGACGGACTGACAGGTCGCGAGGCATTGGAGCGGGGACGGACCGAGCAAGCGCTCGAGGTTGTCGAGAGCATTGGTCGAGATTTCCGCTGAATGGCACGTACTCTGCCGCCTCCCGGCTTTGCAAATGCAAGCCTTCACCTGCATACGGTCGCAGCCGGACTTCGGTTCGGTCGCATCTATCTGGGCACCTACCCTGATCCACTGGGCTTCGGTAAAACGCCGAGCCGTTTCAGCGATCCACGCCGGCGCAAATTCGCTAACCGGTTCGGGGTGCTCTATTTGGGCGATACGGTGAAGGTGTGCTTTCTCGAAGCCGTCTTGCGCGATCAACGCGATGGGGTCCTCGGCGACCTGCCGATAGCTGAATCCGAATTGTACGACCGCAATTTCGCAGAGATCGAGGTCATCAATCCGCTGATGATGGTCGATCTTCGAGACGACGGGCCGATCAAGATGGGTGTGCCGACGGATGTCGCGAAGGGCTCAAAGCAATCCCTCGCACGGAAGTGGGCGGTCGCCTTCAATGAACACGACAGCCAGGTGGACGGCATCATCTACCCGTCTCGGCTCAACGGCCACACCAACCTTGCACTGTTCGATCGAGCTATTGGAAAACTGAAGGCGGTCCGCACGACGAAGCTGATCCGCGCGCCGGGTCTGGCTGATATACTAAACGACCTCAATGTCGCAATTGTCGAACCTGATCCCTGATATTTTACCTGTCGTCGAAGTCGGATCCAGCACTACTTCTGCCCACCGATCCGGGACAAATCGACCCGAATTCCCGCAGTCCCAACCTCTTTTTCGTCTAGGGGCTCCCCTTCGCTCTGGGAGGGGTTAGCATCCGCAGGTTTGTCCGCGGCATCCGAAGAAACTTCCTTCCGATCGACGATTGTTCCTCCTGGATCCTGCGCCTGAAACACGCTTTGCCCCTCGAACTGGCCGGTGTTCCAGGCGTAAACGGCATCTTCGAAGATCTGTGGAAGCACCTCTTTGCTCGTTGGGTTGCCATACCACTGTGAAACGATGCGCATGATCTTTGAAAACATCTTCGTCCCCATGCGAAGATTTTCGCAAGGCTCCATCAGATCTGGTTTCAACTCGGATGCGTCCTTCACGCCGACACCCGCCGGGAACTGTGTAAGGCCCACACGCACGACGGCCTGCCCGACATACTGGCGTATGATCTCCATAGCCTCGTCGGCCGTCTTCGGTTTTGGTACAGGGATGAGCCGCCCTCCGGCTTTGACGGTGACGGCCAGCGGATCGCCCTGACCGACAGCGGCTACGAACTGCTCGACGATGGCGGGTTTCAGCGAGGGATCGGCGCATTCCGCGATAAAGGCAGCATCCATGACGAAGGCTCCAAAGTTCAGGTATTGAAGGAAATCACAAGGGGGACGCCGAACAGGACGGACCAGGCTTTGGCGCTCGCGCGCTGGATGGCGACGATGTTGCCACCCGTCGTCCACCAGCCATTGCCGATCAAAACGATCGCGTCGGGTCGGTGTAGCATCGACTGGAGAATGGGCCACAGTACGAGCTGCTCGTAGCAGATAAGAGGCGCGATCTTTCGGCCCGCGACCTCGACGACAGGATTGGCCAAGAGGTTGGCGCGGGCGCCGCCAGTCTCTCCTGTCCATCGCTCCCATGGACGCCACATCGAAACCGGCACAGGCATGCGCTCGCGATAGAGGACACGCCCCCCATGCGCATCGATGGCCACCATGACGTTGTCGTAGCCAACCGCATCGACGACCGCCGCGCCGGCGACTACAGTCACGTGCGTTCCTTGCAGCTCATTCCGCCAGAAACGTTCAAGCGTTGGCGTCCAAAAGCCCAGTGTGCTCTCGGGAAGCACGACGACGGTCTCTCGTGTTCCGGCAGCCTGCCGAATAGCCGTCACCAGGTCACGTTGAAGTCGAAGGGACTGATCGCGGCCGAGACTCGCGCCCATTTCAAGGTCGACACCACGCCACCCCTCCGGTAGAATCTGATTTGTCCCCGATGCGGCGGACCAAAGCCATAGACCTGACAGGGCAATGGCGATAGCCCGCCCGATCCGGGTTACGAGACCGATCAGGCCGGCTGTCAACGCGAGAAGCCCCCACCATCCCCATTCTGGAAACAGTATGCCGGCCGCCGTCAGCGGATGCGCCCAGCCTGTGATGCCGAGTGGCGGCAGACCGGTGAGAGCCAAGATGAGCAGATAGCGTGCTGATTTTGCCGAGCCCGACCGCATCGTCCAAAGCGCCGCATGGACAGCAACGAAAGACGATGCCGCCGCGACCCAGAAACTGAGGCCGACCCAGAGATCCGCAGCAAAGAACTGTGCGACGCCGGATGGCAAACCCCGTGACGCCGCCAGGAAATAGCCGGCCGCGACGACGGCCGCTGCGATCCGCGTTGGTGATCGCGCCCACAGAAGCGGGAAGAAGGTTGCCGCAGGCAGCAGGGCCGCCTGGCCGCTCCAGCCGATCGTACCGACCACCACGGCAAGCGGGACGAGAACGGCAGTCATCATGATCTCACGGCGCATAGGTCAACACCTCTTGCGCCAGACCGAGCACGCCTGAAACAGGCACCGGCCCGAAATACCGGGAATCCCATGAGCCGATGAAGTCTGAGTGCAAATACACCTCTCCGGCTCGCACCATTCCGCTTAGATCGTGCCGAAGAGATCGCCCCTGTGCGTCCCTCTCTATGATGCGAGAGCGGGGGATCGGTACGCCATCAATGGCGACACGATCGGTGACGTCCACGCGCTGTCCCGCCACCGCGATAACGGTCTTGATCAACGGTCCGAACCCACCGGGGCAAAGTCCCGGGCGGAGATATCCGCGCTGCCTCGCCTCGCGCATGGTGACATTGTCAGGCGGGCAGACGAAAACCGTTTCCCCGGACCCGGCGGCACGCGTGAGCGGAACGATGCGCCAGAGTCCGAGCGGCTCACTCGGGGTCGTGTTGACGCGCAGACCACCAATCCAACCGGCCGCAAAGAGGACGATCAACAGACCGGCTGCCACGGATAACGTGACGCAGGCGCGGCGACGTTGACGAGGCACCGTGCCACCTTCAAGCATCATCATGATCATCTGAGGGAAAGCCCCTTTGTCTGGGTTTGCCGCGCTGTTTCAGCCTGCTTCAACGCCAGCGTGGTGCGCTCGTGCGCGGCGAGTTGCTGCACAGTGCGCATGCTGTTCCAGGCCGACTGCACTTCGCTTTTCTGCGAAGGGTTCATCCCGGCCGTCAATTTGTGAAAGGTCTCGCCGTTTGCAACTTTTGCCGAGATCGGCAGCAGGCTACGTTCTCCGAAACGCTCGGACACAGCCTTGGCAAAGCCTTCAAGCTCAGCTTTCACGTTTCTGTCGGCCAGCGCATATTCGAGACCGGCGGGAAGATCGTTGCGATCGATCGCATCGCGGATCCGCTCAAGCGTTTGCTTGGCCGATGGCGAGAGGGCAGGGATGTCGATGGAGACCTTGAGACGGATTGCCCGCTCTTGCGCTTCATGCTTGCGCTCCGCCTCGACGCGCGCCGTCACATAGCGCTCGAGGTTTCGCGCCAGGGCAGGCGCGTTGACAAGCGCCGTTTCGCGCGCGGCCTTCTCATTCGCTCCGGCGAAGATGCCGGTCTTGCCCTTGAGCGCTCCAAACCTTTCCGGCTCAGCTGCGATCTTCGCAAGCGTTGTCTGCGCTCTTGCCGGATCTTTCAGCATGGCATTGACATTGACCGCCTTGAACGCGGTCTCCGGCTCGGCGAAGACCTGGGTAAAGCGTGTCGTGACCTCCTGCCATTGCTTCTTCAAACCGGGATCGGCAGTCAGACGATCCTCAACGGCCTGGTCGATCGATTTCGGGAACGTCGTGATGCCTGATACCATTAGCTTGGCCTCCATGAAGGGTTTCGGGGTCACATGGGTATTCGGGCGCTTTAAACCGAGCTGTGCGCCGATCGTCGCCAGGCGGGCGGTGAGATTGACGAGCTTCTGTTTCTGCCGAACGGTCCAGTCGAGGCGGTCGCGAACGAGGGTGCGCGCGACATTGACCAGATGCAGGCCGCGCATGTCGGCGAAGCGAAGGGCCGCGCGATAGAAGGCGCCCTTCTCGTAATCGAGCGTGGTTTCCTTGGAGTTCTTGCGCGACAAAAGCTCGGCAAGGCCACCCGCCTTGGCGAAGGACCGGGAGCCATAATAGACGCCGAGATCCTGGCGATGACGGGTCATCGCCACATAGGTCAGGTGACGATCAAGGGAGAGCGAGGCCAGAACCTTGACCCTGTCGATGGTCGCTCCCTGACTCTTATGGATCGTCGTCGCGTATCCGTGATCGACGTTGTTGTAGAACCGCTGCTCTACGCTGATCGGCCGCCGGTGCTCACCTTCGCCGATCTCGGCCACGATACGCCCGGGAGCCGCATCAACGACCTTTGCCAGCATACCGTTCTTGACGCCCAACGAGCCTTCATTCTTCAAGAAGACGATCTGGTCGCCAGCGGCAAAATGACGGATACCGTCTTCCGTCTTGAAGGCGTGACCACCATCGACAAGTCCGCGCTCCACCAACTTGGCGCGCGCCAGGGCATTAAGCATCCGCACGTCGCGGCGAAGGTGGGCGAGGATCAGCGAGGACTGTGACGGATCGTACTCACGGTTCCAATCGGAAATAAGGTTTTCGACGGCTTGCGACTTCAAGGTCGATCCCATCATCCGACCGTTTGCGCTGTAGGATGCGACAGCCTTGGCGATGTTGCCGCGGGCGAGATCGAGCGAAGCGTCGCGCATCCATTGCTCGTGCTGGCGATAGATGGTTTCGAGTTCGGCGTAGCCGATGCGATCAGCGATGGCGCGGAAGGCGGCACCTGCCTCGATCGGCTGCAGCTGTTCGGGATCACCGATGAGAACGAGCTTTGCCCCGCGCACCGTTGCCTCTTCAACAAGCTGCGCCATCTGTTTCGAAGAGACCATGCCGGCTTCGTCCAGAACCATAACGGTCTTGTCATCGAGATGGTCGCGACCTTGAGCCCAGCGCAGTTCCCAGGAGGATAGTGTACGGGAAAGAATACCCGCTTCCTTTTCCAATCCTTCGACAGCCTTCCCCGCCAGGGCGGCACCAACGATACGATACCCGGCCGCTTCCCAGGCCTCGCGCGCCGCCTTCATCATTGTGGTTTTGCCGGCGCCAGCGCGGCCGATCACGGCTGCAATCCGCTCAGGACCTGCGACACGCTCAATGGCCGTTTTCTGCTCATCCGAGAGGCGCTCATGGCGCGCGAACACCGCTTCGATGATCTTCTGCCGGACGCGGTGTGACGATCGCTGGGACAGCCAGATCGACCGGTTTGCCATCTCGGCCTCAAGGCGGATCATCTCACGCGTGGTGAACCGAGCCGGCGTACGCACGCCTGAGCCGAAATCAATCCGCTCGCGGTCGAGACGCAGCACGTCCAGATGCTGCATGATCCGCGCCATCAAGCTCTGGAAGAGAGCTGCGTCGTCGACATAGCGATGGAGGATCTTCGCGACGTCTTGGTTGTCGAAAACGCTCTTCTCCCGGGTGATCAGATCGAGCACGATACCGGGATTGCGCTGGATGCGCCGGACATTGTCCGCGCGCCGCTCCTCCTGCAATTCGATCCGCTCGAGCTTCCGTGACCGGGCTGTGGCCGGCCCGTTTTCCGTTTCCGATTTTCGCTCGATAGCTGTCGCGCCGACCCCGATATGAATGGTCGGTGTCAGGTCGATACCCTGCTTTTCGAAGGATCGGCCATCGATGCGGATATCCAGCCCGGCAAGCACCAGGTGCCGGTTCAGACAAGCAAACCATCCATCACGAAAGGAATTGAAGTCCTCGGTGCCACCCGCCCAGAGTTCATAGATGATTTTGCCAGTGTCGTTGCGAATGGGCTGGCCGTCTGGTCCAAGAACAGCGACCTTCTTGGCACCGAACCCGTCCCCGCTCAGAGGCCGCAATGTCGTCATCAGGTGGACATGCGGGTTGCCGGGTGCATCGTGATAGACCCAGTCCGCGACCATACCCTTCGACGTGATATGCTCGGCAACGAAGTCTCGCATCAGCGCGATGTTCTGCTCGGAGGATAGCTCGATCGGCAGCGCGATGGTCACATCCTTGGCAAGCTGGGCATCGACCCGCTTCTCGAACACCTCGACCTTGTTCCAGAACGCTTCTGAGGCTCCCGAGACCGATCGATCGGCAATCATGGCGCGCAGCCAGTTTGGCGCATCGGCAGGGATCACGAACTCCTCGTGCAGAAGACCCTGCTTCCTGGTGTAGTCGATTGTGCGTGCTTCCCGCTCATACTCCATCCTGGCGCAGTGCCGGTAGGCCGCAGACAGCACTGCGCTGCGGCCAGAGCCACGGGCGACGATGCTAACTGAGAAATGCGGGACGGCCACGGGTGGAGCGCTCCTTCTTGCGAACGAAATCAACAGGTTGATCGCAAGAGGTGGCCCCGCCAGGGGGCAAAAGCAGAACGTCGCGTCAGCGACGTATAATTGCGCCCTTGGATCCGCTCTTGTCGAGCGGCGGGATCATTCGCCAAATGCTGACGCTTTGGCGAGGTACAAATTTGTACCTGTCCTGCCGGGGAAAAATCGGGGACTCTCATCCCACCATTCCACGGATATCACTGGAGATTGCATCCCGATGAAGAAGCCAATGTCCAAAATCCGCGAAGAACTTGCCCGCTTGCAGGAACAGCTGAAGCAGGCGGAAACGCGTGACGCCGAACGCATCGGCCGCATTGCGCTGAAGGCCGGACTTGGAGAGATCGAAGTCGACGACGCCGACCTTCAGGCAGCTTTCGAGGACGTTGCAAAGCGGTTTCGCGGAACGAAAGCCGGATCGAACGGAAAAGAAAAGGGTGCCGCTGGAGCGACCGGAACATCGTCGGCCACGTCGCTCAGCGCTGGCGCGGCTACGAGCCAGGCTGGCGAGGCTTGAGCGGATGCAGCGGCTGACCACAGCAGAGGCCAGAAAGAAGGACGCTCGCGAGAAGATCGAGTTGGGCGGCCTGATCGTCAAAGCCGGGTTGCGCTATGAGAAACGCGCGCTTCTGTTGGGTGTGCTGATCGAAGCGCAAAAGAAAATCAAGGACGATGAGGCGGAGCGATCCCGTCTGACCGCAATCGGCGCGGAGGCATTCGGCAATGACAGCGACTAGGATCCTGCTCGCCGTTGTCCCGCCGCTGATGATGATTGCCATCGCCCTCGCGTTGCCGGGGATCGAACAATGGCTTGCGACGTTCGGAAAAACGGCAGAGGCGAAATTGACCCTCGGCCGAATTGGACTGTCGCTGCCCTATATCGCGAGCACTGCGATCGGGCTGATCTTTCTCCTCAGTGCCCAGGGATCGGTCAATATCAAGACCGCAGGGTGGGGCGGCGTGGCAGGATCGGTGGCCGTCATTGCACTCGCCATCGTTCGGGAAGGAATACGGCTTTCGCAATTTGCCGGAGAGTTGCCAGCGGTCCGGCCGATCCTGTCTTATATCGATCCGGCAACAATGACAGGTGCTGCGGCAGCTCTCTTCTCCGGCATCTTCGCGCTGCGGGTAGCGGTGATCGGCAACGCGGCATTCTCGCGTTCCGAGCCGAAACGAATCCGGGGTAAACGTGCGCTGCATGGCGAGGCGGAATGGATGAAACTGCCGGAAGCAGGGAAGCTGTTCGCAGAGGGTGGCGGCATCGTCATCGGCGAGCGATATCGTGTCGATCGCGATAGCACAGCGGCACTCTCGTTCCGGGCCGATCTGCCTGAAACATGGGGCGCCGGGGGCAAGTCACCGCTGCTCTGCTTCGATGCTTCGTTCGGATCCTCACATGGCATCGTGTTCGCCGGCTCCGGCGGTTTCAAGACCACGTCGGTGACAATTCCAACGGCGCTGAAATGGGGCGGCACGCTGATCGTCCTTGATCCATCCAATGAGGTGGCGCCGATGGTTAAGGCGCACCGGATTAAGGCCGGCCGTGATGTGATCGTGCTCGACCCGAAGCATCCCGATATCGGGTTTAATGCCCTCGACTGGATCGGTCAGCATGGCGGGACGAAGGAAGAGGATATCGCCGCGGTCGCCTCGTGGATTATGAGCGAAAGCGGCCGCGCCAGCGGCGTACGGGACGATTTCTTTCGGGCATCCGGCTTGCAGCTGCTGACGGCGATCATCGCCGATGTCTGCCTCTCCGGTCATACGGAAAAAAAGGATCAGACGCTGCGGACAGTGCGCATGAACCTCTCGGAACCGGAGCCGAAGCTGCGCGCGCGGCTTCAGGAAATCTACGACAACTCCGAGTCCGATTTTGTGAAGGAGAACGTGGCAGCGTTCGTGAACATGACGCCCGAAACCTTCTCCGGCGTCTATGCCAATGCGATCAAAGAAACACATTGGCTGAGCTATCCGAACTATGCCGGTCTCGTGTCCGGTTCGACCTTTTCGACCGATGACATCGCGTCGGGAAAGACCGACGTGTTCGTCGCCCTGGATCTTAAAACGCTGGAGACCAATGGAGGTCTGGCGCGGGTAATCATCGGCTCATTCCTGAACGCCATTTATAATCGTGACGGAGCGATGCCGGGACGCGCTCTGTTCCTTCTCGACGAGGTCGCGCGCCTGGGTTTCATGAGGATCCTTGAGACGGCACGCGATGCCGGCCGCAAGTACGGGATCACGCTTCTGATGATCTATCAGTCGATCGGCCAGATGCGCGAAACCTATGGCGGACGCGACGCCACCAGCAAGTGGTTCGAAAGCGCGAGCTGGATCAGTTTCTCAGCGATCAACGATCCGGAGACCGCGGACTATATCTCCCGGCGTTGTGGAACAACGACGGTCGAGATCGATCAGGTCAGCCGCAGCTTTCAGGCGAGGGGTTCGTCACGAACCCGATCAAAGCAACTTGCCAGCCGACCATTGATCCAGCCGCACGAAGTCCTGTGCATGCGTGCCGATGAGCAGATTGTGTTCACCGGGGGAAATGCGCCGCTTCGATGCGGTCGCGCGATGTGGTTCCGGCGAGCCGACATGAAGTCCTGCGTTGGCGATAACCGCTTCCATGGAAACCGTGGACCATTGGAAATCAAGGTCTGAGGGAGAACCCAGATCCGGAGATCGGGAGATGAGATATTGGGAAGCCTGCGAGGCACAGGTCACGGCAGAAGCGGCCATCGAAGAATGCCGCATCCATCAAATTGAGGCAATCGTTCGCAATAGCGATAGGGCTTTAGTAGATGTCACGACCGGTGATTTCATCGCTCAGCCAGACCAGCAAGCCAACGATTGCGGCGCCGATATTCTCGGTTACCTGGGATACTGATCAATGGCAGTCGGCTATCGCGGGAGGATCGTTACCGGGATCGGCGAAGACCACAGCCGGGCTTCGTTCGCTCCAGCGAATAGAGCCGTACGCCAAAGGCGGACCGCCCCGCGCTCCTTCTGTCCATACTTCACAAAACTGAATCGTTCCGCGACCATCGATTCACAACTGTCGTTGGACGCATGGGCCCAATTGCGCGATTCTCTCACCATGATCGCCCAGCCATATCGCCTCTATATCGAACGCACGGACGCCGAGAACAACATGGCGCGCTTCTATGCCATGTCGATCGAACCGACCCTCTTCGGAGAGGCCTGTCTTATGCGGCGCTGGGGACGCATCGGAACCAGAGGCCAGCTAAAGGTTCATCACTTCGAGCAAGAGAAAGACGCGGTTGAATTGTTCCTCGATCTCGTCAGGCAAAAACGCCACCGGGGATACCGTACAATCAACTCGGCGCAACATACGTACCGGGACAGCTTGCAGCGGCCTTAGCGCCAGCTTCACCGAAGAGCGATATGAAAACCATCTCTGACGGATCGAACTCAAATTGAGACCCATGGAATTGCAGAAGAATGACCATAGCCTTCGGCCAGAGTTCCGTTATCCCGTGAGAAAGATCATCGTCTCGATCGCAGTATCCGGCTGTGCGCTGGGCGCTCACATATTTGGGATCGTTCCAGTCGCCGAGGCTGCGAGCTTGGTCATCAGTCCGGAGACGACATACCGGAAATGTTTCGGTGGTGATCGCTTCGCCTGCGTCGTGGACGGAGATACTCTCTGGATTGAGGGCGCAAAAATCCGCATTGCCGATATCGACGCTCCCGAGATCAGCGAGCCGAAATGCGCAACGGAGCTGGCGCTTGGAAATCGAGCGACCGATCGCCTGATCGAACTGGTCAATCAGGGTTCCGTCAAGCTTCGCGCATGGCCCGGACGCGACGAAGACAGATACGGTCGCAAGCTCCGCGTCCTCATCCGTGACGGCAGGAGCCTCGGCGATATCCTCGTATCGGAAGGCCTGGCCAGAACCTGGACGGGCCGTAGACAGCCCTGGTGCTGAAACCGGCCCACGATTGCTGGCCGTTGCACAACGCCGTTATCGGCGCCTGCTCCAATCTGTTTCAAAGGAGATCTCGATCTCGACGAAGAACGGGATCTTGATCGCGAGCTTCAGGCCGAGTTTGCCCTTCCGGAAAAAGTGACAGATGATTTTGCCAAGGTTGCGGAGTTGACGGCCGGTGGCTGCGAGGAATTGCGCGAGACGTTGCATGGTGGTTTCTCCTTGTCGATTGCGGACATCGCAGGGATCTGCCGCAGGCCGGGACAAGGAGGGTTGCATCGGTACGGCCGCAGCGAAGCGGAGGACTTATCGACATCTGAATTTTGGCGCGCGAGAAGACGCGAAGCGGCGGGGAAAATTCTGATGGCGATGAGTTGCTGCCCGACGACCGGACTGCAACATCCCTGATGTCGATGGCCTCGCTCGACAAGGACACCGTGCAATGTCTCCGCCTTTCGACACCTTACACAGAGACCACGCCTGGCTGTGTAGTCTACCGCCCTCAGAAGGGCGGCTCGGCATCGACGCTTCCGTCCTGCCCTGCCGTGATGATTGCCAACTCCGCTTGAGCCAGGTCCAGCTCGGTCTGGATCTCGCGGCGCTCCGCAGCGTCGCATGCGTTCTTGAGCTCGGCGCGCAGTTCTTCGATGTGCTGTTCGATCGTCATCGTCTCATCTCCTTGAGTTTGTGAAAGACGATTTGGCAGGGCGGGACGGGATGGCGGGGTCAGGGATCGCGGATGCGACCGCCAGCGGTGGCGAGTGGGGGAGCCGATTTCGTGCGGGCGCTCAATGAGCGTTCGCGCGAAATTGGGGGAACCGCTCGTCCTTGAGGCCGTCATTCCGACCCGGCATCCTCGACAGATCTGAGCAGCTATCCCCCGTTTCCGTATGCCACCAAAAAAGCAGGACCTGGCTCGATACCGGGTCCTGCTTTGACTTCTCGGCAAAGGAGAAGGCTCCGCCGACGGCGGAGCCCCGTGATGTCAATCAGTCCCGGTTCGGGCGGGACCAGATGAGCTGGAGGCCATCCTCGCCTTCAACTTCGGCGAGCGTTGCGTAGATCGGAGCTGGGAAGCTCGGATCGTCGAGCTTGACCGAGAGGTAGTCGCGGCCCTGTTCGGAGGTTTTCTGCCAGGCGGCACCTAGCTCGACGCTGCCGGCGTAGACGCGGAACTGCGGGCCCTTGTCGGAGGGGTTCTCGACCCGGGCGATGCGGGCCTTGACGCTGAGGGCGAGCGTGCGGATGGAGCCGGTGAAGCCGTTTTCGGTGGAGGTGAATGTGCCGATGGTTGCCATTGTCGTATTCCTTTTCTCGTGTTCGGGCCGCGCCCATCGCGACCTCGATAGCTGTCAAAAGACCGGTGACGATCGGACCGCACCCAATAGGGCCGGAATGAAATGGAGGGCGGCAAGTCGCAGATTTGTTAGTGGGCGAGGAGAAAGGCGCAGCCTTCCGGGGTAAGAAATCTGCGGCTAGCCGTTGCGGGAAAACGATCGAGGCGCAGCCGGTCTCCGGTCAGACATGCCTCATCGAGCCCGCAGATGGGTTGCCGGAAACTCTGACGTGAAGGGATATGGCAATGGTGTTCCGCCGCTCTCGCCCGGGCACGAATGGCATCTTGCGCCATCCCCCGCTTCGACCGTCGTTGCTTGCTTCTGTCGGGGGACACGAGCCCCTCGCATCATCGGCCCACTTGCCCAACTTACCCTGTGCGATATCGTTGCACTCGCGAATTGCCACCTGGAGGATCAATGCGCCAGCAGACCAAGCCGTTTATTGTCGAACGTAGACCGACCCGCAAACCCAAACCCGACGCTCAAAAACCGTCAATCTGGGGAAGGCTGGATGCTGACATCGCACAAGGTCTCAAGGACGAACGGGACATGGATCACGCGGTCGCCACAGGCGGTGACAACCGCGACTGAGCGTCAGGCTGCAGCCTTGACTTCCGCTTGCGGCTGCAAGGAATGCAGGAAACTTACAGCGCGCTGCGCATGAGCCGCCGCCTGGAAGATCGCCCGCTTGTCGTTGGTCAGCACCGATAGCCACGACTGCAGGTAGGATGCATGATCCGGCCGCGGCTCGAGCTCCGGTGCGATGCCGAGATCGGCGCAGAGGAAGCAACTGCCGAGCTCGGCAATAAGTTCTTCGCGCGCGCGATCCGTCCGGTCCTTCGCATAGCGCGACAGGTCACGTCCGACGCGATGTTCCGCCGCCGTCCAGTGGGTCGCCTCATGGCTGAGGACGGCCGCGTATCCGGCAGCATCACAGAACGCCTCGAAGGGCGGCATCTGGATGTAATCCATGATCGGCGAATAATAGGCCTGGTTGCCGCCGTGCCGGATGACCGCGCCGGTGTTGCGGAAAAAGAGATCGGCGCTTTCTATTCGCTCGACAGGATCCCGGACCCTGGCCGGCGGAGCATGATAGGTGTCGGGCAAACCCTCGATCTGCTCTATATTGAACACAGAATATGCCTTTAGGAACGGTATCTCTCGATCGACATCATTGCCGTTTCCGTCGGCCACCGACTTTGTGAACCGGCTGGCGAAAACGACTGTCGAGCCGGTTTCGCCCTTTCGCACGGCCCCGCCCAGCTCGAGGGCCTGTTTGAAGGTCATCCACATCGAGGAGGAGAAGCCGCGCGATACCTGCTCCGACCACAGGAGCAGCACGTTCATGCCGGAATAGGGGAGGCCATTGTGGCGCACCGGCCGTGTAATGCGACTATGCGTGTTGGCGGCTCTCCATGGTTTCATCCAGGGGCGAACGCCCTGTTCGAGATCTTCAACGATCCGATCGGTGATCTGCGTGTAGATATCCGCACGGTCCGATTCCGATTTCTTCGTCATGACTTCTTTTCCTTTTCTCAGGACCGCGCCTATCGCGGTCCGTCACGGAGGTCCGAAGTCAGGGGCCGATGGCGCGGCCATGCACCGAACGGCCGCAACAGCGTGGAGGACGGCGAAGCCCTTGCATGGGTGCCCGGCTCCTGCAGGACCGCCGAGCGGGACGGGCCGCGATAGGCGCGTCTCCCGTTCTCCATTTCAACAAAGAAAAGGCCGGCGCATGCAGGCGCCAGCCAAGGAACAAGAAGGAAGGGGCGGGGTGCGACCCCGCCGTTCGTATTATCCGAAAGCGGCTAACTGAGCTTCTGCTGCTTTGCGGTCGAGCGATGCGCCCGGATTTTCGACCGGCCGGTCGAAGGGCTTCCAGGTCTCGCCGATGACCTGTTCGTAAGCCGCGACTGCGCCCTCGGCTGCCATGCGCAGCGCGTGCGACTGGACACCCATGTCGGCCGCGAACTCCCGCTTGCGCTGGGCGGCGCTGTCATAGCCGACCGGACCATCGAGATCCTCGTCGCGGGCATCGTTGGACGCCTTGGCCGTTGCGTCGCGCGCCTCTGTGACGGCGCGGGAGTAGAATTGCCCGGCGCCATGCGCGGATCCGACAAACGCCCCGACGATGCGCTGGAGGTGGATCTGCATCGCCTTCTCGCCGAGGCCTTCGGAGAGGCTTTCGGCGGTCTCGACGATCAGCCGCTCGTGAAGGCTGCGTATGCCATCGCTGTCGACGACTGCCGTGCCGAAGCTTGTCGCGATCTTGGACGCCTGGGTGGCGTCGGGGCAGGAGAGGCGGACCATTTCGAGGGTGGTAGCGCGGCGAGATTGCGAGACCCGTGCGTTGGAGCGATTTGGGGTAGAGGACTTGGCCATGTCTGTTCCTTCCTTGGCTTCCGAAGCGGTACCGGCCCGTGCCGGTCTGCCCTTCGATGCGGACGACCAAGAACCGGCAAGGGACGGGTGGCTTCACAGGTCCGATCCGGCTGAGCCAGCAGGGCAGGGTTGCGGGCCAGCAGGTCTTGACCTGAGCAGACCGCGAGCCTGCCCTCGCGCAGAGAGGCTGGATCGGCCGCCCCGCGGCGCGCAAGCGGCCTTGAAACGACCGGCCGCCGGTTCAGACCGCAGCGAACAAGAAGGGCAGTCCGCCACGAGTCCGATATCAATCCCAAGGCAAGCGATAGACATGGCCAAGCCCACCATGACGATGACATCGCAGCCGGGTAGGACATCGCCAGGTCCTTTCGCCTCGGGTCCTCCTATATCGCCGGATGCAGCACAGGCTCGCGGTCGCGATGCTGGAACGCCCCGATGACCTGCTCCTGCATCGCCAGCCTGCAGGCGATCATGTCGAGTTCGACCCAGCGCTCGAAGGCAAGGCGGTCGACGATCTCCCGATGGTAGAGACGGGGACTGGACCGGCGCCGCGCGCGGCTCCGGACCTTCACTGTGGTCGCCTGTCTTCCGGCGCGCGCCGCAATCTGGCGAGTCAGACAATCGAGATGCCGCTGGGTCTCGCGCCGGGCGCCGATTGCTTTCGCCAGCGGCCTCGAGAGGCGGATGTCGATCATGACCCATCCCCCCGGCTTCGCCAGCCAATGAGGGAGGAGGGGCCATCATATTCAGCGTGACGAGCGAGATCGATGACGAAGCCGAACCGCCCCCGCACCGCATATTCGTCGCTTGCCACCAGAAAGCGGCGTTCTTCACCACCGCCGATCTTCGCCACGACCTCCGTCATGCCGGGGCGCTGATCGGACAAGATTGCCGACATAACGATGTAGTCCGCCGCATAGCGTTGATCGAACACACGGCGATCCTTGGCCCAGCTCTCTCCCTCGGCGAGCGAGCGGCCATGGATTTTCTCCCAGGCGTCGGGCCAGGTATTGCGGATGATCTTTTCTGCCGTTGACCGCTCGTAGGCGGTGAAGAGGTCCGGGAAACTTACCGCGACGATCGCCCATTCGCAGTCTTCCTCGTACCAGGGCATATCCTTGCGCAGCAGCGGATGGACCTTGGCATTGCGCTCTGTCGACAGATGGAAACCGCCATGCCCTGATGTCATGTGAGCGACGACGCCCTCGGCATAGACAACCGCCGTCTGCGATCCGCCCCATGGTGTGCTTACCGACATGCGGGTTTGCACGCGGTGCAGCTTGGCCACATCGCGTTTGTGACCAGCAGTCTCGGCAACGCGCGCCCGGAACTCGGCCTCATCGGCAACCCGGCCGTCCTGCCCGATGAAATCTGCCCGCGTCAGATCGGCGAGTGGCCGACGGATCGCACCGGCGCTTGCAACAAAAGCATAGCCGCTGGGTGATGTGATCATGCCAAGGACTAGGTCACCGATGCGGGCCACGGGTAGACCGTCCGCGCTGGTGGCAAACTCCACCCCCGAAGATCGGGGGTGGATGCTGTCATGTTCGAATCGAGGGCGGCAGTCATGCTGCGGCCCTCTGATCGAAGTCCTCGTCAAGCTCAGCGTCATCGGGACGGTCTGCCCCCTGCATGCCTTCCCGTTCCATATCGTTGTCGTTCTCCCCATCCTGGTCCTCAGCGGGATCATCAGCGCGGCCGTCGTCGCGCGACCCGGCGCCGACGACATCTGTGGCAGAACCTGCCTGGATCCAGTCGAGCAGTTCGTCAGCCGGCGGTGCGAAGCGACCCGACGGATGGACAAAGTGCTTAGTTGCGAAATGCTCGACGAGCGCTGTACGCGTCTCGCGGACCTTCGGGCGCGGCTGGATCGATGCCTCAGCGCAAGAGGCTTCCAGTGCCTGGCGCGACAAGCACAAGAGGAAATCTTCCGAGCCCATGTTTGGCAGGAACGCGTCGGCGCCGATCGCCTCGCCGGCGATGCGCGCGACCATGCCGCTGTTCGACATGCCACGCCGGCACGAGAGGACGTCGATCAGCACCGAGCGGGCGGCGACCCGAAGCGTGTCCTGATCGAAGGCGAGCCTGCCATGCTCGTCAAACAGTCCGACGGCATGACGCGAGAAGCGCTTGCCGCCGTAGAAGGTGCCATCTGCGCCGGAGTCGATGCGGACATTCTGGCCGGCGAACGCCAGGACCATCAGCGCCATCAGCATATCATCCTCGATCGGCGCGCGACCGAGCGCATCGTGCAGGGCATCAGTGCGGAAATCGCCGATCATGTCGTGGCCCTTCTGGGTGACGTCGGGCCGGGCTTTCGGCGTGGCGACAGCGTCGGTGTCATCGCCGCCAGTGACCGATCCGTCGCCAACAGCACCCTTCGGCTTCGCCGCCTCGGGCATGCGGTAATGCACCGTCTGGACCTTGCCGTCACGATCGAGGTAGAGCGCCGTATGGTCGGACTTGGACGGCTTGCCGTAAACTTGGGATCCCTTCTTCGGCAGTTCCGGCTGGCCCCAGCTGTTGACCTCGACGATCGCGCCGCGCTTCGGCAGGTTGCTCGTCATCCATTCGTGCTGGGCGCCAAGAAAACCTTCGACATTGGTGGTGTAGCGGCCGTCCTCGTCGGCCGGTGCGAAGAGATCCTCCACCCATTCGATGCCGTAGGCCTGAGCCAGATCGTCACCGAAGCTCGCGTCCCTGGCATACATGCGCTTTTTCGTCAGCGCATTGGCGATCTGCCACCATGGCGCCGTATCACCCTTCTTGGGCTTGTGCGCTTTCCAGACCTCCTTCTGTTCGACCTGGCCCGCCGCTGCGATGGTCCGCAACTGCTGCTCGGACGGCATGTCGCCCAGCGCCATCTGCTCCAGCATAGCTGGCAGGACATTGGCCAGCAGGCGCAGCTTGCGGATCTGGCGAACGGGGAGGGCGAGAGCGACGGCGATCGCCTCCTCGGTCCAGCCGAGAGCAACGAGCCGTTCGATGCCGCGCCATTGATCGACGGGATTAAGAGCCTCGCGAACGCTGTTCTCGACCATGGAACGCATCGCGCCATTGTCGTTGGCTGCATCAACGACGAGGATTTCGATTTCTTCGAGACCGGCCGCGATGGCGAGGCGCACCCGACGATGCCCAGCGTCGATGATGTAGCCGTTTCCACCATCTGTTTCCGGCGCGACCACCGGCGGCTGGACGATGCCGACGGCCTTGATCGTCGCCAGCATCAGCGCATCGGCCTGCGGCGAGGACTTCGACTGGCGCATCCGGTCGGGGTTTTCCTTCAGAGCGCGCGGGTCAACCTTCATGATCTGCATGGGATTTGTCCTTGTCTAGAGAGTTCCGGACCAGCGCCATGCCAGCCCTTCCTGTCTTCATTGTTCTCGAAGACACCTCCCGGACCGCCGAACGGCCGGACTGACGCAACTGCGGCCGAGCATCCCTGCTGCGAAGGACAAGCGGGGCTGACAGCCCTGCGAAGAACGAGTGGCCGGGATAGCGCAGGCGGCGGTTGAGCGTACGCGTCGGCAGGAGGACCGATCGGCGAGCGCTTTCTTGATCTATTCTTCCCTGCAACTCTCCTCCTTTTCATTGCAGGCCAAGCTTCTTTCAGCTTAATCGAATGTCGTTGCGGCGCATGGTTCGAAACCGATCGTTCGGACCGAGGGGGAAAGATGGACGAAAAAGACAAACCGGGAGAGGCCAGAGGCCTTGGGCCTCGTTGGAACATGAAGCCTCAAGGCCAGGCGCAGATAAGCGGCGTGATCCTGGGGGAGGTGCTAGACGCACTGCGTGGCGCAAGCATCTCGTTACTGAGATCTTGGCATCAAAGCGAAGCTCGGGCCCTTCGATCTATCGATCGCGGTAGGCCAGTCACGCGAAACAGTCGATGAGCGATTGAAGAAAATCGACGCCGCCCGACAAAACATGCGCGAGGCGCTTGAGGCTATTGACGAACTGGGGATCCAAGCCGACAGGAACAAGGCAGAGCTTTCGATGCTTGCGACAGCGATAGCAGCTGCGAACGATCAAAAGTCGACTTTGATTACAGAAGCGCAGGCACTTGAGGCGTTGAAAGCTATTGAGACGGAAGCAGCCCGAAAAGCGCTGGGAGTACCGACGAAAGCGCAACGGTGGGCAGAGCGCGGTATCGCCGTCTTGCCTGGTGTACTGGGCTCGTACGTCGCATCGGTCTTGTGGCAAATGACGTGGCCACAATAAGACGGCAAGAAAAAAGGGCCGACGGAGTAAACCGCGGCCCATAAAGTGTGGAGATCTTTGACCTCCAGAGGGGAACAGCTGCTGCGGCGGAACTGGGAGGAGACCGCCATATGCATCAGCTGTAGGCTTTATGCCTGATTTTTGGCCAATCGGAAAACATTTATTGTGCAATACAGCTATGCAGCCAGCGCGTTGGTCTCATTGCCGAGGCTGCCCGCCAGCTGAGTTTCGATGTCACGTAGTTCGCGCCTTTTCTCCTTCAGGTAGTCAGCGAACGCGAACGCTCCTCCGTCTCGGGAACGGTATGAGGCCAGCCGGCGCTCGGCCTCTTCCAACCGCCGGCGATACTGAAGCTGTTCCTGCTCGAAGCCGTCGAGTCCGTGCTCCAGCCGTGAGATGGCGCCGAGCGGCGTGACCGTGATTGCAAGGTCGATCCCATACTCTCCCCCGGTGCGCTGGACCAGGGTCTCATAGCGATAGCCGTCGCCCTTGCCGAACCGCTCCCCCTCATAGACGAGATCGAAGCCGCCGATCGTGGCAAGATGCACCTCGCCCTCATGCTGAAGCTGCAGAAGCGTGAGGATTTCCTTCATCAGCGCCTGGCCCGCTTCCTTGCGCTCGGCATGTTCTTTACCGAGCACCGTCATGGTGAAGGCATCGCCGGTGATCGACTGTCGCCGCGCGATGTCCTGGCCGATTTCGTCAATCCGCCGGGTTGAGACCTCGATTTCGCGCTCTGCATCGCGCATCTGCCGGCGGACGGCGTATTGATCGTCCTCGTGGGCAGCGCGCAGCCGCTCAAGCCGGGCAATGTCGGCCTCAAGCCCGGCCTTCTGCATCAGGCGCTCGTCACCGGAGGCAATGGCCTTGGCCATCGCGAACTGGTTGGCAGCCCCTTCACCGACATCTTCCAGCCGCCTGATCGAGGTGTCGCCGGATAGGGCCGCGGCAATGAACCGGGCTTTGCGCTCATTATTCTGCCACATGCTGGCATCCAACGAGGCTTCCGTCGCATAGGCGAAGATATCGACCTCCTCGTGCTGGTTGCCCTGGCGGACGATCCGGCCTTCTCGCTGCTCGATCTGCGACGGCAGCCATGGGACATCCAGGTGATGGAGCGCCTTCAGCCGAAGCTGGGCGTTGACGCCCGTGCCCATGGTTTCAGACGAGCCTATCAGGAAACGAACCTTGCCGGCCCTGACATCGCCGAACAGTCGCTGCTTGGCTTCGGTCTTCTTGTAGTCCTGCATGAAGGCGATTTGCGAGGAGGGCACGCCGAGCCGGATCAGCTCGTCGCGAATGAACCGATATGCCGAGAAGCCTCGGCTCTTCTCGACGTTGATCGTGCCGAGATCGGAAAAGATCATCTGGGCAGCGCCCGGTAGCTCAAAATCCTTGCCATCGGGACGCCGATAGATGGCTTCCCCGCTTTCCTTCCATATCCGATGGGCATTGCGGACGAGCAGATTGAGCTTGTTATTCTCCTCGTTGTCGGCCGCCGGCATGACGAAGCGCAGGTCGATCGCCGCATGGCGCCCATCAGTAATGACGGACAGCAGGATGTCGTCACCGGGCTTGGCGGGACCCTCGCGCTGCTCGATCGCCTTGATCCTGCTGCCGAGGGCCTGCTGATAGGTCTTGAACAAAGCCGTCGGCTTGGCAGTCATGATCTGCCGCCGGCCGGTCGAGATGTTGGGCACCTTCACGTATTGCCGCAGGTCATCCGGCAACACCACATCGGCAAACGAGCGGAACATCGCGATAAGTTCGGGCACGTTGACGAAGGAAGCAAAGCGGCTGACAGGCTTATATTTGCCGGATGGCTGGATCTCCAATTCCGTAGTTGTATCGCCGAAGCAGGAAGCCCAGGCATCGAACTCGTGCAGCCCTCGCTCAGAGAGTGCCGCATGACCGAGCAGGCGCTGGATGGAGAACATCTCGCCAAGCGTATTGGTGATCGGCGTGCCGGAGGCAAGCACGAGCGCGCGGCCTGGGTTCCGCATCTCGATGTAGCGGGATTTGACATAGAGATCCCAAGCGCGCTGCGAGCCATTTGGATCGATGCCCTTCAGCGTCGACATGTTAGTGGCAAAGGAGAGCTTGCGGAATTCCTGCGCCTCGTCGACGACGATCTGATCGACGCCGATTTCCGAGATGGTGAGAAGATCATCCTTGCGGGTAGCGAGACCTTCGAGCCGCTCCTGCAAACCTTCCTTCAGCCGCTCAAGGCGCTTGCGCGAAACGCGATCCTCACTGTCGACCTTGGTCAGCAGATCCTCATAGAGTTGCAACTCGCCGTGGATCATCTCCTGCTCAAAGGCAGACGGCACGGCGATAAATCGGAACGCCGAATGCGTGATGATGATCGCATCCCACGTTGCAGTCGCCGCACGCGACAGATAGCGGGCGCGCTTGTCCTTGGTGAAATTGGTCTCGTCGGCGACGAGAATGCGGGCATTCGGATAGAGGCCTAAAAACTCGCGCGCCGCCTGCGCCAGGCAATGGCCGGGGACGACCAGCATGGCCTTGGCGATCAGTCCAAGGCGCCGCTGTTCCATGATGGCCGCCGCCATGGTCATCGTCTTACCGGCGCCGACGGCGTGGGCAAGATAAGTCGAGCCATCGGCGATGATCCGCCATATGCCGCGTTTCTGGTGCCCATACAAAACAAAGGCGCCAGAGGCGCCAGGGAGTTTCAGGTGGGAGCCGTCGAATTTCCGCGGCGCGATGTTGTTGAAACGGTCATTGTAGCCGCGGGCCAGCCGGTCGGTTCGATCCGGATCGGTCCAGACCCAGTCCTGGAATGCCTGCTTGATCCTCTGGAGCTTGTCGCGCGCGGCTTCCGTATCGACTACATTGAGGACCCGGCGCTCACCGTCGGCATCCTTAAAGACGTCGAAGATCTGAGGGACCCGGCTATTCAGCGCGTCAGACAGCAGGTCGCCGGCGTGGCGGCGGCTCGTTCCCCATTCCGATGTGCCAGCAGCGCTGTAACCAAGCTGCCGTGCCTCCACCGTCCAGGACCCAAGCTCCGGCATGTGGTAGATGCGAATTTCCGCCTCCATCTTTTGCCTGACGAA
Source organism: Pararhizobium gei (assembly GCF_029223885.1). Lineage (NCBI taxonomy): Bacteria > Pseudomonadati > Pseudomonadota > Alphaproteobacteria > Hyphomicrobiales > Rhizobiaceae > Pararhizobium > Pararhizobium gei. Next base: position 236,111 of record NZ_CP119410.1, on the reverse strand, counting down.
GGCGACGACATCGGCGGCCGGGATCCAAGGTGCGCCGAGGCGGGCTGTGATGTCGGATGGCCGGAGATCAGCCGGCTGGACCTCCTGGAGGGCGCGGACATTGCGCTCATAGGCGGGGTCGAGCTCGGCCGCTGCCTGCGCGGCGGCGAGCTTCGTGCGGACGGCCCCTGAAAGATATCCGTCTGCCATCTTCCACGATCCATCGGCCGGATCACGGAAGATGGCCTCGCCCAGCGCGTCGACCACATCAGCAGGATCGCTGTGCAGCAGCTCGGCGACATGGTCGATATCGACGTGGCCTCGTTCATTCAGCACGACGGCGAGCGCATCGGCAGGTGAGGTAATCGTCGGTGCGGCCGGCGGAGCAATCACGCGTTCGGAAAAAATCGGCCCCGGTTTCGCCGTGTCCGTCTCCAGATCGTAGTCCTCGATCGAGGCGACCAGCCAGCAATCGGGATCGTCGCGGAACGGTGCGAGGTTCGGTTGGCGATGCGTTTCCTTGACCTCGCCGGTCTCGATATCCTCTTGAACGGACACGACTGTGTGGTTGATCGGCCCGAAATCGCGCACAAAACTCGACCAGGCAATGCGCAATCGGATTTGGAGATCGCGCCATGGCCGATCGGCTTCCTGCGCCTTCAGGACCTCGCGCACTGCATCGCGAATCGGGATCAGCTTGCTGATGATCCGAACGTGTTTTTCCGGGATTCCATCGCCTGAGCGACCCTTGCGGACGGTGACCGGCACGGCCGATCCGTCGAGCATCTGCATCAGGCCCTTCGACCGGTCGAGGAAGAAGCTGCCCTCGCGAACAGTCCCGCCCTTCGGCTGTAGATCGACGATCTCGCCGAGTTCTTCCTCCAGATCAATATCGATCAGTGTCGGTTCGCCGTCATAGAGATCGGCCGGCAGAAGCTCGATGGCAGTGGCAATGGCGGCTTCGAGATTCTCTCCTTCGCGGGGCCGGCATGTGTAGGTCTCGCCGAACGGGCCGGAGGTCAGGGCGTGTGTGCCGAGCACGAAGTCCGGATGCCGACCAAACCAGCGATTGACCCTGATGGCGCCTTCTTCGTCGGTGGCCGGCCTGATCTCATCGACATCGAGCCACAGCTGATTTCCCTCCGGCTCTCCGGGCTTCCGCTTGCGGAAGAACAGGATGTCGACGGCGACATCCGTGCCGGCGTCGCGACGGAAGCTGCCCTCGGGCAGGCGGATCGCTGCGATCAGGTCGGCGGATTTGGCGATATGCTCCCGTGCCGTGGTATCGGCCTTGTCCATGGTGCCATGCGAGGTAACGAAGGCGGCGAGCGCACCGGGCTTCAGCAGGTCAATCGACCGGGCGATGAAATAGTCGTGCAAACGAAGGCCAAGCGATCGGTAAGCGCGGTCCGAGCGGACGGTGCGATCGGAGAAGGGTGGATTGCCGATGGCGAGATCGTAGATCGGAGCCAGATCCGTGCGGGCAAAATCGCCATTGATGATCCGCGCCTTCGGCTGAAGCAGGCGGGCGATGCGAGCGGTGACCGGATCGAGTTCAATCCCGGTCACATAGGCGACGTCGCGATATGGCTCCGGCATCAGGGCCGGGAACAGCCCCGTGCCGATGCCAGGTTCCAGCACCCGGCCGCCGCGCCAGCCCATTTTCTGGACCCCAGTCCAGATTGCCCTGATGATGAACTCCGGCGTGAAATGCGCATATTGGGTGCAGCGGGCAAGCGACGCGTAGTCGGTCTCAGAAACCGCGGTCTCGAGCGAAGAACCAATATCGTCCCAGCCCTGGCGGAAATCGACCTCGCCTGGCCGACGGAAGATACCGTTGGCCAGTTCGCCGGCGCCGAAGCCGGTGAAGCGGATCAACTGCGCCTGTTCCTTTGCCGTCGCCGGCCGCTCCTGCTTGGCAATGCCGTCGGCGACGAGTATCGCCGCGACATTGGCGCGGGCGCGATCCTTCCAGGAGGCGGCCAGCTTGCGGTCACCGTCGAGATAGAAGTTTGCCCGAAGCCTTGCGCGCCGGACAGGCGTGGCAGCGACGGGGAGGGCGGATGCAGGTGCTGGCGGCAGGGGATCCGGATCGTCGTCATTGGCGGCATCAGGCGAGAACCCGCCGAACGCTGTCACGCCAAGCCCGGGGCCGGACGAAAGCACGCTCGAGCCGAACATGTCTGATGTAAAGGGATCGTTGCTCATGGGAAAGCTCCTTGAAATGAGGGCGTGCGCCATCGCTCGGCCACCGAGAAGACCGCTTTCGGCGCGGAGTTTGCGAATGATGATCTGGCTCAGGCGGCGAGGGCTGAGGGGAGGTGGCGTAGATGCTCCGGCAGCTTGGCCGCGATCTCGCCGTCAGACAGGGTGTCGAGCAACTTCAGAAAGCTGCCTTCACTGCCACCGTAGAGCATCACCGTACGATGGCCTTGCATGGGCTTGGGCCAACGCGCGCTGGCATAGCCTCGATAGTCGTCGGTGGTCGTGCTCCAGATATGCTCGAGCCGTTCTTCGCGGCTCATCGCCCGGACTGGTCGGGTTTCGCGGTCAATGATCGCGATCCGCATCGCCTCCACAGAGTCCGGGTCCGAGAGGTCGCAGTAGGTGTGAAAGTAACGGACGGCTTCATCGATCCGGATCGCATAAAACACCGAGGTCACCGAACCGGTCATGAATTCCCGCATCGCAAAGATCGGCCCGCGCATCCAGAGCGGCGGCAGAATGTCCAGCATATAGGAGTAGGAGGTTTCATCGATCTCAAACCATTCGCCGGCATAGACGGCGGATTGGTCGCTATCAAAGCGGTCGGGGCGCATCGTGTGCCTGTCGAACATCCGGAACATGTCGGCGCGCTTGGCCACGCCCTGGAATATTTTGCGGGGAAGGGCTATCGAGGTCATCAGCTTGATCCTTTCGGGGGTTTGGACCGAAGGCAGTACAAGTCTTTTCGACCTTGCCATTCTCTTCAGTCCTTCATGACCCCTTCCGCGCTGCCGGCCTCGTGTCCGGCCGGGTCAAGGGCCGGCGCATGCCGGGCGGAGCCTCCCTTGATGCGGCCGGCGCGCATGCGGCAGGCCTCGTTGTTCTTCTCGCTCTTCCTTTCCCATTTTTCCCTCTCCCTGTTTTTTAGAACCTCGTTCCAATCCTCCGCCGGCGGACGTAACCGCTGCCAGTCGCAGCCGGATGACTCGGCGAGCGCCCGCAATCGTTCTGCATAGACATCCCCTTGCGAATTGGCATCCGTGGCCGCGACCAGTGTCAGGCCCGGGCGCACCGCAAGTTCCGCAAGCGCCGCATCTGTCGCCGGAGACCACCCACCACCCGTGCTGAGATAGAGAGTTTGCTCGCGCAAACCCTCGAGCGCTGCGAGGCTCATCGCGTCGATCGCGGCCTCGGTAACGCAGAGACGAAAGGCATCGCATGGTCCAAAACGGAAGAGAACCTTCGAGCCCCCGGTGGCAAAGCCACGCCAGGCGGGACCGCGCTCCTCCCAACCCACAACGCGACCCGCGCCATCGACATGGGCTGCCCACATACTGCCGAAGGGTCCTTCCCGCAGGACACCCGCCCGGATCGCCTGCCGGGCGATGGCAGTCGGGATCCCGCGCGCCCAGCACAGATAGCGCCAGGTACTGGATCCGGGCGAAGGCGAGCGCCGGCTGCGCCAGCGTTCGCAAATGTCTTTTACTGGCACTGAAGACCGCGAGGACCTCCATTCCGGCCGGGAGAGTTGATACCCGACAATTGACGCGACCGCTTTTATTGCGGACGGGAATGGAATTCCTTCCAGGAACATGGCAAGGCCGAATACATCGCCTTTCTCGTCGCTGAGCGGATCGAACCAGCCGCGTCCGTCATGCGTGACAATGACGATGTTGCCGCCACACCGGTATTTGACGGCGCGGCGCGTGCTTTCTTTGAGATCGATTTCGTAACCGGCCTGCTCCAGCACGGCTTCGCAACTCACCTTGGCGCGCAGCGCCTCCAACTCTTCTCTCTTCATTGTTTTCCGATCACTTGTCGATCGCCCTTCTTTTCCAATCCGCATACCTGCGGCCATCCTCGTTTCCGCCGCGAAGAATGGAGGGGGCAAGGGCGCGGCAATCAAGGTGCAGATTTGCACCGGCCGCGGCGGAGCTTCCCTTGCGGCCGACAGGTCGCCAGCGGCAGGGACATGCGGGGCTCAATGAGACCCGCGGGGGAAATATTCATGCACGATCTCAAGATCGTCTTCGTCATCGAGTTCGTCGGACGGAAGGACGCCGAATTCGTCCCCGGATTTGAACAGGGTGACGGGAACCATGAGGATGCGGGAAAGCGAAAATGCGTGGCTTTGGGCGAGTGCAAGATCCTGTGCCATGTGAGAAACCTCCGTCCGGAGCGGGCCGATCCCGCTCGATGGCTCCTCAAAGGACCGGGGACGGTCGCGATCACCGCGCAGTCGAAGACAAGCGGCGGCAGCTTGCTAGCCGACCCCGAAAGTGGGTTGATCGACGGAGATCCGGACATGGTCCAGGACGCCATCATAAAGAGCGGGATTGGTTTGATTCGGCGGGAATTGAGGTATCCGGCAGAGATGGTTCACGGAAGCCAGCTCAGCATTTGTTGCTGAGCATCTGTCTGACCAGCCCACAAGTCAGCGACGGCCGGCTTTCTCCCGATCGGACAGGGCTTTGAGAACAGCGAAGTCCATCTCAGCGCGTGGTTCTATCCGGGCTATCTCGCTTGCGACTTTCGACCAGTGCCAGAACTCGTCGAGATCACCACTGGACCGGCTATGGAACGCACGGCGCTGTGCTTCGTAGTAGGACCCGGCTGGATCCGAAATTGCGAGAAGCCTGGCATCAGCCTGCCATCGCCGCCGTATTGCCCGGCGATGTGCGCGCCACTGTGTGAGGAAGCGGATCATCAATCTCTCGAGACCGGTGGCGATAGAGGCAAGTTACCACAAAATCCGAATGATAGAGAGGTGGCATTATATGTAGTATTTCAATAGCTTAGAAAACATCAGGTAACCATATTTATGGAACTTTTGGCTAAACTCCGGAGAGATACTCGGGGCAACCGCATGTCAAAGTAACAAGAATGAATAGGAGCAGGACCTAACCGGGGCAATGACGAGCGCGATCACTCTTTGCAGATGCTAGCCAGGAACGTGAATGGGTGATGCCTAGGCATCACCCTCCTTTCGCTTCTTCAGCCATACAATGTAGTTATCAAGGAATAGGATCAAATTTCAGTTCGCTGAGAGGAACGACCTTGTCGTTGCGTTTGATCTTGTACTCCGTGTCCGGGCCGAGCCACTTGTCCCAGATCTTGCCGAGTTCGCCGGAGGTGTCCAGCGTGTGCAGCGCTTCGTTGATCTTGGCAGTCAGGGCCGGCTGATCCTTGGCCATGCCGATGCCGATCGGCTGGAACAGCATCGGATCCTGGATCATCCGCATCTTCTTGCCCTTAGTCTGCGACTCGTTGACGAACTTCGTTGTCGTCATCGTATTGGCGACCATGCCGCGGGCCTTGCCCTGCTGTACGGCGAGATAGGCGGATGCCGTATCCTGGAAGGTCAGCGGATCCGACTTGTTGAGCTTGATCGACATCTCGGAGGTCGAGCCCTTTGTGGAAGCGATGCGCTGGCCGGCGAAATCGGCCTTTGACTTGCCCGGATCTTCGTCCGGAACGATCAGCATTTCCTTGGCGAGATAGTAGGGATCGCTAAACTGGATCTGTTCGGCGCGGCTGAGCGTGTAGGCCAGGTTGGCGACGGTAATGTCGACGCGGCCAAGCTTGACTTCAGGAACGCGGGCTTCGACCGAAACCGGCTTGACTTCGGCCTTGACGCCGAGTTGCTTGGCAATGGCGTTGCAGAGGTCGACGTCGAAACCGGCCATTTCGCGGGTCTTGGTATCAGGTGCTGCGAACGGCGGAACGTCGGCGAACGTCGCACAACGCAGCGTCTTATTCGACATAATGTCGGCGAGTTGGTCGGCATGTGCCGGGGTGACCGAAGCTGCCGCCGCAAGGGCGAGGCCAAGGGGGATGCATTTCATTTTCATGCTGTTCTCCTTTGATTATTGTTGCGTTATTAGTGCCGGAGGTCAGCGAGGAAGCGCTGTGCCCGCGGATGTTTCGGATTGTTGAAGAACTCTTCCGGCGTCGCCATTTCGAGAATCTGACCGGCGTCGATGAACCAGATGCGGTCGGCGACATCGCGGGCAAAACCCATTTCATGGGTCACGCACAGCATCGTCATGCCCTCCGCGGCAAGGCTCTTCATCACGGCCAGCACTTCGCCGACCATTTCCGGATCGAGCGCGCTGGTCGGTTCATCGAACAGCATCACCGGCGGCTCCATGGCGAGGGCCCGGGCTATCGCGACGCGCTGTTGCTGTCCGCCGGAAAGCTGGCCGGGATAGGCATTCGCCTTGTCGGCCAGACCGACGCGGTCAAGCAGAAGCAGGGCCTTGTCATGCGCCTGATGGGCGGGAACGCCTTTGACGCGGATCGGCGACATTGAGACGTTGTCGACCACCGAGAGATGCGGGAACAGGTTGAAGCTCTGGAAGACGAAGCCGATACGGCTGCGCAACTGATTGAGCGTGCTGGTCCTCATCGCCGCATGAATGTTCTGTCCATCGAAAGAGATCGAACCGCTGTTGATCTCTTCCAGCCGGTTGATGGTGCGGATGAGCGTCGATTTTCCCGAACCTGAGGGCCCGCAGATGACCACCACTTCGCCACGACCAACCTCGGCATCGATCTCTTTGAGCACCTGGTAGTCGCCATATTGTTTGGAGACCTTGGAAATCCGGATCGCATTTGGATCCTGCGGCGATGCTGTGCTTGTCATAGCTGCTCCGATGCGATTTTGGCGGGCACGGCCACTGCTGCTGCGGCGCGGTCTCCGCCGAGACCGGCGCGCTTGCGGGTGATACGGCGCTCCAGACGATTGGCGACGAAAGTGATACTCCAGCAGATCGCGTAATAGATCACCGCCAGAATGAGGAAGACCTGGAAGGGCTGGGTCAGCAGCTGGTTATTGACCTGGCTGGCCGCAAAGGTGAGGTCGGGAACGTTGATCACGTAGCCGAGCGTCGTGTCCTTGATGGTCGACACGAAGGTGGAGAGGATGCTCGGGATCATGTTGTACAGCGCCTGCGGCAGAATGATGAAGCGCATCGCTCCGAGATAGCTGTGGCCGAGCGCCTTGGCGGCATCCATCTGGCCATGGCCGAGCGAGACGATACCGGCCCGCACGACTTCGCTGAGGAAGGCGCCCTGATAGATCACCAGCGTCGTCAGCATGGTGACGAAGCTCGGCACGTCGGCGCCGGTTAGCAGCGGAACCAGGAAATAGCTCCACAGGATCAGCATCAGCAGCGGAACGCCGCGCGTTACATAGACCAGCACGGTCACCGGCCAGCGCAGCAGGCGCCATTTCGAGATCCGTGCCAGCGCCATCAGGATGCTGATCGGGAAGGCCAGCGCGATGCTGAGTGCCGAAAGAATGAGCGTGTTGGCGAGACCGCCGAGCGGGCCGTTCGGATATTGGCCGATCAATAGCAGCAGCCAGTAATCCTGGAAGATGGCGATCATGTCGTGGATCATGCCCGTGCCCTCCGGGCTGGATCTGCGCGCATCGAGATGAAGGCGCCGGCACCCATGATGATCAGCGAGAAGAACAGGTAGAGGACCGTGCCGATCAGGTAGACCTCAAACGTGCGAAAGCTGAGGTTTTCGATTTCCTTGACCGCATGCGTAAGCTCCGAGGCGCCGATAACGATGCCAAGACTGCTGTTCTTGAACAAAGAGACGCTGTGATTGATCAGCGGCGGCAGCGCATTGCGAACTCCCTGTGGCATCATCACGAAACGCATTGCCGACAGATATCCGTGGCCGAGCGCCCTTGCCGCTTCCATCTGCCCGGGGCTGACGGAGCGAAGGCCTGACCGCAGGTCTTCGCTGAAATAGGCTGCCTGGCAGAGGCCGAGCCCGATGACCGCAAAGATCGCTTCGGCATTATGGCTGGCCAGCCAGTAAGTCAGCCAGTCCGGCAGCAGCGTGAAGATGCCGAAATACCAGAGCATAAGCTGCACCAGGGTAGGCACGTTCCGGTGGTAGGAAACATAGCCGGCGACAAACGCATTGCCGAAACGGCCGGGCGAAAATCGCAGCGCCAGAAGCAGGATCGCCAGCGTCATTGCCAGCAGCCAGGAACCGATGGCAATCACGAAGGTGATCTCGATGCCATGAATAAGCATCGAGATATACTCGGGATTTGTCAGGATTGCTGAGAGGTCGAACCCGCTCACGGCCTAGAGACCGCCGGCTTGGTGCGCTGTGTTTCCGGCCGTGCCGTCTGGAGGCCGCCCATCACCTGGAGCGTCGGGGTAATTTCCATATGGCCGATGTTGACGGCAACCGGCGTGCCGATGGCATAGGCGATCGCATCGGCAATGTCGGAGGCTTCCGGCAGCTCGAAGCCGTCGATAAAGCGCTCGCGGATCGATGGATCGTCGCCGTGGACATGTGCGAAGATGTCGGTCGCGACGCGCCCCGGGCAGATCTCTGTCACTCGCACGCGCTTGCCGAAGGCATCGATGCGCAGCTGGTTGGAAAGCATGCTGACGGCAGCCTTGGTGGCGTGATAGGATGAGTTGCCACCGAAATTGTAAGCACCGGCGATCGAAGAGATGTTGATGACATGGCCGTTGTCGCGAGCGACCATGCCCGGCACGATCATACGGCAGAGATGTAGGACGGCGCGCAGATTGACGTCGATGATCAGGTCGATGTCCCCCTCGTCCGCCTCGAGGAACTTCTTCGGGCGATCGACGCCAGCATTGTTGACGAGAATGTCGAATTCGATCCAACTGGTCAGCTCGGCGAGTGTTGCGCGGTCGGTTACGTCGATCGCGTGCGGAATGCAGCCGGTCTTTTCGGCCAGTTTCCGCAGCGGCTCGGCGCTTCGGGCCAGAGCGTGGACCTCGATATTCTCCCGGCGCAACCGCTCGACGACGGCTGCCCCAATACCGGAAGACGCCCCGGTGACCAATGCGGTCCTGTAATCGGAAAATGACATTCTTATTCCCCGTCTGTTTTCTGCACCCTAATGGAACTTGCGAACCATGAATAAGACCGATTATCTCTGGAGCGATAAGCAAGCCTTATGGCGCTGACTATTTGCGCAGTTGCGCAATCCTTGTGCTTGTTAATTGAGCAGCAAGAATCCTCTGGCGCATGGTAAGCTATTGAAATATAATGATCTAGGAATGATGAAGGGCCGCCGGTGGTTGCTGGTGACTGAAAGTATAATAGGGTAAAATGCAGCGCGATGGATATCAGACGCCTTAAATCCTTTATCGTGATCGTTGATACCGGCAGCATTACGCGTGCTGCCGATATCCTGCATGTCGCGCAGCCGGCGCTGAGCCAGCAGATCGCCGGGCTCGAAGAGCATTTCGGTCAGAAGCTTCTGTTGCGCAGCCAGCAGGGCGTCAGCATGACGGATGCCGGACATGCTGTTTATCGCCATGCACAGATTATCCTTAGGCAGATGGATCAGGCCCAGGCGGATGCCTCGGCCGCCGGCAATTCGCTGGTCGGTCGCGTCTCGGTCGGCCTCGTGCCGTTCAGCAGCGCGGCGACACTGTCAGTCGATCTTCTGGCCGAGACCCGCAAGCGTCACCCAGGCATCCTTCTGCATCTCACCGAAAGCGTCGGCCAGACTTACAGCCAGATGATCATGACCGGCCGGCTGGAGATGGCGCTGTTACACGGATCCGGCCCAATCAAGGGTGTGAAATTCGAGCCATTGCTGAGCGAGGAGCTTTACCTCGTCGCGCATCCAGATCTGGCCATCGAGCCTGACGACAAGCCGGTTCAGATTGCGGCCCTGGACGGCCTTCCGCTGCTGATGCCGCCTGCGTATAATTTCGTGAGACGCGCCGTCGACACGGCGTTCACGCGCAGCCGGATCAATCTGAAGGTCGTGGCCGAACTGGAAATCGTCAGAACGCTTACGCGAGCGGTCAGTGCCGGCCTTGGAGCGACGATCATGCCGAAGGCTGTCGCCGACCGAATCGTGACGGAATCGAGCGAGCCGCTGATCTGCCGCATGGTTTCCCCTCGTATCGAGGAAACACTGTCACTCTGTGTGGCCGACGGCGTGTCGCTGTCGGAACCGGCCACCGCTGTCCGCGACATCCTGCTGGAACTGACCGCGCGACTGAAACTGCCGCGCGGTCAGTAGCGACACTTAGCGAAGTTCGGAGCAGAACTGGCTGATACGGCCGCAGGCCTCGGTCAGCTTTTCCATGCTTGTCGCGTAGGAAATCCGGAAGAACGGGCTCATACCATAAGCCGCACCCTGTACGGTTGCGACGTGGTGCTCGTTGACCAGCGCCATGACGAAATCTGTATCGGTCTCGATCTTGTGGCCGGCCTTGGAGGTCTTGCCGATCAGGCCCGACATGTTCGGGAAGATATAGAATGCGCCTTCCGGCTTGTGGCAACGGAGGCCCTCGATCTTTGCGAGTTCCGAAAGAACGAAATCGCGACGCTCCTTGTAGATTGCGGCACGCTCCTTCAGCAGATCCTGCGAACCGTCGAGCACTGCCACCGCTGCCGCCTGCACGACGGTTGCCGTGCCGCCGCCATTCTGGCCGTTGACATTACTGATCGCCGAGATGAGGTCTTTCGGGCCGCCGCAGAAGCCGAGGCGCCAGCCAGTCATCGCATAGGCCTTCGAGGCGCCGTTCATGGTCAAAACGCGGTCATAGAGCCGCGGCTCGACTTCGGCGATCGTGCAGAATTCGAAGTCGTCGTAGATCAGGTGTTCGTAGATGTCGTCAGTCATGATCCAGACATCAGGATGCCGCAGCATGACCTCGGCGATCGCCTTCATCTCCTCGCGTGAGCAGGCGGCACCGGTCGGGTTGTTGGGGAAATTGAGAAAAAGCCATTTGGTACGCGGGGTGATCGCAGCTTCCAGGTCTTCAGCACGGAGCTTGAAGCCGGCCTGTTGCGGGCAGGCGACCGGCACCGGGACGCCACCCGCAAACTTGACGATATCCGCGTAGCTGATCCACGACGGCGTCGGGATGACCACTTCGTCGCCCGGATTGATGGTCGCCAGCATGGCATTGAAGATCACCTGCTTGCCACCGCCGGAAACGATGATCTGGCTGACATCGTACTCGAGATTGTTATCCCGCTTGAACTTCCGCGAGATCGCCGCCTTTAGGGCCGGCGTGCCATCCATCGACGGATATTTGGTATCGCCCGCCAGCGCTGCCGCATGTGCCGCCTCGATCGCGTTCGACGGCGTGGGGAAATCGGGCTCGCCGGCCGACAGGCTGATGACATTGACGCCCTTTGCGGCGAGGTCGCGCGCACGCTGGGTCATCGCGGCGGAAGCGGAGATGGAGACGTTCTTCAGACGATCGGCGATTGCTGGCATCGGGTTTGGCTTTCGGTAGCGTTGACTAGAGGATGGATAGGAGAACTTACCCGACGATCTCGGAGGCCGGGGCGAGGACCGCGCCTGTCGCCTCGATCTCGCTTCGAACGATCCGCGCGAGTTCGAGCGATCCTGGCGTATCGCTGTGGACTAGGATGGAACGGGCCGGCATGACAAGCGTAGCGCCTTCGATGGTGGTCACGGTTCCGTCTTTCAGGAATTGCCGGACACGCGCACGCAAGGCATTCTCTTCCTTGATGACGGCACCCGGCTGGCCGCGGGCAACCAGCTTGCCATCGGCGTCATAGGCACGGTCGGCAAGGAACAGCAGCAGCGACTTCAGCCCTGCCCGCGCTGCCGCGTCGGCAATGACGCTTCCGGGCATGGCGAAGACGATGAGATTGGGATCGACGGTGCGGATCGCGTTCATCATCAGGTCGGCAAGTGTGGGATCGCGGTTGACCGTGTTGCCCATCGCCGCATGAAAACTGATATGGGCCACAGGCACCTGCTCGGCCTTGGCAATCGCCGTCAGTGCACCAAGCTGGTAGAGCATCTGCTGGCGAAGTTCGTCATTGGAATAGGGCATTTCCCGGCGGCCGAAACCCTGCCTGTCCGGCAGGCCCGGATGAGCGCCGATACCGACGCCATTGGCTTTGGCCAGCCGAACCATGCGGGCCATCGTATCCGGATCTCCGGCGTGGAAACCGCAGGCGATGTTGGCCGACGAGACGACCTTCATCATCGCTTCGTCATCGCAGAGACTGTAGGGACCGAAGCCCTCGCCCATGTCTGAATTCAAGTCGATCTTCATAACTCTTCCCCATATTTCAACGGCCGGAAATAGTCTTCAAGGCACGATCGACCATCTGCGATGTCACTCGGATATCCTTGAGATATTCTGCGATGGCTTTGTCGAGTGCGCGGCCCTCCGCATGGCTGGAGCGCACGAAACGCAACCGGCTGCCGCTGCGCGCCTGGCCGAGCAACCAGAGATCGGCTTCGAGGACGCCGGCGATCTTAGGATAGCCACCGGCAGTATTGGCATCGCTCATCTGGATGATCGGCTCGCCTGCCGGCGGCACCTGCACGACGCCGGCAACAATGCCGTGCGAACGCATTTCCACCGGCGCGATCGGCCGAATGGCATTCCCGGAAAGCCGGTAGCCGGTGCGGTCGCTCTGCGAGGAAATCTTCCACGTCTGGCTCCAGAACCGCTCGGCATCGGCGCCGAACAGGTCATGTTCACCGGCGGGCAGCGCCCTGATCAGCAGCGTGCCATCGTCGGCAACCGGAAACAGCGAGGCCATTTCGAGCAGCGGCGGAACGACACCAAAACCATAGGCAGCCAGTCCGGAGATCATCGTTTCACCGAGCGGGAGCAGATCGCCCTTCTTCAGGGACCGGCCTCCCATGCCGCCGAAGGAACCCCTTAACGACGTGCTGCGCGATCCCATCACCGGTTCGACGTCCACACCGCCACCGAAGGTGACATAGGCGCGGGCCGATCCGGCCACCGGCGTGACCTCGAGCACCTGCCCGGCTTCGGCCATCTGCATCCACCACGCCGGTATGGCGACATCATCGAGCGTCGCAGCGCCGCCACCGGTGACGGCAAAGGCGGTCTGTTTGCCAAAACGGACGCGGAACGGAAACGTCTGCAACTCGATCGCCGCAGCGCCATCGTCGTTGCCGACGAGCAAGTTGGCGACCTTCAGTGCCAGCGGATCCATCGCGCCGCTGACGGTTACGCCGATATCGCGAAAACCTGTGCGGCCGAGATCCTGTATGGTGTTCAGCGGTCCTGTATCGACGACCTCGATCACAGCTCGATCCTTTCCGGGATGAAACGCACGATATCGCCCGGCGTCATGAGAGCGGGCGTTGCGGCGGTTGGGTCGAATATCGGCAGTTCAGCAAAGCCGATCGAGTTCCAGCCGTTCGGGCCGGTCAGCACCGCAACGCCGGTCTGCATGCCGCCGATGGTGACGCAGCCCTTTTCCATTTTCAGCGACGGCACGGTCTTGCGTGGCATATGAATGCGCGGGTCGAGCCCATGAAGGTAGCCGAAGCCGGGCGCGCTGCCGAGGGCGAACACAGTATAGGTGCCCTCGTGATGGATACGGACAATTTCCCGATCGCGCAGGCCGGAAAGGTCGCAGAGCGCAGCTAGATCGGTGGCGTGTTCGCCGCCATAGGTCACGGCAATCTCGATCATCTTGCCGTGAATGTCGATGCTTTCGGCGCGATCCCAGGCGTCGACAAGCCTTGCTACCACCGCATCCGGATTTTCCGGCACGGCCTTGAAGATCGCCAGCAGATTGGTCATGCCGGGAACGGTCTCGATCACGTCGTCCCAACAGGCAACGACCTGCGTCAGCGCCCAGATCCGCCGCTGTGCCGCGAGATCGAAACCACCCGGCGCCTCAAGCAGGAAAGCACGACCGCCGATGGCCGAAATCTGCACCCGTTCCTGCACGAGAGGAGCGCCGAGCGGCCGAACAGCAATGGAATTCGATGCACGGTTCATGGAAGCAGCTCTGTTTCGAAGAGTGGATGGCCGTAGCCGACCAGCGCGCCGTGTTCGGCAAGAATGTGGGCCAGAACGCCTGCTTTCGGGGCCTTGACCGGCAGCAGGACCGGGCCGACGCGGATGAAGCCGAGGATTTCGCCAGGGCCAACCTCACGCGTCAAAGTGCCAGGAACCGGCTGAAAAACGCCGGCCAACGGAGCCTTGACAATATTTGTTTCCGCAGTCTTTGCAGCATCGACCAGTACCGAGGCAGCGCCGGTGCGCTCAACGACGATGCGCAGTTTCTGTGCACCGCGCTCGATCTCGATGCCGTCGACACCGGCCTTCGTCAGGGCTTCGGAAATCGCGGCGATGGCAGAGGGATCGCTGAGATTGAAGTCGCTCATGATGCGTTCCGCTGCTTCAGCCATTTCTCGAGATAGTGGATATCGGTGCCGCCGGCGGCAAAGCCTTCGTCCTCGAACAGCGAGCGCAGCAGCGGCAGATTGGTGGAAATGCCTTCGACCTGCGTGTCCGCCAGCGCCGACCGCATCAGCACGATCGCTTCGGCGCGGGTTGGCGCGTGGACGATCAGCTTGCCGATCAGTGAGTCGTAATAGGGCGGGACCTTGTAGCCGGCATGCACATGCGTATCGACTCGGATACCGGGGCCGGATGGCAGCTGCAAACCGATAATTGTGCCGGCCGAGGCGAGAAATGTCTCTGGGTCTTCAGCATTGATGCGGCATTCGAAGGCATGGCCGTCGGCCGCGACATCGGCTTGGGAGATCGTCAGCGGAATGCCCTGCGCGGCCCTGATTTGCGCCTGGACGATGTCGATACCGCTGGTCATTTCGGTCACCGGATGTTCGACCTGTAACCGGGTGTTCATCTCGATGAAATAGAAGCCGCCGTCCTCGTATAGGAATTCGAACGTGCCGACGCCGCGATAGCCGATCTGCTGGCAGGCCGTGACGCAGGCATCGGCCACCGGGCCGATGATCTCGTGCGGAATGCCGGGTGCCGGGGCTTCCTCGACGACCTTCTGATGACGGCGCTGCATCGAGCAGTCGCGGTGACCGAGCCAGACGGCGTTACCATGCACATCGCACAGCACCTGTATTTCCACATGGCGCGGATGCTGGAGGAATTTCTCCATGTAGAGCGCCGGCGTGCCGAATGCCTGGCGGGCTTCCTCCCGGGTCGTCGAAACCGATGAGTGCAGCGCACCGGCATCCGCGACAACGCGCATGCCGCGTCCGCCGCCACCACCGGCCGCCTTGACGATGACCGGATAGCCGATTTCCGCCGCGATGGCCTCGGCCGCCGCCCTGTCGTCGGGCAATTCGGAATCAGGACCGGGGACGCAGGGCACGCCGGCGGCGATCATCGCGGTCTTGGCGGCGATCTTGTCGCCCATGGTGGAGATCGACTGTGCGGTCGGGCCGATGAATACCATGCCCGCATCTTCGACGGCTGCCGAAAACGCTGCATTCTCGGACAGAAACCCATAGCCGGGATGAACCGCTCCAGCGCCGGTCATTCTAGCCGCCAGCAGGATCGCATCCCTGTTGAGATAGCTCTTGCCGGCACTGGCCGGGCCGATGCAAATGAATTTGTCAGCGAGTTTGCCGTAGCTCGCCTGACGGTCGGCTTCGGAACAGACCATCACCGTCTTCAGCCCGAGATCCTTGCAGGCTTTCAGGATGCGCAGGGCGATCTCGCCGCGGTTGGCGATCAGCACGGTATCGAAACCGCGCTTGTCTCCGGTATTTTCGTGGGCGACCTGTGACATCAGGCGATCTCCGCCAGAAGGTCACCGACCTCGACCTCGGCGCCATCCGCAGCATCAATGCTGACGATGCGGCCCGCACGCGGCGCGGTGATGCTGTTGAAAACCTTCATGGCTTCTATGATGAACAATGTCTGGCCAACCTCGACCATGTCGCCGAGCGCAACGAACGCCTTTTCGCCGGGTGCCGGCGCGACGTGCAGAAGACCGAAGATCGGCGAGGTGACCGAGGTGGAGGTCTTGGTCGCAGCAGCACTTTCTGCCGGCTTTGCAGCTGCAGCGGAGGTGGCGGCAGGCTTGCCATTGCGGAAGATCCGCACGGTCGTGTCTTTTTCCGTGACCGTGAGTTCGGTGATGTTCGATTGGCCGACGAAGTCGATCAACGTCTTGATTTTCGAGAGGTCCATACGTCACCCATGCACAAGGCCGCCGGTATTTCCGCTGGCAGATGCAGCGTCAGGCGCCATTCTGACTACATCAGTGGCCGCGTGATGGGGTCAGACGAAGTTTTGATGGAGCGCTTTTCCAGTTCTCTCCCGGCACCGTCCGTGTTGAAAGACAATCGGGAGGTTTGTGAATGCGGTGAACGGTCATGAATCCCAGACTAGGAATAGCCCTCAAGGTGCTGGCGGCGCTCTGCGCTACGCTGATGGCGGCGAGCATCAAGGCGCTGGATGGCCAGATCCCGAGTGGTGAAGTGGTGTTCTTCCGCTCGATCTTCGCTCTGCTGCCGCTGCTGATCTGGCTTAGCCTACAAGGAAACATTCTCGCGCTGACTAAAACCCGGC
The DNA here is from genome assembly GCF_029223885.1 of Pararhizobium gei. NCBI lineage: Bacteria > Pseudomonadati > Pseudomonadota > Alphaproteobacteria > Hyphomicrobiales > Rhizobiaceae > Pararhizobium > Pararhizobium gei. The sequence continues at coordinate 219,579 of NZ_CP119410.1, read as the reverse complement.
ATTTCGGCGGCCATGCGGTGCGCAGCCTTTCCGGCACTGGCGGCATGTTCTTCAGCTATCTGGCACTGGCCTACCTGCCGCTCGCCGATGCGACGGCGCTGAGTTACGCGGCGCCGCTGTTTACGGTCGTTCTCGCTGCCGTCCTCCTAGATGAGGTCATCCGTGGCTATCGCTGGACTTCGGTGGCGATCGGCTTCCTCGGAGTGCTGCTGATGCTCTTGCCGCATCTCAATTTTTTCGATACGGCAAGCACCGCAACGATGCTCGGGAGCGCGGCGGGCCTTCTGGCGGCACTGTTTTCGGCAGTCTCGGCGGTGCAGATCCGCCATCTCGCCAGGACCGAACAGCCTGGCGCGATCGTGCTGTATTTCTCGCTGATCACCACAGTCATCGGCCTGGCGACGATCGTCTTCGGCTGGACCATGCCGACGATCTGGCAGTTCGGTTTTCTGCTGTCAGCCGGAATATTCGGCGGCATGGCGCAGATACTGGTCACCGTCAGCCTGCGTCACGCACAGGCTTCGCTTCTGGCTCCGTTCGAATACACCACCATGCTGTGGTCGGTGCTGATCGGCTATTTCGCGCTCGGCCAACTGCCGGTCGCAACGACGATCGTCGGCGGTGTCGTCGTCGCAGCCGCCGGTCTCTTTGCCGTGTGGCGGGAAAGCCGGCTGAAGCGCAGCATGCAGCTGGCGGAAAACGCGCTGGCCAAGCACGAGACCTGACGCGTTCTCGCTCTTCCGGGATTTTATCAGATATCGGACTTGAAGCCCTTGGCCTTCAGCACCGGCTCGAGGTTGCTGACCTCGATCACCGACTTGCCGGCCTTGTAGGCCGCGATATAGCCGGCTTCGGCATCTTCACGAGCCTGCGAAAGCTTTGCGACCTCCTGGGCCTCGCCACGACGCACCACAACCAGTCCGTCGGCATCGCCGACGATGATGTCGCCGGGATAGATCAGTTCGTCACCGATTATGATCGGATCGTTGACGGACGTTAGGGTTTCCTTAACCGTACCCTTGATGCAGACGCTGAGCGAAAACACAGGGAATCCAAGGTCGCGAAGCTGTAGCGTATCGCGAACACCGGTATCGGTGACGAGGCCGCCGATACCCTTCGCAAGGCAGGCGTTGGCGAGAACGTCGCCGAACGAGCCGGCTTCTTCGTATTCGCCGCCGGAGACGACGATGATATCGCCCGGACTGGCGTAGTTGATGGCAAGCTGCAGCATGATGTTGTCGCGCGGCGCGCTCTTGACCGTGAAGGCCGGGCCGCAGAGCTTCATCCGGTAATCGACTGGCTTGATACGCGACGACAATGCGCCGCGACGGCCCTGCGCCTCATGGATGGTGGCCGGCGAGAACGGCGTCAGCGCTGCGATGTCTTCCTTGCTCGGACGCTCGGGAATCTGCTTGATGTGGATCATGGTGATCTCCGTATGGATTTTTGCGATTTCAGTGATTTCGGTGGATGGCGGACATGAACCCTTGAACGTCGGGATGCGTGTCCTTCGAGAAAAACAGGTCCGGCGCTGCGTCGAAGGTCAGTTCGCCCTTCTTCAGGAACCAAATGCGGTCGGCGACTTCACGGGCGAATGCCATTTCGTGGGTGACGCACATCATGGTGATGCCGCCGCCGGAAAGCTCCTTGAGGAGTTTCAGAACTTCACTGACCATTTCCGGATCGAGCGCGCTGGTCGGCTCGTCGAGAATCAGCACTTCGGGTTGCAAAATCATGGAGCGAGCGATCGCCACGCGCTGTGACTGGCCACCAGAAATATCCGCCGGCAAGGATCCTGCCTTGTCGGCAAGACCGACCCGCTCCAGCATCAGCATGGCTGTTGGCAGCGCCTGCTTGCGGGATTGCCCGCGCAGACGGCGTAACGGCAGCATGACATTGTCGATGACCGACAGATGCGGGAACAGGTTGAACTGCTGGAAGACGAAGCCGATGCCGGTTCGCAGTTCGTTCACATCGACGGATTTTGCGTGGATGTCCCTACCGGCAAGCGTGATCTTGCCTTTCTGGATCGGCTCCAGCCGGTTTACGGTTCTGACCAAAGTGGATTTGCCCGAGCCGGATGGTCCGCAGAGCACGATCGTGGTGCCCTTCTCGACCGTAGCGGTGATGTCATGGATGACCTGCAGCGCGCCATACCATTTGGAAACGTTCTGGAACGCGATCATGCCACGACCTCCACGATGACCCGCCCGGTGCGACGTTTGGAAATTCGCCTTTCAAGGACGCCGGTTGCCTGACTGAGCGCGAAGCAGAGGACAAAATAGGTGGCGGCGAGAATGCCGAAAATCTGCAGCGGCTTGGTGACTTCGTTGGAGTTCACCTGAAGCATGGCGTAGGAAAGCTCCGGCACTGCGATGATCGAGCCCAGCGACGATTCCTTGATGATCGTCGTCAGCTGGTTAACGATACCGGGAACGACGTTGAACAGCGCCTGCGGCAACACGATCTTGAACGTCGTCGGGATGTAACCCAGGCCAAGCGCCTTGGCGGCCTCCATCTGGCCTTTCGGCAGGCCTTCGATACCGGCAGCGATGATCTCGCCGAGATACGCGGTCTGATAAACGACGATGGCGATGATCAGCGTATAGGTGGCATCGATCGGGAAACCGATGACCACCGGCAGCGCGAAATAGGCCCAGAAGATCAGCATCAGCAGCGGGATGGCGCGAACGCAGTGGACGAAGCCACTGGCGATCGATTTCAATGGCTTCGAATCGCCGGTGCGGGCAAGCGCGATCAGGATGGCGCAGGGAAAGGTGACGAGCAGGCTGACAAAGGAGATGATCAGCGTCATCGCCAGGCCGCCGAGCTTGCCGTGCGGATATTCACCGATCAGCAGCAGGATGCCGTATTCTTGCAGAATCTCGAGCATCTACTTAACCCTCAACCGATAGCGCGTGGACAGGATCGACGAGCCCCACATGATCGCAAATGAAATGACCATGTAGATCGCCGTCACGAGGCCGTAGGCTTCGAAAATCCGGAAGGACTGTTCCTCAACATAGCGCGCCTGATAGCTGAGTTCGGCGACGCCTATGCCGGCCGCAAGGCTGGTGCCTTTGAACAGGATCAGCGTCTGGCCGAGCAGCGCCGGAAGCGCCAACCGCCAGGCCTGCGGCAGGATCACCCAGCGCATCGCGCCGAGATAGTTGAGGCCGATCGAGCGGGCCGCCTCCATCTGGGCCGGATGGATCGAGCGAAGACCGCTGCGGAAATCCTCCGACATGTACGCGGCCTTGTTGAGCGCCAGGGCGACTATGGCGTAGCCGATTTCGGCACCGACATCGTTGAGATAATCATTGACCGCTTCCGGCAGGACCACTGCAAAGCCGAAATACCAGACAAACAGCTGGATCAGGATCGGCACGTTGCGGTGATATTCGACGAAGGCCGCGACGAGGAATTGCGTCGGCTTGAATTCGATCGCCCTGACCACAGTAAGCAACACCGCCAGAACCAGTCCGATGACCCACGAGATGGCGAACAGGATCAGCGTGGTCTGAAGACCCTGCAGGATGAGATCGAGATACTCTCCCTGCAGGACTTTGCTGAAATCGAGTTGATAGCCCATATCGATACAGTCCCGCTCTGGCGCGTCGCAAAGCCGACAGACGGCTCACTTTTCATTCCGGCCGTCGTTGAGATTGGCCCGGCAGGCAGTCGACCTGCCGGAAGGTGTTGGCAGGTGCCTATTCCTTGAACCAGCTTTCCTGCGGCTTGCCGAATTCGAACTTGCGCTCAGCCTTCAGCTCGGAATCCTTGCCCAGCCACTTGTCGTAAAGCTTCTGGCCTTCGCCTGAGGTTTCAAGCTCAGCGAGGAAGGTGTTGGTTGCCTTGACCAATTCCGGCGAGCCCTTGCGGAATGCAAACCCGGACGGCATCGAGAGCAGCGGTTCGTCAAGGAAGCGCAGGGCCTTGATGTCGGCACCAGCATTGCGCTCGACGGCTTTGCCTTCCGAGTAACGATAGACGGTGGCCTTCACCTTTCCCTGCTGCAGAGCCAGGAAGGATGCGGCGCTAGTTTCGAACGAAAGCACGCGGGCGTCGGGAACGCGTTTTTCAGTAAGCGGGATCAGAACGGAGCCCTTGACGAGACCGATACGCTGGCCGGCAAGATCATCGACCTTGGTGATATCCGACTTGTCGAGCACGACGAAATTGAAGTCCTCGGCGACATAAGCGCCACTGAAATCCACCTGCTCGGCGCGCTGCTTGCTGTAGCTCAAAAGCGAAGACAGAATATCGACACGGCCCTGTGTCAGTTCGGCCATGCGTGTCTGCGGTGAAACAGCAGTCAGCTTCGGTGTGACGCCGAGATATTTCGCCAGCATCTGGCAGATTTCGATCTCATATCCGGCCGGCTCGCGGGTTTTTGGGTCTTGGAAGCCGAGTGGCGGCGAATTGGTCAGCACCCCGCAGTTGAGCTCGCCGGCAGCCTTGATGTCGTTAAGCTGTTCTGCAGAAGCGATGGTTGAAAGGCCAGCGGCGCCGGCAAAAATGGCGGCAGCCAGGATGTGCTTCAGTCTCATGGTGATCCTCCTTGGCAGCATCCTCCTGCTGCAAGCGTCATTTATAAGCAGCCACCACTATTCGAACAAATATATATTGGAGATATCTGTTATATGTTATATATATATCGGAGAAGGGGCACAAGATGGCACTCGACCTTCTGAAAATGCGCTATTTCGCCAAGATCGCCGAACTGGGCTCGTTCACCCGCGCCTCCAGCGAACTGGGTGTCGCGCAGCCGGCGCTCAGTTCTCACATGCGCGCACTTGAGGCGCAGTTAGGCGTTCTGTTGCTGAACCGAACCCCGAGAGGCGCGGTGGTGACCGAGGCGGGACAGACCCTGCTGTCACATGCGCAAGCCATCCTGCGCGCGGTCGATCAAGCCGAAGCCGCGACAAAAGAGCAGGCGAAATATCCGACCGGCGACGTGTCGCTTGGCATCCTCAGTTCGATCTGCCCGACGCTGACAGTCCCGGTGATTGAGGAATGCTCAGCGCGTTTTCCCAAAATCCGGTTGACGGTGAGCGAAGGCGACAGTCAGGCGCTGCGCACAGCGGTGGAGACCCGCATGCATGATCTTGCGGTCACACTGGAGAGCGTCGCCAAATCGACCGCTGTTCCGCTGTTCGACGAGACGCTTTATGCGATAGGGCCACAGGGGCGGTTCTCACGCGACGAGGTGTTGACGGTCGAGGAGGCGCTGGGCCTGCCGATGATCCTGCCGACGCGCAGGCACGGCATTCGCATCCTGCTCGAGCGGCAGGCGCTGATGCTGGGGCGGGAACTGAATATCGTTCAGGAAATAGAAGGTGTGGCCAGCACCAAGGCGGCGATACGCGCCGGGCATGGCCTGACCATTTTCGGGCGTGGCGCGGCCTATGCCGATCACGAAAACGGCGATCTCTCCGCCGTCCCTCTGTCGCGCCCCAGCCTGGCGCGGCGGCTGGTGCTCGACATGCCGGTCAACCATCCGCCAACCCGCGCCGTCCTCGAGGTGCGCGCCATTCTGCTCGGCGTGGTCTCGCGTCTTGGGCTGGAAGGTCACTGGACCTGCCTGCCGCAGGTGAATGCGGCAGGCAAATGATCAAGGCGTTTTATGAAAATGCGATCTGCGCCTTCATTGCCTGACTGCGGTCGGAGGCGATCTCGAAGGCGGACAGCGCCTGTTCCAGCGGCACGGTATGGGTAATCAACGGCTTGACGTCGATCAGCCCATTGCGCATCAGTTGCACGCCGGTTGCGAACTCCTCGTGGAAACGGAAGGAACCGCGCAGGTCGAGTTCCTTGGCGGTGATCGCCATCATCGGCAGGCTCATATCGCCGCTGAGGCCGAGCTGGACGATGATGCTGCGCGGACGCAGGGCTGCGATGCCACCGGTCAGTGCCGCGACTGCGCCAGAGCACTCGTAGAGAATGTCGAACGTGCCTTTGTCGACGGAATAGGGGGCCAGCGCCTCCGGCTCGTTCTTCGTGTTGATGATGCGATCGGCACCGGCCTTCCTGGCCATGCCGAGCGTGAAATCGGACAGGTCGGTCGCGACGATCTCGCCAGCGCCGGCCCGGCGGGCGGCAAGGATCGCCAGCACGCCGATTGGGCCACAGCCGGTGACCAGTACGCGCTTGCCGAGCAGTTCGCCAGCGCGGCGGGTAGCATGCAGCACGACGGCCAGTGGTTCGGCCATGGCCGCTTCGGCTGGGGTCAGGTCGCCGGCCGGTACGCATTGCAACGCATCGGCCACCAGGCTCTCGCGGAAAGCGCCCTGGACATGCGGGAACGGCATGGCGCTGCCGTAAAAACGCATATTGAGGCACTGGTTGTGCAGGCCCTGCTGGCAATATTGGCAGATCCGGCAGGGACGCGACGGCGACACGGCGACAAGTTCGCCGATCGACAGACCTTCGACGCCCTCCCCCAGTTCCTCGACATAGGCCGAAACCTCGTGGCCAAGGATCATCGGCTGCTTGAGGCGAACGGCGCCGAAACCACCATGGTTGTAATAATGCAGGTCGCTGCCGCAGATGCCGCCTGTGGCGAGCCTCAACTTGACTTCGCCCGGACCGGGTTTTTTATCCTGCACGTCTTCGATGCGCAGGTCCTTGGCCGCATGTGCGACAATGGCTTTCATGATCGTAACCCTCACAGAACCGGTGTCGGGAGCGCTGCGCCCGAAAAATGCGCTTCGAGATTGTCGCGCAACAGCTTGCCCATCGCCTGACGGGTTTCGAACGTGCCCGAGGCATGGTGCGGCTGCAGCAGCACATTGTCGAGCGACAGGAAGCGCGGGTTGAGCTTCGGCTCGCCCTCGAACACGTCAAGCGCAGCCGAACCCAGGATGCCGTCTTCCAGCGCCGCGAGAAGCGCGTCTTCATCGATGTTGGAGGCGCGGGAAATGTTGATCAACATGCCCTCGGCACCGAGTGCTGCGATGACATCCCTCCCGACGATATGGCGGGTATCGGCGGAGGCCGCCAGCGTGACGAACAGGAAGTCGACGTTTTTCGCCAGTTCCACCGAATCTGCCACGAAGGTCATGCCTTCGGCGAAGGATTTTGGTTCGACGTCGCTATAGGAAATCTGCATGTCGAAACCCTTGAGGCGCTTGGCGACCTCGAAGCCGATGCGGCCGAGGCCGAGCACGCCGGCGCGACGACCCCAGACACGGCGCTTCAGCGGATAAAGACCTTTGGCTACCCAGCTGCCATCCTTCACCCAGGTCTCTGCGCCGATCACACCGCGCGACTGGCAGAGCATCATCGCAATACCGAGATCGGCCACGTCATTGGTCAGCACGTCGGGCGTATTGGTGACGCGAATGCCCTTTTCGCGGCAGGCGGCGAGATCGACGGCATCGTAGCCGACGCCATAGACCGAGATGACTTCGAGATCGGGGCAGGCCTCGATCATCGCCCGGTTGGCGCCGAGTTCGCCACGCGTGGCGATGCCACGGATACCGGGGCCAACTTCCGCGAGGAAGGCAGGCTTATCGACCGCGTCGAAGTATCGATACACTTCGAATGCTGCGTTAAGGGGTTCCTCGTCCCACTGCGGATAAGGGCCGATTTGTAGGATCTGCGGCTTCGCCATTTTGGTGTTCACTCCCATGGAAACGTCTTGACAGGCAATGTTATCGATAACATAACCATCGACAACGAACTTTGTCGAGATAAAAATCGGAGGACACCATGTCGCTGCAGCTTTTCGACCTGAAGGAAAAACGCGCGCTCATCACCGGCTCGTCGCAGGGAATAGGGTTTGCCCTGGCACAGGGTCTAGCGGCAGCCGGCGCCTCGATCGTCCTCAATGGTCGCGACGAGACCAAGCTGAAAGCTGCCGCCGAAGGCTTCGAGACTGAGGTCGATATCCTCGCGTTCGATGCCACCGATCATCAGGCGGCGCGCGACGCCGTCGATCGTTTCGAGGCGGAAACCGGCGCCATCGACATCCTCGTCAACAATGCCGGCATGCAATACCGTTCCGCGCTGGAAGACTTTCCCGCCGACGCCTTCGAGCGCCTTCTGCGCACCAACGTGTCGAGCGTCTTCAATGTCGGCCAGGCCGTCGCCCGTCACATGATCGCGCGCGGCAAGGGCAAGATCATCAATATCGCCAGCGTCCAGACGGCTCTTGCCCGACCTGGCATAGCGCCCTACACCGCCACCAAGGGTGCTGTCGGCAACCTGACCAAGGGCATGGCGACCGACTGGGCAAAACACGGCCTGCAGTGCAACGCCATTGCCCCCGGCTATTTCGACACGCCGCTCAATGCCGCTCTGGTCAGCGACGAGACATTTTCAGCCTGGCTCGAAAAGCGCACGCCGGCCGGCCGCTGGGGCAAGGTCGAGGAACTGGTCGGCGCCTGTATCTTCCTGTCATCGGACGCCTCTTCCTTCGTCAACGGCCACACGCTCTATGTCGATGGCGGCATCACGGCATCGCTCTGATATGGCGAAACCGACCCGCATCGTCATCATGGGCGTCTCCGGTTGCGGCAAGTCGTCGGTCGGCGAAGCGCTCGCCACAGCAATTGGCGACCGCTATATCGACGGCGACGACATGCATTTGCCAGCCAGCATCGCCAAGATGCAGGCCGGGAAACCGCTTGAGGATAGCGATCGCTGGCCGTGGCTCGACCGGATCGGCGAGACGCTGGCCATGGCCGGGAACACCACCATCGTCGGCTGCTCGGCACTGAAGCGGATCTATCGCGACCGTATCCGCAAGGATGCCGGCGGAGGGGTGCTGTTCGTGCATCTGTCCGGCCCGAAAGAGGTCATCGCCCAGCGGATGAAAGCCCGGCCGGGTCATTTAATGCCGGCATCGCTGGTCGACAGCCAGTTCGCCACGCTCGAACCGCCAACCGCCGATGAAGCCTCGGTAACCGTCGCCATCAACCAGCCATTGGCAGCGGTTGTATCGATGGTGACGGCATCGATCGCGGCGCTGGATCCTTGAGGCGAACCGCTTGCAATGCAGCCTGAAAGGCGATGTAGTGCCATGACGTCAAACCACAGACAGTATCCGATCCGATGAGTTCAGGCCGCAAGCCGCCGATCATGGCCGATATCGCTCGCCGGGCCGGCGTATCGTCGATGACGGTGTCGCGTGCCTTCAAGGCAGATAGCCTGGTCAGCCCGGAAACCCGCGATGCCATTCTGACGGCGGCCGAGGAACTGGGCTATGTCTTCGACGCCACGGCCTCGAACCTGCGCTCGAAAAAGACGGATTTCGTCGCCGTCATCATCCCGTCGATCAACAACGCCAATTTCGCCGATACGGTCGCCGGCCTGTCCGAGGTGCTCGGCCGCAGTAACATGCAGACCCTGCTGGGCTATACGAATTACGACATGCAGATCGAGGAGAGGTTGATCGAGCAACTGCTGCGCCGCAAGCCACAGGCGATTGTCGTCACCGGCGGCCGCCACACGCAGCGGGGCCGGAAGCTGCTCGAAAACTCCAATATTCCGGTGATCGAGACCTGGGATGTGCCGGAACAGCCTGTCGGCTATTACGTCGGCTTTTCCAATGCCGCGGCGGTGCAGCTTATGGTCGATCACTTCATCGCTGTAGGCTACCGGCGCATCGCCTTCATCGGTGGCGATGCTGGTGGTGACACACGCGGCAGCGACCGCCGTCTCGGCTTCGTGCAAGCAATGACGGCGCATGGCCTCGACCCTACCCGGTTGATTGCTGCCGGTCCTCCGCCGATTTCGATGCGCGAAGGGGCTGATGCAATGTCCCGCCTGCTGGACAGTTATCCGGACACCGACGCGGTGATCTGCGTTTCTGACCTTTCTGCCTTCGGAGCTCTCACCGAATGTCAGCGCCAGGGCATCGCAGTGCCCGAAAAGATCGCCGTCGGCGGTTTTGGCAATTACGAGATCAGCGATGTCTGCGTACCGACCCTAACGACGATCGACGCCCGCTCAAGGGCGATCGGCGAGAAGACCGGTGCTTTCATTCTCGACATTCTTACCGGGTCCGGCGATGTCTCGAACCTAACGATCATGCCGGAATTGATCGTGCGGGCGAGCTCTACTTAGACAAACCAAAATTTCCAAGGAGATAGGATAATTTTTCTCCCAGTGTACCGCCTTTAACCAATTCGGACCTAAGTCACACCAAATCCCATAGAAGCATACATGGCGCTACATCGGATACTTACCCAATCTTCATGCCCGTGGCGGGCACTGTAAACTTAACGGCCTTGGGTCAAGGTAAGGCACGAGGTCTGCGATCATGCTACCTGAAGATGGGCGATCCCGCTCCATATCTGCATCGCGGCGCCTCGCAGCTCGCGATAGTGGTGAGATGGAATGTCGTGGCGGGGAATTTGGAAGAGGTTGGCGATCGGGTCGTGGATTGAAACGAAGCGCTGAAGTTGTCGCGGTGACTCGAACCGCTTCATGATCCTCTCCCGTCGCCGGATAGGTTGATGAGAATTCTCAGCCCGATTGTTCAGGCCCTTGTGCGAACGATGCTCGACGCCGGCATAATCTCCCGCTTCGCCGCACCATAGGATCGAAGCTTGTCGGTTATCGTAACGCGCGGGGCAGAACCTTGCCCTTTCAGAAGCTTGCGCATCAACCGCTTGGCAGCCCTGGCATCGCGGCGGCTTTGGACCAGAACGTCGAGGACGAAGCCATGCTGATCGGCGGCGCGCCATAACCAGTGTTTCTTCCCTCCAATGGTGATGACGACCTCGTCGAGGTACCATTTGTCACCGAGCCTACCGGCTGATCGCTTCCGGATATCATTGGCGAACTGCCTGCCGAATTTCTCTGCCCACAATCTTACGGTCTGGTGAGAGACGATGATACCTCGAGCTGCCAGCATATCCTCGACCATGCGCAGGCTGAGCGGAAACCGGAAATAGAGCCATACGGCATGGGCAATCACTTCCGCTGGAAACCGGTGGCGACGATAGAGAAGATCACGTGCAGATCTGGCCATGCCGACAGATCCCACATTTTAATCGTTTCTCAGTTAACTTTACAGTGCAGGTTAGGGATCGACGCGTTGTTGCCCTTCCGTCCTATCCGCCTCCCGCATCGACATCAGGTCGTCTTAACGGTGATGGCGACGTCGATATTGCCCCTTACCGCGTTCGAATAGGGGCACGTCGCATGCGCCACTTGCACGATCTCCTCAGCCGTTGCCTGATCGAGCCCAGTAATCGCCACTTCGAGCGCCACTGAAAGTGCAAAACCACCGCTGCCATTTGGCTGCAAACCCACTTCGGCCACGACCACGATGTCAGTATCCTTCACCCTGATCGCCTTGTTGCGTGTGATGTGGATCACCGCATTTTCGAAGCAGGCCGCATAGCCGGCCGCGAACAGTTGCTCGGGATTAGTCGCACCGCCCTTGCCGCCATCGTCGCGGACAGCGCCAGCGGAAGATCAAGAAGACCGTCCTCGCTGAGGACGGTGCCGCTGCGGCCACCGATCGCGGTGACTTTGGTGCTGTAGAGTGCGCTCATCGTCGGGCTCCTGTCACAGCATCTCTGACATGCCAAACGAAGTCAGCATCTCGTTCTGAATCGGGCGTACGGCCTCGTTCAGTCGATGAACGCCGAAGTCCAGACCTTCGGGCATGACGACCGTGCGCAATGGACGCCGCTCCGTGGCCTCGACCAGCTCCGCGATGGCATCGGCCACGCGTTGGGGGCGCGGGGGATTGGCCTCGTCCTGTCCATCATTGGCGTGGGCCTTGATCTGACCGGGGATCGCCGCGACCTCGCCGTAGGACGCAAGCACGGTCTGGTCGGATGGCTCCGGGCTCGACGAGATGAGGTTGCTCGGGAATGGCCCCGGCTCGACAATGACGGAGTCGATTCCGAAGCCCTTCAGTTCATACCGATAGGCTTCGGCAAGCCCCTCGAGCGCAAACTTGCTCGCGGAGTAGGTGCCGAAGAACGGAAAAACCACCCGACCCATCAGGGATGTCACGTGCACGAGGAGTCCGCTGCCGGCGGCACGCATATGCGGCAGAACAGCGCGGTCTGCCCGTACGGCGCCGAAGAAATTCACCGCAAATAGCCGTTCGATGTCTGCCACCGTGTAGGCTTCGGTGACCCCGACGGGCATAAGTCCGGCATTGTTGACCAGAACATCGATCTTTCCGTGCTGCTTGAAGACCTGGTCGATCGTGGAATTGACCGAGGCCTCGTCGGCGACGTCCATTTCAAGGACTTGCAGCTCATGGCCTTCGGCTTTCGATGAGTCGATAAGGTCCGTTCGGACCTTAGCATTTCTTCCCTCAACGTCCCGCATGGTCGCAACCACCGTATGGCCCCGCCTTGCGAGTTCCAGCACCGTGAGGTTTCCGAAACCACTGCTTGCGCCTGTGACAATAACGACTTTTCCGCTCATCTTCAGTTCTCTCTCTTTGAAATCCTTTGGCCGTAAACCGTCAATAGACAGACCTGTATGTATTTGCAATCCCGGAATTTACAGAATAGTCTGTCTATATGTCGGCCAATGATCTGAGGTGACGGAAATGCAGACGCGCAGCGTGCTTGAGTTTGTAGATGTGGATGGGCACTCGCTTGAAGCCCTCGCGCCGCGAGAACGCATATTGAAGACTGCGTCTGACCTGTTTTACCGGCTTAGCATCAACTCTGTCGGGATAGACCGGATCATCGCCGAGAGCGGCGTGGCGAAGATGACTTTTTACAAGCACTTCCCCTCGAAGGCCACCCTCATCGCTACCTATCTGCGCCACAAGAGAGTCATCTGGTTCCAGATGCTCGCGACCGCGACCGAAAAGCCTGGCCTATCACCGCCTGAGCGGGTGCTCGCGATTTTCGACGCGATAGATGAACCTCTCAGGGCAAAAACTTTCCGCGGTTGTTCGTTTGCGAGAGGATTGGCAGAATTCGGACCCGAGGCAAACACTCCAGAGGTGCAGGCGACAATTGCCGAGTATTTCACGGAACTGCATGAATTCGTTGAATCGCTGATTAAGCCGCTCGCTTTAGATAAGCCTGAGCAAGCCGTCATCCAAATCCTGTCACTCGTTCAGGGTTCGTTTGTGATGGCGCAATCCATTCCTAACGGTGGAATTGTTGAAGCAAACCGCGATGCAGCCAGACTCCTGTTGGAGCATGGGTTGTCCGATTAATTCCTTCTGGCAAGCGCCTGTTGGCGTCTCCCTCTCTTCTACCCGCAAACCTTCGAACAGCCTGCTAAAAATCAATGCGCGACGCCCGGGTCGCTGGGAGTGGTATTGCCGCTTACGCGGGATCCTGCGACACCGCAGCACGTGCGTCACGTCGCATAAAAGCCCAGTCAATCAGTTCCGCCATGGATGGACCAAGGGCGATCCCCATCTCACTGAGCGCATACTCTACCCTGGGCGGAACCTGAGGAAACACGGTTCGCGTGACGATACCGTCTTTCTCCAGTTCTTTGAGTTGCTGGATGAGCATTTTCTGGTTCACGCCCTCTACACGCTTCTCAAGTTCCGAAAATCTTAGCGGCCCCTTCGCACCAAACAGCTGGCAGATGATGACAATTTTCCACTTGCCCTCAAGGACCTGAAGAGCGTCCCTGGTCGCTGCTGCCCAGATCAACTGCCGCTTGGGATCGTCGCAGCGCCAGTCTCTCTCTATAGCCATACTTACCTCCAGGTGGGTTACCCACTTTAAAGTAGGTTCTTGCCGTATCATCTAGCTATACCTATTCTTCGGAGCACGAAAAGTCACGTCTCCATCGGAGTGCGTTGAGTTCAATACTCTCAGCAAGGGAATGACAATGAAGGTCGGAATCATTGGCGCAGGCAACATCGGTTCGACACTGGCACGCAAGCTCGCGGCGGCAGGGCACGAGATCAAGCTTGCCAATTCCAAGGGGCCGGAATCGATCCGCGACCTTGCCGCCGAAGTCGGTGCGACGGCAACGACCCGGGAAGATGCCGTAACAGGTGTGGATGCGGTGATCCTCTCCATCCCGTTCGCAGCGCATCGCGATCTCGCCGCGTTGTTTCAGACCGTTCCCGAGAACGTCGTCGTTATCGACACATCCAACTATTATCCGTTCCGCGACGGTGCGATCGCCGAGATCGATGACGGCAAGCCGGAAGCGGTCTGGGTCACCGAGCAGATCGAGCGGCCCATCATCAAGGCGTGGAACGCAGTGCTTGCCGAGACCCTTGCCAAGAAAGGCGCAGACAAGACGCAACCCGGCCGCATCGCCCTTCCGGTCGCGGGCGACGATCCTGAAAAGAAATCGCGCGTGCTGGAACTGGTCGAGGCGACAGGCTTCGACGCCTTCGATGCCGGGGGCCTTGCGACCTCATGGCGACAGCAGCCGGGCACGCCTGCCTATTGCACGGAACTGACGGCTGACGAGCTGAAAACGGCTCTTGGAAAAGCAGACCCGAACCGCTCGGCGGACAACCGCGAGACTCTGATCAAGGGTTTCATGGAAGGGGGCGAGAGCCTGACCCACGACAACATCGTCGCCCGCAACCGCGCCGTAACAGCGTGAGCAGGGCAGGAAACATCATGAAAGTTGGTATTCTTGGCGCGGGCCACATCGGAAAAACGCTGGTCCGTGAACTCAGCAGAACTGGGTACGATGTGAAGGTGGCAAACTCACGTGGTCCTGAGACGATCGCGCCATCAGTGCTTGCATTCGGCGGACGCGCCGTAACGTTCGAACAGGCCGTCGAGGACGTGGACGTCCTGATTCTCTCGATCCCTCTCAACCGCCTGCCCGAAATCGCTGCCAAACTTGCCGCTCTTCCAAAGGACGTCGTCGTTATCGACACGTCCAACTACTATCCGATGCGCGACACCGAGATCGCCGATATCGAGGCGGGCGAAGCCGAGAGCGTCTGGGTATCCAGACAACTCGGCCGACCAGTCGCAAAGGCTTGGAATGCAATCGGTTCCGATTCTTTCGCCCGACTGGGAAAACCTGCTGGGCACCCGGATCGGATCGCTATACCGGTCGCTGCAGACAATGAACGCGACCGACTTGTCGCCATGGCGCTTGTCGGCGACACGGGATTTGACGCGGTCGATGCTGGAACGCTTGCGGAGTCGTGGCGCCAGCAGCCGGGCTCTCCCGTTTATTGCACGGACCTCACGGCCTTAGAGATGCCCTATGTACTCGCCGCCGCGGAAAGATCCCGGTTGCCAAAGCGGCGAGACCTTTCCGTTGCTGCCGTTCAGGAGAGGCTTGGCGATACGAAGAGCAATCCCGACGCGGATTTCCTCGTGCGTTTGAACAGGGCCCTGTTCCTGTAGATAGCCACTCGGTAGCAACGGATATAATCCCCGGTAAAAAAACTGATGACCCGCGGCCCGTAAACCGCGGGGGTGCCGGAAAATGGAATCGACAATGTCGCGTAAAATGATGATCGGAATGCATTTCGGAAACGGTTATGGCTCCCAGCCGGGTGCATGGCGCATGGCCGGGGTCGATCCCCGGAACTACACGAACTTCGACAGCCAGGTGCGCTATGCCCAGTCGGCGGAACGGGGCAAGTTTCAGTTCCTGTTCATGCCGGACTTTCCGGCGCTGACCGGCAATGTCGAAACCGAAGCACCGATGATCAACATCGATCCGATGATAACGCTCGCGGCCGTCGCGCGCGGGACCGAACGGATCGGGTTGGTCGCGACCGGTTCGACCACATTCAACGAGCCTTATAACCTTGCACGGCAGTTCAAGGCTCTCGACCTGATGAGCCATGGCCGGGCGGGATGGAATGCGGTCCCTAGCAGCGATCCGGCGATCGCCGCCAATTATGGTCGCAATCTTCCGCCCCGTAGCGAAAAGTATCAGCGGTTGCACGAGTCGATCCAGATCGTTCAGGCCCTCTGGGGTAGCTGGGAACAGGGAGCATGGCTGCACGACGCCGCGTCGGGGCGTTTCGCGGATGCTTCGAGGATACGGCCAATCAATCTTCAGGGAAACTACGTTGGTTCCAGCGGTCCGCTGCCGCTGCCGCCATCCGAACAGGGTCAGCCGGTCATCTTCCAGGCGGGCGGCGGCGATCAGGGACTGGAGGTCGCGGCCCGTTATGCAAGCGGCGTGATCGGGGCGGTCTACACCATCCAGGCGGCCCGTGCCCAGCGCATGGCGCTCCGCAACGCTGCGGAACGTGTTGGTCGCGATCCTGACGAGATAAAGTTTTTCCCCGGCCTCATGACGACGATCACGCCCGACAGACGAAGCGGGCTTGATCGCCGGATTACGGTCAGCGGGGAAACCTTCCCGCAGCGCGTAGAATATCTCGGGCAGATGTTGGGATTGCAGCTAGACGCGGCACGGCTCGACGAGCCGCTGTCAACGGCTCAACTTGTGACTGCTCGCCCTTCACCGCGCGATCCCCGGTCGGCCCGTGCCCTCGACATCGCTCGGGAGGGCTGGAGCCTGCGGGATATTCTGGCGCATGGCGTGATCGACTACCACCCGGTCATCGCCGGCCCGGCGGTCGAAGCTGCCGACCATATGCAGACCTGGTTCGAGGCGGGTGCGGCCGATGGCTTCTGGCTGTCGCCCGACGTCTACGAGGACGGTATCGATGCGCTCGTCGATCAGGTGGTCCCTCTCCTGCAGGAACGCGGACTATTTCATCACGACTACTCGGGAACGACCCTGCGCGACCATCTCGGCGCCCCGCCCCGGTACGGGCTTGATACGCGTATCATGCTGTGAACGGAAAATAGGTGCGCGCCAGATCGCGCTGCGTATCAGTCTAAGAAAAAGCGTCGGGAGCTTCATGAACGCTCCCGACGCACGACACCACTACTCGGCGAGTTCACGCATGACCTTGATCAGGTCGGACTTGCCTTCGAAGCCGATGCCCGGCAGTTCCGGCATGGTGATGTGGCCGTCGATGACCTTCACGCCGTCCGGGAAGCCGCCATAGGGCTGGAACAGATCCGGATAGCTCTCGTTACCGCCCAGCCCGAGGCCAGCGGCGATGTTGAGCGACATCTGGTGACCGCCATGCGGGATGCAGCGCGACGGCGACCAGCCGAACTGGCGCAGCACGTCGAGCGTGCGAAGGTACTCGACGAGACCGTACGAAAGCGCGCAGTCGAACTGCAGGAAGTCACGGTCGGGCCGCATGCCGCCGTGGCGCAGCAGGTTGCGGGCATCCTGGTGGGAGAAGAGGTTTTCGCCGGTCGCCATCGGGCCATCGTAGAATTCGGAGATCGCCGCCTGCAGCGAATAGTCCAGCGGGTCGCCGATTTCCTCGTACCAGAAGAGCGGGTAGTCGCGGAGCATCTTGGCATAGGCGATGCCGGTCTCCAGATCGAAGCGACCGTTTGCATCCACTGCAAGCTTCGCCTGCGAGCCGATTTCCTCCAGGACGGATTCGATGCGGCCGCGGTCTTCGTCAATGGAGGCGCCGCCGATCTTCATTTTCACGACATTGTAGCCGCGGTCGAGATAGCCGCGCATTTCCTTGCGCAGCGCGCTGTTGTCCTTGCCTGGGTAGTAGTAGCCGCCGGCGGCATAGACGAAGACCTTCGGGTTGGCTTCCCGGCCCTTCATGTCGGCGAGATGGCGAAAGAGCGGCTTGCCCTCGATCTTGGCGACCGCATCCCAGATCGCCATGTCGATGGTGCCAACGGCGACCGACCGCTCGCCATGACCGCCGGGCTTTTCGTTCATCATCATTTTCGCCCAGATCTTGTGCGGGTCGAGATTTGTGCCGATGTCGTTGATCAGGTCTGCCGGATCGGCTTCGAGAATACGGTCCTTGAACCGTTCGCGGATAAGGCCACCCTGGCCATAACGACCGTTCGAGTTGAAGCCATAGCCGACGACGCGGCGACCGTCCCTGACGACATCGGTGACGACGGCGACGAGGCTGGCTGTCATCTTCGAGAAGTCGATATAGGCATTGCGGATGGGCGAAGCGATGGGCTTGGTGACTTCGCAGACGTCGACGATACGCATTTGGATCTCCCGTTCAGTTTTTAGGTAGGTAGCGAATGTGGCCTCTCTGCCGCACCTTCGTAGCGATCAGACGAGAGGACTAAAGCCTTGGTAGCCGGGGGTAGCCGCACATTCCAATGCTCTGACGATTTGTATTAGTGCCGTTTCGGCATGGCATCTCTCACAGTTCGACGAAATGGAATGAAGAATATGCGGCAGAAACAAGGGGAACTGACTGCACCGGCTCTATCCGGCTCCACAGCAATGATTGCCGCCTATGCCGCTTTGGCTTCAAATAGTGGTTACCTGCCGGCGCACTCATTACCTAAGCCGGTCATGTCATCCAAGAGTCTCCGCGACGGCAGTTCCGCAGGTGACGGTATCCGCGCTTCCGCCAAGGTCGCGTGTCCGCAGCCTTTGGTCCGCGAGAACGGTCTCGATGCCAGCCATCACGGCTGCGCTGGCGTCATACTCTCCAAGATGTTCCAGCATCATCGCGGCCGACCATATCTGGCCGATCGGATTGGCAACGCCCTGTCCTGCGATGTCCGGCGCCGATCCGTGGACGGGCTCGAACAAAGAGGGGAATTTCCGCTCCGGGTTGATGTTTCCCGACGGCGCGATGCCGATCGTACCGGTGCAGGCCGGTCCCAGATCAGACAGGATGTCGCCGAACAGGTTTGATGCCACAACCACGTCGAAGCGATCGGGATTGAGAACAAAATGGGCGCAGAGAATATCGATATGGTATTTGTCCCAGGCGATATCCGGATAGGACTTCGCCATCTCCTCGACCCTCTCGTCCCAATAGGGCATCGAGATGGAGATACCGTTCGACTTGGTGGCGGAGGTCAGCCGCTTGCGGGGGCGCGTCTGCGCGAGATCGAAGGCGAATTTCAGGATCCGATCGACGCCGATGCGCGTCATCACCGTTTCCTGGAGAACCGTTTCCCGCTCGGTTCCCGGGAAAATGCGCCCGCCGACCGATGAATATTCGCCCTCGGTGTTTTCACGGACGACGTAGAAATCGATGTCCCCTGGACCACGCCCGGCCAGCGGCGAGGTCACGCCCGGCATCAACCGCACGGGCCTCAGACTGACATACTGGTCGAACTCGCGCCGGAACCGGATGAGCGAGCCCCAGAGCGAGATATGGTCGGGAACGATCTCTGGCCAGCCGACTGCGCCGAAGAAGATGGCATCATGGCTGCCGATCTGCGCCTTCCAGTCCTCCGGCATCATTTGGCCGTGCTTCACGTAGTAGTCGCAGGAGGCAAAGTCGAAGGTGTCGATCTGGAGCTCGAAGCCGAACTTCTTCGACGCCGCTTCAAGAACCCGGAGGCCTTCGGGAACGACTTCCTTGCCGATGCCGTCACCGGCGATGGAAGCGATCTTGTGTATGCGGTTGGTTCTTTTTTCCAAAGTCATGCTCCAATTCTATCAGTCTTCCTCGACGAAGACCTGTTTGCGACGTCTCGCGATGTTAGGAAGAAAGGCGACAATCAGCACGATGAGGGCAACCGTCAGAAGTCCTGCGCTGATGGGCCGGGTAAAGAAGACGGAAACGTCGCCGTGCGAAATCGTCATCGCCCTGCGCAGATGCTCCTCCAGCAGGGGCCCGAGGACGAAGCCCAGCAGCATGGGCGCAGGCTCGAAATCCAGCTTCGACAGAGCGTAGCCAAACACACCGAACGCTGCCATCACATAGAGATCGAACGTGTTGGAGTTCACGCTGTAGACGCCGATGGAGGCGAAGGCGAGGATGGCCGGAAAGAGCACCGTGTAGGGAACGGTCAGAAGCTTAACCCACAAGCCTATTAGAGGCAAATTGAGGATGACCAGAAGCAGGTTGCCGATCCACATCGAGGCGATGAGGCCCCAAAACAAAACGGGTTGCTCAGTTGCAACCTGTGGTCCCGGCACGATCCCCTGGATGATCATCGCGCCGATCATCAGCGCCATGACGGGATTGGCCGGCACGCCAAGGGTCAGCATGGGAATGAACGAGGTCTGCGCCCCGGCGTTGTTCGCGGCCTCCGGCCCCGCCACACCCTCGATCGCTCCTTGGCCAAATCGCTCCGGCGTCTTGGAGATTTTCTTCTCAAGCGCATAGGACGCAAACGACGCCAGGATCGCGCCGCCGCCCGGAAGAACGCCGAGAGCCGATCCGAGCAAAGTGCCCCGGCACGCTGGACCGATCATAGCCCTGAAATCTGCACGACTTGGCCAGAGGCCTGCCACACGGCTGATAACGGAGGTCCGCTCGATCGTCGTCTCCAGGTTTCGCAGGATTTCTGCGATGCCGAAAAGACCGACGGCGACGGCCACGAAATTCAATCCGTCTGCCAGTTCCGGTCGACCAAGCGTGAAGCGCATCGCTCCGGTATTGATGTCGGTTCCGACAAGTCCGAAGACGAGGCCCATCGACACCATGGCGATCGTTTTCAACACCGATCCGCGCGCAAGAACGATGGAAGCGGCAAGACCCAGCACCATCAGCCCGAAATATTCGGGCGAGCCGAATTTCAAAGCGATCGAGGTCAAGGGCGGTGCGAGGGCGGCCACAACCACCGTCGCGATGGTGCCGGCAAAGAAGGAACTCAACGCCGCGGCCGCAAGCGCCGGCCCGGCCCTCCCCTGCCGTGCCATCTGGTATCCATCCAGGGCCGTCACGGCCGACGAGGATTCGCCCGGCAGATTGATCAGAATTGCCGTCGTCGAGCCGCCGTACTGTGCGCCGTAGTAGATGCCGGCAAGCATGATCAGGGATGTTTCGGGCGAAAGCGACAGGGTGATCGGCAGGAGCATGGCGATCGTTGCCGTCGGACCTATCCCCGGCAGAACGCCGACCAGCGTTCCGAGCAGCGTGCCAACGAAGCAAAAGAGAATATTGTAGGGCGTCAGCGCGGCGCTCAGGCCGAGCCCGAGATTTCCGATGAGGTCCATCATAGCCTAAACTCCCAACCAGGGGCCGATAAGACGGACGGGCAGCCCGAGGCCATAATAGAAGACGCCGAGACAGAACACGGTAATGCCGAGCGTGATGGCGAGAACGACGAGCGGCCTTTGCCCGGTCGCCGCTGTTGCCGCGGACAACGAGGTGAGCGCAACCGCTGGCACAAACCCCAGGCCACGGACGGTCAGGCCGAACAGGATCGGCGCGATGATGATGGCGGCCAGAGCCCGCAAGGGTGCGATCTGCGGGTGAAAGCCTTCAGTGTCCCTGAGGGCCTTTATGCCGATGGCGATGCCGATCACCGTGATGACGATCGACAGGATCAGAGGGAAATAGCCCGGGCCCATTCTGAGCGCGGATCCGACATCCATTGTAAATATGGATGATATGCCGAACCCGATCCCGACAGCCAGCAGCGTGCCGGAGGCGGCAATATTCTTGATATCCATGGAAGCCCTCCGTTCGACTGCGGGCTTTACCCCGCAGTCGAACCATCACCGTTAATCTGCGAACTGACCGGCAGCCTTGATGATCGGATCCCACCGCTTGATTTCGGAATCGAGCTTCGTACGAAGCGCCTCCTGGGTCGCCTGCTCCTTCGTCGCAGGCATGGTGGCGATCTGCGCGAAGCGTTCTTTCAAGGTAGCGTCTTCCATTGCGGCCTGGAGTGCCGTCGTCAGCTTGTCCAGGACTTCTTTCGGAGTGCCCTTGGGCGCGTAGACGCCATGCCAGACCCCGACTTTGAATTCAGGCAATCCGGCCTCGGTGGTCGTCGGCACGTCGGGCAGCGTGGCAGCCCGTGCATCGCTGGTGATCGCATATGCCTTCACCTGCTTCTGCGTGATCGGACCGACCGTGTTCGTCGCCTGGTCACAGGTCATATCGATCTGGCCGCCGAGCAAATCCGTCATGATCGGGCCGTTTCCCTTGTACGGAACGGTCGTCATCTGGGTTCCGATTGTTGACATGAACAACGTGCCGCAGAGGTGGGACGCGGCTCCGATCCCGGCATGGGCATAGGTTACCTTGTTACCGTTCTGCTTGATGTAGGCGACGAGTTCCTGAAACGTCGAAGCCGGGAACTCATTGCGCGCAATCACCGTCATCGCGGCGTCGCTGACGAGGCCGATCGATTCGAAAGCTTCCGTCGGTTTGTAGGGTAGCTGTCTGTAGAGGGCTGGTGCGGTCGCCATTCCGATATGATGGACGAGGATGGTGTAACCGTCGGGGTCGGCGTCCGCCACGCGCCGGGCACCGATCGTTCCACCTGCGCCCGCAACGTTCTCCACGACGATCTGCTTGCCGAGAGACTTCGACATGGCGTCTGCGGTCAGCCGGGCAATGGTATCGGTTGGCCCGCCCGCTGCGTAGGGAACCACCATGAATATGTTGCGCTCTGGGTAATCGGCCGCAAAAACCGAGGTGACTGATAGCGTAAAGGCCGCTATGATCGGTAGTAACTTCATTTCTTCCTCCCATTTGCCGTCGTCTCCAACAACGGCACTCCTCAACGCAACATTCGCGAACAAGCGATTGACGGTCCAATGCCGTTTCGGCTTCAATTGGTGCCGGAAGTGAGAGAATGAGATGGATACTGCCTGGCTTTTGGACTTGCGAGCACTCGCCGACACCCTCAATTTCTCGAGGGCAGCGGAGCTGCGCAACATCACCCAGCCCGCTTTTGGTCGACGGATAAAGGCTTTTGAAGATTGGAGCGGATCGGTTCTGGTCGACCGTTCGACACACCGCATCAGGATTACGCCCGCCGGCGAAATCATGCTCGATGCCGCAAACGATATTCTTCAAAGAATCGAACGGGCCGTTCAGGACTTGAGCCACGAACGGGCTGCGACCGCCACCCTAACGTTTGCGGCGACGCATGCATTGTCCTTCACCTTTTTCCCGGGTTGGGTCCAAAGTCTGGGCTCGTCGGTGGCGACCGTCCCGATCCGGCTCCTTTCGGATAATATGAACGAGTGCGAGAGGATGATGGCAGAAGGCCGAGCCCAGTTTCTGCTCTGCCACTTC
Source organism: Pararhizobium gei (assembly GCF_029223885.1). Lineage (NCBI taxonomy): Bacteria > Pseudomonadati > Pseudomonadota > Alphaproteobacteria > Hyphomicrobiales > Rhizobiaceae > Pararhizobium > Pararhizobium gei. The sequence continues at coordinate 196,661 of NZ_CP119410.1, read as the reverse complement.
CATCCGAACAGCGGAATTCGTCTGCATGACGCAGACTTCAAGTACATGGAACTTGCCAGCGACGTCCTTCTCCCGGTTGCGCAGAAGAATGACAAGGGAGCGCCGATTTACAAGCTGCCAGGCACGCCATCGGATCCGGTCGCACATATTTCGTTCGACGAGAAATCAGGAATGGGGCGAATCTTGGCCGCCAATCTGCCCCACGTGGGGAGCGAACTGCATCTCGCTCGTGTGTTCACATCCCATTTGGCAATGGTCTTGAAAGCGTTGGCATTGGAAGGGAAAGGCGTTGCCTGGATACCAAGCAGCCTTGCCAGTTCCGAGCTGGAGCCTGAAGGAAAGCTCGCAATCGCCGGCGACGAGAAGTGGATGGTGCCGGTCAAGATCGTGCTGATCCGATCCCGATCGCGGATGACGGAGTTGGCCGAGAAGTTCTGGACGACCGTCGAAAGCGCATCCAAGCGAAAGCCGGCGTGAGCGTAACGTAGCCGCCGGACGTGCGGGCTCTTGATATGCAATGTACCAACCACCGTCTAAGGCGTGATCTAATCCCATCCGTAGGAAAAAATCGAAATGAAGACGAAGCAGAAGATACTTCTTGGCACCTTGTTTTGGGGAGCAACCACAGTGGCCAGCAGTCTTGTTCAAGCTGACGATAAAACCTCGCTTCCGGGCTACGCAGAGGGCGCGCAGGTTGTCCGCGTCGAAAAAACACAAGGCCAGATCGATGAGATCAGCGGCGTGGTTTTTACGCAAATCAAGCAAGTTCGAGCCGTCACCCAGCTTGAAATGTCGCTGCTCGTGCCGCGGACCAAAGATCTGAAACCGGCGATTGTCTATTTTCCGGGCGGCGGCTTTATCTCGGCGGATCATGAGAAGTTCATAGACCTACGCATGCCGCTCGCCAAGGCGGGCTTCGTGGTCGCGGCTGCGCAATACCGCACGGTTCCGAACAAGTATCCAGCTCTCGTCGAGGACGGTAAGGCTGCGATCCGCTATCTGCGCAAACATGCGGACGAATACGGTATCGATCCTGCCCGCATCGGCGTGCTCGGGGATTCCGCCGGCGGATATGTGTCGCAGATGATGGGCATGACGAATGGCGAGAAGAGCTTCGACAAGGGGCAGTTTCTTGACAAATCCTCCGACGTCCAGGCGGCCGTGACGATGTACGGGATCTCGAACCTTCTGGAAATTGGCGACGGCTTTCCGGATGATATCGCAAAGGTGCATCAATCACCGGCGGTGACCGAGGCGCTGCTGGTGAACGGCACGGCGTTTGGGGATTTCCCCGGTGCATCGATCGGTAGCGACCCCGAGAAGGCCTTACAGGCAAGTCCCATGGGCCATGTCGAAGGCAGCAAGCCGCCGTTCCTCATCATGCATGGAAGCGCCGACACGCTCGTTTCGCCCCTCCAGAGCGTGCAGCTCTTTGAGGCCCTGAAGAAGAAGGGCGACAAGGTTGAGTACGTTCTTGTCGAGGGCGCAGGTCATGGCGATCTCACCTGGTATCAGCCGCCGATCATCGACCGGGTGGTCGAGTGGTTCAAGGCCACATTGGGTGGTCCGATCAAGGGAAACAGCAGCACCGGGAATGCCAGCGGCGGAAATCTCTGAATCGAGCAAGATGTAGGCCTCAATTTAAGTAGAGACAGACGCCGATTTAAAGTGAACTGGTCCTCAATCCTTCTCAAGGCCTTTGATCGCTACGCCGCCGCTCGCCTCACAGTCCAGAAGATCGCCGTACAAACGCCTTTGCAGCAAGTCGCACCGATAATGGAGAAACGAACATGGTTTGCTTTTTAAGGGACTTACCAAACTATTCGGCTTGGTGACTTTACCTTCTAAGCCTTTGCGGATCGGCAACTGTGCGGTCGAAGTAGCGCGACGGCGTTGTTCCCAATGCCTTACGGAACATTGTTATGAAAGACGTTGCCGACTCGTAGCCAAGGGCATCGGAGACTTGCTGTACGAGCACTCCGTCGGACAGCTTAGAGAGCGCAACAAGCAGATGGAGCTGCTGCCGCCATCGGCCGAAGGTCATTCCCGTTTCCCTGAACACCAAGCGGGCCAGGGTGCGCTCGCTGGTCGCGGTTCGGCCGGACCATTCGGCAAGCGTCGTGCGGTCGCCCGGGTGCGCCATCAGCGCCTCCTGGATCGCCACCATCTTCGGATGGGACGAAACCGGGAGCCTCAGTCCGCCAGTCGGCATCCCCTCCAGTTCCCTCAATAATACCTTCATCAGAAGAAGTTCGTGCTCGTCGGCGTCGCTCCCTACGGTCGTGCCAACGAGGCGCAGGACTATCTCCCTCACCAAGGGGGTAATCTCGAGGGTGCAACAATTATAAGGCAGGCAGGCGGCATCCTGTTTAACGAACAGCATGCATATGCGCGAGTGCGGCGATGCCGGGCTGCGGTAGCGAAGGCCGGCCGGAACCCACACGGCGCATCCTGTCGGGACGATCCATAAAGACCCTGGAACATGGCACATTACCGCACCGCTCAGCGCGATGATAAGTTGCCCGCTCGCATGCTCGTGCAGCGGCAACTCAACCCAGTCCTCGTCGTACCCGACAAGCAACGCCATCGCGGGTGTCGCGAACTCGACGTCCCACGCGGCTGCCGTCGGCGCTCGGACGGGTGCGATTGGCAGATTTTCGATATCGATAGTCATTTCGACGCGTATCACGCCATTAATAGACGCGATACTGACATTGCTGCCGGCGTACTTTCAGAGTTTCCGCCGTCCAATGGAGAAAACGAGATCATGCGTATCATTGCTTTAGAGGAGCATGTCATGCTCCCTGAAATGACCCAACGAATTCCGGCTTCGGTTGCCGTAGAAGCCGGCTGGGTGCCGTCGAGCGGTCATTGGGGGCCGGGACCTCTCAACGAGGCGCTGGGCGATATACAGGAGGGGCGCATCGATGCGATGAACCAGGCCGGACTTACCCTGCAAGTGCTGTCTGTCATAGGTCCGGGCGCCGAGTTGCTGGCAGGAGAAGAAGGCATAAGCTTTGCGCGCGACTACAATGATCGACTTGCCATTGCGGTCGAAAAAAATCCGGATCGTTTCGCGGCATTCGCCCACTTGCCTATGAAAGAACCCGCGGCGGCGGCTGACGAACTGGAGCGCTGCGTGAAAAAGCTCGGTTTTCGCGGGGCCTCCATCAATGGGACCACGGATGGACTGTTCCTGGACGACCCGCGGTTCGCTCCTATCCTGGCGCGTGCCGAGGCGCTCGGGTCCCCGCTTTATATTCATCCCGGACCGCCGCCACGTGCAGTGCGGGATGCTTATTATAGCGGACTGCCGGGCGAAATTTCATCGTATCTGCTGTCCAACGCCGGCTTCGGCTGGCATTCTGAAACGGCGATTCACATTCTTCGCCTCGTGCTGTCCGGCACGCTCGATCGGAACCCGGGTCTGAAGCTCATCATCGGTCACTTGGGTGAGTTGCTCCCAATGCTGCTCAACGCGTTGATTAGACCTTCGGGACGGGAGCAGAAGCGGGACGGCTGCGGACCGTATCGCAAACTATTCTGGATCAGGTTTGGATCACGACCAGTGGCTTCTTCGACACGTCCGCGTTTCTCGCCGCGCTGACCGCTTTTGGTGCGGATCGCATCCTGTTCTCAGTCGACTATCCGTACGCCGCGAATACCGCCGGCGTGGCGTTTCTCAACAGCCTCCCGGTTTCTCCCGCGGACAGGGAGCGAATCGCCCACGGCAATGCCGACGCTCTCCTTGGTCTACGAACAGCTTGATGACTCTCCGAGACAAGTCAGGCGACTCTGGTGAATATCAACGCACCAGAACCGCCGGTAGGGAGGCAACAGTGAGTATCGGTCCAACAGGGCCGAACGTGCCAGGGTATCTCACCGTCGCAAGATGCAGATCTTACCGTTTGTTTTCTGGCGGCTAGTCAGCTACGCCGCCAGAGTTCCTCCTCAATTTAGAATACCGATTGGGTCACGATGATCCCGACGTCGCTGGTTTGCCGTTGACCCGAGCTGACTTTGCTGAAATGCGATTTGCGGACTGGAAGTCGAGATCATCCTATTACAGGGTTACCTTAGCTGGCAGTGCGCCAACACTCCGCAGATGCAACAGAACCAATGCCGTAATTTGTTCAGGGACTTCGAGATGCAGAAAATGACCGGCGTTTCGCAGTGTGATCCAGTTGAGAGGCCCAAGGATACAGCTGGAAATTGCATTCATTTGGCTAGTACTCAAAAACCTGTCGAGCGTCCCTTGCACGACGACAAGTGGGGCAGAGATTTGAGCAAACAGCGCCAGGGCTGACCAGTTTCTATGGCACTCCGAAATTCTTTGGTGACGCCAAGTGCGATAAGCCACTGCAGGCTGAGGATCATCGACAGAGATGATTTCAGGAAATTTCTCACCCATTTCCTGGATTGGCAATGCCTCCAAAGCCGAGCGGAGGTAAGAATCTGCTACTCCATATGGAGCCAAGGCAACGACACCTAATGTCCTCTCAGGAAAGAGCCCTGCAAACATCATTGCGACCGTTGCTCCGTCTGAGTGCGCCAAAAATTGCGCCGCGCCAATCTGCATTGCATTCATCAGAGCCGGAAGAACGACATTGGCCTCATAAAGCAGCGGCTCAAACGCAGCAGTTGTCTGCTCGTTGACGGCACTCAACTTAAACCGAGGTCTTGACCAAGCGAGAATACGCAGATCCGGCTTTTTTTCTACCAATTGCAGTGCAATTTGAGCCAGCGAAGTCCACCCTCCCAAGCCATGACCGATGAGAATGACGGGATCGCCTGCTCCAATGCCGAAACAGGCGACCTCTATAGGGCCGACACTTGTTTGAACAAACGATTTAACAATTGGTGACACATGCGGCTTGCGGTCTGCAGCGGTGTTGCTCATTTTGCCCACGACGTAGCCTCCTCGCTTCGTCTACGACTGCCTAACGATGACAGTCCTTAAGCTCGGTTTCAATCAACTCGCCCGACATCCTCCGCACGAGCCAAACCGAATTTTATCCGTCCCCGTCTCCAGCTCTATTTCTCGTCGCAGTGCCGCATTCCAGATACACGTTTTAATCCGATCGTCGTCATGATGAACGGCATTTCATGTCAAATATCTAAGTGCACACATGACTTGCAACGATCCGTCGCTGTAACTCATTTATTGCCTGTACGGATGCCGCCCTTAATTGGTGTCCCGCTGATTTTATAAGCTAAACAGCATATCGACACCCGCCAGTCCGCATCTTGCTTTTTTAATAGCAGCAATTGCTGTTTGAGCGTTCCTACCATTTTCACGACCGCCGCATCGACATCGCAAAGGACTTCCTAGTCGATGCTCCGACCCGGAAGGCGTGTTGCCTATTCCTCGTGTATTGGCAGCACAACAAGGACATGACCGTGCAGATCATGACGGAGGGCTGAGCATATTTGCAGCCCTGTAGGGATGGATATTCGGCTTTGCGGTTCAACGCGCGAAAGTATGACGAGGCGCACAGAATTTGCCGACCATCACGCCCGAAGCATAAATCCAGCAGCCTCTTTTTGTGATCAACCGCCCGTTCGATATTGGGTCGGCGATACCCCAACAGATTTCTTAAACGCTCGGGTCAAGTTCGCCCCGGATGAAAAACCTGTCGAGGACGCGATATCCTCCAGCGTTTTACCCGAGTCTGTCAGCAAAGCCTTGGCGCGGGATATGCGCAAGTCCGTGAAATAATGAAGTGGCGCACTGCCCGTCGCCAATTTGAACGCCCGGGCAAAATGATAGATGCTCAGGCACGCGACGCTCGCCAACTCTTCCAACGATATATCCGCGCCGACATTTTGATACATGTAGTCCAGAACGCGGTTCAGCCGCAGACGATCAAGCCCGCCGGCCGCCTTCGAGTCCATATAGGACCCCGTGAAATTTTTGGGGTCCTGGCGCGTGTAATGCTGCAGCATTCTGGCGGCGAGTGCGACCCCGAGAGAATCCAGCAGTATACGGCCAGTAGAACCTTCCGTTTGCATCTCCTCGGCTATCGCCAGTCCGATATGCTGCACCAGAGGATCAAAAAAACCGCCCGTATACATCAGGCCGGAGTCGATCGGACTGTTGTCGGAGCATTCGAGATTTCCAAAAAGATTTTGTGGAAGGTACAGGTGCAGCATATCCAGGGAACCGGCATGGATATGCAGATATTTGACCGCGACGCCTCTTGGACAAATACAGGCCGAACCGGGGCGGGACACGAATTTTTGCTCCGCTCCATCCGCGCGCCGACGGATCTGCGCCGACCCCGACAGCGCTATGATCACCTCGTTCACCTGCTGCACGAAAGGTTCGCAATGCAACTCTTCATGACGACGCACCTCAGCCGTGACCGAACTGCGCCATCCCAGATCGACGGAAGAATGCAAAAGCCTGCTGCCGCCGATCTCGTATTTGTTTCCAAGGAGAGTGCCCATATCGGCACCCGTACCCAAGGCTCCGCTCTCACGTGCGGGTGTCGCCGCGGTCGGAAATGAACGATAGTCACCCTTCATGATGTTCCTCCAGAACTATCCATGCCGCCGCCGTTTCGCTGTTGAAACAGTGAAACGGCATGCGCCTCCCGCGCACGGCACCCATCCGACGGCCCAGTCCTCCCGACCCGGTCAAAAATGCAGTTCCATTACGTTTGGCCAGCAACCGGATACTTGTCAATTCTCAAGTGAAATGAGCGCCGTTTGCTGCCAGCAGCAAAAGATTCCGGTGCGCTGTAAGTATTGTGGATCGGGCCGTTTGCAGTCGCGGCCCGGTCAACTCTGCAGCAGCATGTTGGGCTCATGGTCCAGATCCAGCCACGCGCGGGACGCATGCGATAGATAGGATCCTTTCCTCCACATCCATGCAAGATGCCATGAAATGGAGGGGTCGATTACAGGGCGGTGGCAAACGCCAGAGTGCTTGCGGCCCTCCGCCATGAACCGCGGGAGAAATCCGATCCCGAGACCGGATGCGACCAATTCCACGATAAAACCGGTCTGACTGCTTCGTGCGACGATGTTGGGCTGAAAGCCCGCTTCTTCACATGCCTTCAGAATCAGCGCGTTCAAGGCAAAGTCATTGTCGAACAAGATGAAAGGCTCATCTTTGAGCATGCCGAGCGCAAGCTTTTCATCTCGTGAGCGGGCGTGCCAAGCAGGCAACAGGACCTCCATGGGTTCTTCCCGAACGCTGCGCCATTCAAACTCGTCCGGCAATGGCAACAGCGAGGCCCCGAGATCGACCTCACCCGATCGCACCAGTTCTTCCAGCTTCTTGCTTCCGTATTCGGCGAGCTGTATCTCGATTCCGGGATAGCGGCTGCGATAGATCGTAAACAGCGGCGCAAAAAGGACATCGCTTCCGATGGGCGGCAGCCCCAGCCGTAACTTGCCGAGGCGCAGCCCACGCAACTCGCTCAGTTCCGTCACAAGATCGTCACGCTCCGTCAGCATTTTCACCGCCCGCACAAAGACGACCTCGCCGGCGGTGGTCATTGCCGAGCGATGACCCAGCCGGTCGAGCAGGATGACGCCGAGATCGTCTTCGAGCTGCTTCACAGACTTGCTGACAGCAGATTGCGTCAGAAAGAGCGATTTCGCAGCCAGAGAAAAGCTGCCCTGCCGCGCAACCTCCACAAACGCTTTCAACGCACGCAGCTCCATCAGTATTCCCTTCAAGACTTCTTTACGTGAATTCAATTCGTTTTACGAATACGACAGCTCCGTGTAAATTACTGCAAGGTTTATGGAGCACATTATGCGTGATATTTTGCAGTACGGTCGCCACCTCTTTCAAGCTGTCGTGATCTGCTTGTTCTGGCTCGTCGGCAACGCAATTGCGACCGCTCTCTCTCTTCCGATCCCCGGTGGCGTCATCGGCATGGTGATCGTGCTTGCGCTTTTTGCATGCGGCATCATTCGCCCTGCCAGTCTGGGGGGCGGAGCACGGTGGCTTATCGGCGAAATGCTGCTGTTCTTCATTCCCGCGGTTCTCGCCATCATCGATCATCACGAGTTGCTGGGCCTGCTTGGTCTCAAGGTCCTGCTCGTCATCGTATCGGGAACCTTCGTGGTCATGACCATGACCGGCGTTGCAGTCGAGATCGTCATGTCTCTCGCCGTTCGCCCGAAACAGCCATAAAATGCTTGCTGGATTCCTCACCTACCTTCAGTGGCCAGCTTTGACGATCGGCCTCTACCTCGCCGCGCGCTGGGCGTATTGGCGCTGGCATGTGCTGCTTCTGTCGCCTTTGATTATCGTGCCGACAATCCTCATTGTCCTCACGGGGTTTCTCCATGTCAGCTACGCCGATTATATCGGATCCACACATTGGCTGGTCGCGCTTCTCGGACCGGTAACCGTCGCCTTCGCCGTTCCCATCTGGAACCAGCGCTCGCTCGTTCGTAGGTACTGGCTGCCTCTTCTCGCCGGTGCGTTCGTCGGTAGCGCGGCGGCGATGATGTCGGCGTGGGCGGTGGCGAGTTTGCTCAGCATCGATGGCCCATTGCGCCTGAGCCTGTTGCCGAGATCCATCAGCACGCCCTTTGCAATGAGCGTCTCGGGAGATATCGGCGGCGTTGCGGATCTCACGGCCGTGTTTGTTATCGTCACCGGCATCCTTGGCGCCATCATCGGACAGATCGTCATGCGCGTCGTACCCCTTCGATCGAGTCTGTCCCGGGGCGCCATGTTTGGAATGGGCGCCCATGGTGCTGGCGTCGCCAAAGCCAGCGAGATCGGCGAAGAGGAGGGTACCATCGCCGGCCTGATGATGGTCGCAGTCGGACTGTTGAACGTCCTGCTCGCGCCCCTCGTCAACATCGCGTTGCACGCCCTGTCCTGATCGGAACGGTCGTTCACATAAACGATCTCCGTCGCGCATCGATTGAACCGCAGTTTGGTCAGTAGGCTGCCCGGTAAATGGCCAGCGCATCCGCTTCGGTGATCTCGCGCGGATTGTTGACGAGCAGCCGCGTCTGGTTCATTGCGTCGCGCGCAAGACGCGGCAGCCAGTCCTCGGTAATGTCCATGTCCCTCAGCCGCTGCGGAAGGCCGCAGTCGCGGGACAATTGTTCGAGGGCTTCGCAGAAGGCCGCTGCCCTCTCCTGACCTTCGAGCCGCCCAAGGGCCGGAAAGACATGCGGGGCAAGATCGATGTAGGGCCCGGCCACCGTCACCGCATTGAAGCGCAGGACATGCGGCAGGACCAGCGCGTTCGACAGGCCGTGCGGAATGTGGAAATGGCCACCGAGCGGATAGGCGAGCGCGTGAACGGCAGCAACGGGCGAATTGGCAAAGGCCTGTCCCGCCAGCATGGAGCCGAGCAGCATGTCGCCCCGCGCCGTGGCGTCGGTTCCGTTACGGACCGCCGTCAGAAGGGCGGGCGCCATCAGTTGCAAGGCCTGAACGGCCAGCATGCGCGACAGGGGATTGTTGTTCGGACTGGCGGAAGCAAAAGCCTCGATCGCATGGACCATGGCGTCGATGCCGGTCGCCGCCGTGACGTGAGGCGGCAATCCGGTGGTCAGTCCGGGATCGAGGATCGCGACATCCGGCAACAGGACGGGCGACACGACGCCCATCTTTTCGGATGCCCCGGTTGTCACGATGGAAATGGGCGTGACCTCGGAACCGGTTCCCGCCGTCGTCGGAACGAGGATGAGCGGCAGTCTCGGCCCCTGCGCCTTGCCGACGCCGTAGACGGAGGCAAGGCTCTCCTTGCCCACAGCAAGCAGTGCCACCAGCTTCGCTACGTCGAGCGAGGACCCGCCGCCGAGGCCGATCACGCCCTGAATGCCCGCCTCCTGCGCGAGGGAAGCCGCCCGCAGGATGATCGCTTCCGGCGGGTCGGCCTGTACGTCCGAAAACAGCGTAACCTCCATGCCGGCATCCGACAGCACTGCAAGGGCGCGATCGACGATGCCGGTCGATCGCAGACCGGGATCCGTCACCAGAAGCACGCGCAAGCCGATCAGCGGCCGGGCAATCTCCCCGAGCCGCGCCAGCGCGCCAGCGCCGAACTGGATGCTTCTGGATGTGTTGAAGACGAAGGGGGGCATGGGGGATTCCTGCCTGTTGCTCAGCGGCTAAAGCCAAGCGCGGTGAGAACGATCAGTGCGAAGGCGACGGCGGAGGTGACGACAAGCGCGCGCACGCGGTCGCGTTCCTGCGCGTCCTGATGAACGCGAAGCTTCGGGTGGGGTGCATAGGCGGGAATGTCCATGGACAGAGGACTGGCCATTTCCATCTTGTAGGACAGGAACCAGACGAGGCCGACGCCCAGCGCCCAGAACAGCAGACTCCAGCCCCAGAGCGACGGCATGCCGACGAGCCATTGCCGGTCCGGACCGAGGAATGCGCCGTTGCCGAACACCAGCCCCGGCCCGACGGCGAGGAACAGCCATGCGAGCGAGACGGACCAGGCCGTGGAGCGCAGCGCCCGCGCCCGCGCACTCGTTCTCAATGCAATGCCGAGAAACCGGCGGATTTCCTGCGCCTCTTCGGAAAAGCCGCGACGCTGGGTAAACGCCGACACCAGCAGGGTGACGGCAAGGTTTGCCGCCATGCCCCAGGCGGCCGAATGCAGGGTCCACGGCGCCCGTCCCCACGGAACGTCAAGGCCGAAGAACGAGAGGACGGCAATGCCGAGAGGTTCGGTCAGAAGCACGCCGGCAATGCCGAAGCCAACGCCGGTGACGGCCGCCGGCCGGGTGATCCACCGCAGCCAAGTGATGCCGAGAAGCGGGGTCCACAGCTGGAAGGACAGCGGAAGAGCCAGCGATCCCAGCATCGACAGCGTGACGGGCGTCAGGGCCTGCATGAGGACGGAGGCGATGGCAAGAAGCCCGATGACGACACGCGTCAGGGTCACGGTGTCCCGCCGGCCGAGACGCCCGTGAAACCAAGGCTTGTAGAGATGCCGGACAAGTGCCTCGCCGGCGGTCAGCAGGCCGAGCCCGGCCATCAGCTGCACCCCGGCCAGAAGGCCGATGAACAGCCAGGCGGCAAACCACGGCGACAGGCTCGCCAGCAGGCCGGAAAGCCCCAGATCCGGCCGGATGAGAGAGGCCGCACCGACCGTTCCGACGCACAGCGCGACCAGCCCGCCATAGGCGCCGGCCATCACCCAGGTCTGGCCGGCCGCAAGTGCACGTGGAGTGCGCATCGACAGGATGACCTTCAGTGCCAGCGGGCTTGCCTGGAAACCCATGAGCGCGAAAGCAATCGACAGGCTGGCCAGCGCCGTTCCCTCGTGTCCGGCCGCAGCCTCGCGACCCGCGCCGGTAGTAAACTGGATCACGCCCGAAACCATGAAGCGACCGGCCTGCAAAGGATCCGCCGAAAGAGTTGCAAGTCCCGCGTTCAGCGCGCCGAAACCGCCGACGGCGATGAGGGCAAAGCCGGCGAAACCCACCACGGATGCTGCGGCCAGCACGGCCTGGATGGCGCCGAGATAGCCGACGATGCGCATGCCGCCGATCACCACATAGCCGAAAAGAACCACCGCCAGCAGCGTCGCGGCAACCGGCGCCGAGACCGCACCGCCCGTCAGCCCTTCCACCAGCCGGGACAGGGCCGACAGTTGCAGGCCGGCAAAGGCGACCGCGAACAGCACGGCGATGACGGTCGACACGCAGACGAGGAATTCGGAGCCGTAATAGCTGCGCAGCAATTCGCTCTGGGAGGACAGCCGCAATCTCTGGCCGACCAGCCAGATGCGCTTGAAGAACAGGACACCGGGCAGCGCAAGCGCAATGCCGGCCTGCAGCAGGGCGGGAAACCCGAAACCGGAATGCCCGACTTCGGCCGATGCATCGAGGATGGCCCAGCCCGAAAGGCTGGCCCCGGCCAGCACCAGCGCCGACACCCAGGGCGACAGGGCGTGGCCGGCCGAAAAGTAGGTTTCGAAGTCGCCATTTTCGCGGGCACCGACGCGCGCCCAATAGAGCGTCATCGCGATGTAGAATAGTCCGTAGAGCGACAGCCAGATCATTATGCGCCCTCACCGAGCGAGGCGGGCTTCACGTGGAAGCGCGAGAACGCTCCGCGCAATCCATGCCGGGTGAACAGATAGGTCAGGAACCCCAAGGCCAGCACGCCGAAGAAGATAAGCCCGGAATAGAAGTCCGCCATGGTCGTTTCCCCGGTTATGGCGCCGATGACGAAGACCAGCCCCAGCAACCCGTAGGCGCCAATGCCAAGGGCCGTTTCACCGGGCGAAAAACCGGTGTCGAACACGCCGTTGATGACGATGTGGACCACGAAGGCAAGAACGATGCCGCCGACGCCGAGCGATGACAGCGTGACGCTGTCGCGCGTCAGTCCTTCCAGCAGAAGGCCGAGGCCGAGGAAGCCGAGGACGGCCCATGTCGAAAAGACAAGGATGCTGCGTTCGACGATCGGAAGAGGCGAAAGCATCGTTCAGGCTCCAGCGGAAAATTCATGGAAGGACCGGGACCGGGCGGCGTGCGCCGCCCGGTCCCCTGGCGTATTCAGTTGCCCTTGCCCTTGGCGCGCGGCTCCGGCGCCGAGGGTTCGGTATAGACGATCTTCGACAGGTCACTGAGCGTATGGGCCCTGTGGATCGTATCGCCCGTCAGCCCAATCTCTCCCAGCAGCGTATCGACGAACGGCGCCTGCGTGCGGTAGCGCAAGGCGGAACTGACCACCTGTTCGGCCAGATTGCCGTCCCGTGGGCCTGACGGTTCGGCGCCGATCGGGCCGCCGCTTCCCACAGCGCCCGACAGACCCGGCAGGCCTTCGACGTGAAGGATCTTGATGCCCTCGATCCGCTCCATCGGCTTGACGCTTTCGCGGATGATGGCGGGAAGGTTTTCGACCAGGGCCTTGTGCAGCGCGGATTTGCGGCTGCTGTCGGACCGCAGGTTCTCGGCGACGTTGAGCTTCTGCTTGCCGTCGGCCTCGACCCGAAGCCGCTCTTCTAGTGCGGCCACGGTGATGCGGTCGGCATCGGCGAGATCCTGCGCCGCTGCCTTTTCCGCCTGTGCCGAGATGCGCTGACGGGCGCCGTCCGCTTCCGCCACACGCTCGGCGTCGATCAGTTCGATCGCCTTCTGACGATTGGCGACCTCGGTGTCGCGGATGGTCTGGACGCGTTCCTGCGCCTCGACCATCGACGCCCGTGCATTCTCGGCCTCCGTCTGGGCCTCCGATCGCTGCTTCGACTTGAGCGACACGGCGATATCCAGCGCCTGCTCCTCGATCTGTACGGTTTCGCGGCGCTTGATCTCCAGCATCTCGATCTGGCGCTCCATCTCGATCCGCGTCCGCTCGACGGTTTCCCGTTCGCGGATCTTCACCGATTCGATCTCGCGTTCCCGTACCGCGTTCTCGGCAGCGATCTCGGATTTCCGCGTGGCGCGCTGGATGGAAACCTCGGCTTCGTGGACCATGCGCGCATATTCGCTGTCGCGCTGGATATCGAGGCTGCGCTTTTCCGCTTCCAGGTTCTTGGCGCGAATGGCGACGGCGGTATCCTTCTCGATATCGTTGCGCTTCTTCTTGCGGCTTTCGATCTGCTCGGTCAGAAGCGTCAGGCCTTCCGCGTCGAACGTGTTGGAAGGATCGAACAGCTTGATATCCGCCTGGTCGAGCGAGGTGAGCGAGACGGATTCCAGCTCCAGCCCGTCGAGTTCGAGGCTGTCCGCCACTTCGGTCTTCACCTCGCGCACGAAGGCCTGCCGGTTTTCGTGGATCTGTTCCAGCGTCATCTTGGCGGCGGCGGCACCCATGGCATCGACGAACCGGCCCTGGATGAGGTCCTTCAGCTGCTCGGCATTCATGGTGCGATTGCCCAGGCTGCGCGCAGCCGTGGCGACTGCATCGTCATTGGGGGCGACGCGGACGTAGAACTCGACGGTCAGTTCGACACGCATCCTGTCCTTGGTGATAAGCGACTTTTCGCGGGCGCGCGTCACTTCCAGCCGGAGCGTGTTCATGTTGACCTCGGTCAGGTCGTGCAGGATCGGCAGCACCAGCGCGCCCCCGCCCATGACGACCTTTTCGCCGCCGAAGCCGGTGCGCACGAAGCTGACATCCTTGGTTGAGCGCCGGTACAGCCAGTGCAGGAGATAGGCCGCGACGGCGATGACGATCGCGGCGAGAATGATGATGGCAATGACGTTTGCGCCGTTCATGGACGTTCTCCTTCTGAAGGTGCGGGGGTGGCGGGCAGGCGACGTGCGTTACGCATGGCGCACCTCGTTGGAAATGAGCGCGCCGGTGGCAAGGATGGCGATGCCGAAGGCCATGCGGTTGAGAATGTCGGCGACGTTATAGGCGACCGTCAGGCTGCCATCGTCGGGAATGCCTGCGAAGGCGGTCAGGAAATTGCCGAGCGGATAGATCGCCCAGCCGATGGTGACGATCAGCCTCAGCCAGAAATATCCGCGCCGCAGATAGTCCCCGGTGGAGGACCGGACCACATCGTCCATCTGCCCGAAATACAACTCACCGAGAATGTAGAGCCAGAAGACGAGGCCGATCAGGAAGGCGAGCGTCGGATGCATGAAGCCGGCCTCGCCGAGATAGCGCACGAACACCATCAGCACGGCAACGATCAGCAGGCGCCAGAACAAACCGGCACCCAACTTGCCGGCCGTCCGGGCAAAGAAGAACATGGCCATGATCTGCAGCGGCATGGAGACCATCCAGCCGACATAGTGATAGACGATCGGCACGCTGCCGTTGGCGGCCCATGCCGCGCGTCCCTCGAAGGTCGCGCCGATGCCGACGAGGGCGGCGATGGCGCAGAGCGCGATCGGCACTTTCCATGTCCGCCCCACCCAGGCCGTTCCCATGAGAAGCAGGATCGTCGTTGCGGCCAGCCCGAACAGCGCCACCGAATAGCTCGCCGCGGTCAGGTCGGTTGTCTGAAACACCGCCATTTCAATGTCCCCCTTTGCGGATCGTGATATGTTTCATGGAGATGTCCTCAGATCTGTGTTCGGATGTGTGGAGAGCGGGCGTAGAGCGCGACCATTGGCAGGATCAGCAGGCCGAAGATGAATTGCTGCCACTCGAACTTGAGGCCGATGCCGACGAGAAAACTCGAAAGCACCTGCAGGACGAGCACGCCGATGACGGTGAAGCCGTAGCCGCCTGCCCCGCCCAGAAGCGAGGTCCCGCCGACGACGACGGCCGCCAGCGTCAGGAACAGATACTGGTCGCCGACCCCGATGAAGCCGCCGCCCGACCAGCCGAGCAGCAGGCTGCCGGTCATGGCAGCGAAGAAACCGGACAGCGCATAGGCGATGACCCAGTAGCGCATTTCGGAAATCATCACCCGGCTGGCCGACGTCCGGTTGACGCCGAGGGCATAGAGAAACCGGCCGTAGACGGTGAGGCGCATGCCGACGATGAGGATGAGCGCGATCACGCCCCATATGGCGATGACCGGCGGGAACGGCAGGCCGAACGTGGTGCCGTTCATGGCCGAGAGATTGGCAAGCCAGGCTGGCACGGTGCCGAAGACGTTGCCGGAATATTGCGAACCGATCGAGGTGACGATCTGTACGCCGCCCGAAATCGCGAAACCGGTTCCGAGCGTCACGATAAGCGCCTGGCCCTGTAGCTTGTAGCTGAGGAACCCATTGATGACGCCGAGCGTCGCGCCGATCGCCAGCACGACGATCGTTGCAAGCCAGGGCGGAACGCCAAGGCTGATAAGATAGAGAAGCCCGA
Source organism: Pararhizobium gei (assembly GCF_029223885.1). Lineage (NCBI taxonomy): Bacteria > Pseudomonadati > Pseudomonadota > Alphaproteobacteria > Hyphomicrobiales > Rhizobiaceae > Pararhizobium > Pararhizobium gei. The sequence goes on along the minus strand of NZ_CP119410.1, from coordinate 180,946 downwards.
CATTCGCAGCACCGATGATGAAGGGTATCGACAGGTCGAGACCGCCGAGAAGGGCGACCAGCGTCTGCCCGATGGAGGCGAGCCCGAGGAAGGACGCGAAAAGCAGCATCGACTTGATATTGTTGCCGGATGCGAAGCCTTCGATGTTCATCGATCCGACGGAAAACAGGCCGGCCAGCACCATGATGCCGATGAAGGCGGAGCGATTCTGCTGAAACTGGCGGCCGAGCGTCCGTGTCAGGACGAGAATGCCCAGAAGGATGAACAGGGACAGCACGTTCCAGATGTTGAAGAAGCCCTCGACCGTCAGCGACAGCACGAGAAAGGCCAGCAGGATCAGCGCCAGCCCGAACAGCGGCCAGCGATACTGGTTCCACGCCTGTCTCAAGGGGCTGGGACCGTCGGTGACCGTATCCGGCGCTCGTCTCAGGAAGAGGCCGAGGACGTAGCGCCAGCCCCAGACGAACAGGATGAGAGTGGCAATGGCCGACAGGATGATGATCTGGACGGTCAGCCCCTGCGCAAAGCCGAAGCCCACGCCGATGGCGGTGAGGACGAGGCCGGTCACAAGGCCGAGGATGAGCGCCGGGAGACTGGGCTGCGGCAGGTTTTCCATCACTCGCTGACCTCCACGTCTGGGCTGCCGACCGTGTCGGAGACCGCATAGGCTCCGGCCAGCACGAGCGCCGCCACGATGACGGCGACGGCGGGCGCGATGGTCCGGCGATCGGACTGGCCGAGCGCCAGCCGGAGAAAGACCGCGATGACCACCAGAAGCAGCGCGGACAGGACGAGCGGTGCCGCGGAAAGCCGCAGGGCTTCGGTGGCGGACGACAGCGTGGCGATTTCCAGCGGGCCGGTCAGCGCTGCCTGCATGTCGAGCGGTCCCGGCAGGAAAGCGCCGGCCGCGCCAAGTGCGGCATAGTCAAAGGTCGCATGCAGGATGACGCCGAGGACGACGACCGACAGGGCGACGAAATAGAGCAGCGGCGAGAAATTGCGGATATAGCGCTGGATGACCGGGATCAGCAGCGTCAGGAGCAGCGAGACGACCAGGATCGTGCCGTAGGCGAGATTGGTGACGAAGCTCTGCACCGTGCCGAAGTTGAACGTCGCCAGCACGAAAGTGATGAGATAGAGGTTGAGCGCGCCCAGCGCCGATCCGAACACCCCGCCCCGCCCGCCGGCCAGCGACGCACCGCCGAGAACCAGCGCCGTGACGGCGATCAGCGTATAGGTCGTGCCCTGCGAGGGATCGCCGGACGCGATCAGCGCCGTGAAGCAGATCGCCGCGAGGCCGGCGAAACATCCCGAAATCAGATGCGCGCCGATGCGGACGATGGTAATCGGCACGCCGGATGTGTAGGCAGCCCGCTCGTCCGATCCCATCAGCCGGAGATGCGTGTAGAAGGCGGTCGCGGTGAACAGCAGCCAGGCGGCGGATGCCAGAAGCAGAATGACGAGGATCGGCGAGAAGATCGTGGTCCCATAGCCCCATTCTGCCATGAAAGGCGGTGCTACGCCGCCGGGTCGCGGCAGGATGACGAGGTTGATGCCGGTCAGCGCCAGATAGCCCGACAGCGATACGATGATCGGCTGGACGCGCACGAAGATGACGATCAGCGAGAAGACGAACTGATAGAGCGCGCCGACCGCCATGGCATAGAGGAAGACGGCGATCGGATTTTCGAGCAGGCCCGCGCCATGAAGCTGGATCAGCGTCACGTTGATGAAGCCGATCAGCGGCCCGATCGACAGGTCCACCGTTCCGCGCCCGGAGATGGCGGAGGCCATCAGGGCGTAGGTCGCGAGGATCAGAGGCGTCGCGACGATGATGGCCGCGCCGATGCCCGACGACGTCATAAGGCTCGGCGAGCGCAGGACGGCCAGCGCGAGCAGCGCGAAGAACAGAGTGATCGGCATCAGCAGGAAGGGGTTGGAGCGCCCGCCCTGCGCTTCGGTTTGCGCGGCGGCCTTTCGGGGCGCGGTTCCGGACAGGGGCTGGCTCATCGTGCACCCTCCGCCCGCTTGCGTCCCTCGTTGTCGAACTCGACGACGCGAATGGTCTTGGGCGCGAGCTTCACATCGCTCGCGACCGCCGCCACCAGCCTCTCCACCGGCACCTGGGATTGCGGAAGACGTCCGGTTGCAGCCTGCATCTGCGCCCTGATGGCTTCCGGCACCTCGACGCGCACCCGGACGCCATCTCCGGAGCCGGCAAGCGCGGTATCGGCGGGCGCAGCGTCGGCGCGCCCGCGCGTCAGGCCGTATTGGGTCGAGAGGCCCTGGCCGGTCGTTTGCCCGAACATCGCCTCGAGAACCTGTTTCGGATCGAGCTTGCGCCCGTCGAAGGCATCGAACGGCGCGCCGTCGCGAAAGACGATGACGCGGGTGGCGAAGCCGAGAAATTCCTCGATTTCCGAGGACATGTAGACCACCGCCCGGCCTTCGTCGGCGAAGGTGCGGAGATGCTTGTAGAGTTCGGCCTTGGCGCCGACATCGATCCCGCGCGCGGGGTCGTTGAGAACGATGACATCCGGTCGCATGGCAAAGCCGCGACCGATCAGAACCTTCTGCTGATTTCCGCCGGAGAGCGAGGTGATCCGGTCTTCCTTCTGGCCGAACTTGATCAGAAGGTTGTCGGCTTCGCGTTTGAAGATGGTGCCGAGCGTTGCGCGATCGATGATGCCGAGAATGCCGCCGCGTTTCTTTTCGCGGTAGAGCGGCATCGCCATGTTCTCGAAGATCGAGAGCGAGGCGAAAATCCCCTCGCGCTTGCGGTCGCCGGAGACATAGGCGATGCGGCCCTTGACGGCCTCCGCCAGAGTGCGGACCGGCTGCCAGTTATCGTGGCGGTCGGAGACCTGCACGAGGCCGCGTGCGGCCGGCATTACACCGGCCAGAACCCGCACGAACGCATCCTGCCCCTGCCCGTCCAGACCGGCGACGCCGACGATTTCACCGCGGCGCAGGTCGAAATCGAAGGACCGGCCCTCCGGCCAGATCGCCAGGCCCCGCGCCTTCAGCGCCCGCTCCGCCGTCTTCGGCTGCGGCGCGACCGCGCTATGGTGCCCGGCACTCCGGTTCTCGCCGGTCATCAGCGCCAGCAGGTTTTTTTCGGTAATTTCGGATTTTTCAAGGACGCCGACATCGCGGCCGTCGCGCAGCACGGTGGCGCGGTCCGAGATGCGAATCAGTTCCGCGATCCGGTGCGTAACGATCAGCACCGTCGTGCCGCGATCCCGCAAGGCCCGCATTTTCGAAAACAGACGTTCCGTGCTGTCGAAATCGAGCGCCGCCGAGCTTTCGTCGAGGATGAGTATCTTTGGCTCCGAGAGAAGCGCGCGGGCAATGGTGATCCACTGCTTGAGGCCGAGAGGAAGCGTGCCAACCAGGGCATGCGGATCGACCGGCTCGCCGGCCAGTTCCTCCATCAGTTCGCTGGCCCGCGCCACCTTGCGCTCCTGCGAAAGGGTCTTGGCAAAAAGGCGGTCGGCACCCATGAAGATATTGTCGACCACCGAGCTTTCGTCGGCCACCATCACTTCCTGATAGACCGTCGAGATGCCCAGCGCCCGGCTCTCGGCGGGTGTGGAGGGCGTTTCGCCCAGAATGGAGACGGTGCCGCTGTCGACCGGAAGAATGCCGGAGACGACCTTGGCCATGGTGCTCTTGCCGCAGCCATTGCCGCCGACGATCGCATGGATCTCTCCGGCGCGCGCCGAAAACGAGGCCCCGTCCAGCGCGCGGGTCGGGCCGAAATATTTCTTGACGTTGCGAACCAGGATCGTGTCCCGGCCGGCCGATACGGCATCGTCAGATACAATGGCGGCCATGGTTACGGACTCACGCAGTTGAAAATAAAGGGTGGTGACAGGGGCTGTCGCGGCCCCTGCTGTGCTCAGGCAGCTTTTGGGAGCAGCCGCCGGCTTACTTTGGCTTGAAAGCCTTCGGATCGGCCGGGCGAAGGAAGAAGTCGTCGAGATAGGACGAGGCGCCGCCCCAGCGGTCCGCGCCGACCTTCAGCCATTCGGCGGTGTCCACGGAGCAATCCTCCTTCATCACGGCCTTGAGATCGTCATGGGTGAGCTTGACCGGATCGACGAGGATAGACTGGATTTTCGGCCCCTGCCCCTGCAGCGTCCGCATCATAATGTTCCAGGTTAGCCCGATCTCGTCGGCTGGCGGCCAGACCTGATAGGAATTTCGGATGTAATCAGGATTGTTGCGCCAGTAGCAAAGCGCGCCGAGTTCGCCGCCTATCGCCACGGGAATATCGCCCCGGCCCGATTGCTGAACGGCGCGCAGTACGCCCATTTCCGCCGCCGACTGCACGACGATGCCATCGAGCTTGCCGGGATTGGTCGCAAGCCATTTCTGCACCTCGCCCTGCGCCACCTGGTCGGTCCACATGCCAGCGACGCTGCCGGCGATCTCGATCCCCGGTGCCGTGGCAAGCCCTGCGAGAACGCCGCGATTCTGGCTGTCGGAACCCGATGTTCCCGGAATGCCCTCAACGACCAGAACCTTACCCTTGCCGCCGAGCTGATCGGCCATGTCCTTGCCGATCTCGTAGCCGGCGACTTGGTAGTTGACCGAGGAGTTGACCGAGTATTCCGACGTCAGGTAGCCGGTCAGCGAGAAGACGGGCACGCCCTTGTCGGCGGCATATTTGACGCTGGCGTTCAGCGCCGTCGGGTTTGAGCAACAGACGATTACTGCATCCACCTTCTGATCGACAAGCTGGCGCATTTGCTGGATCTGCGTCGAATCGTTGAGGTTCGACTGGGTGATCACCACCTCGGACACGAGGCCGAGCGCCTTCCATTCCGGCACGATCTTGTTCTGCAGTTCGTCCATGACGGCGGCGCGCCATGTGTTGCCGGCATAGGAGGACGCGTAGCCGATCTTCCACGGCGGCGGATTCTTCGCGACGAAGTCGCGCCACTTGCTCGGCTTGATCGGCTGACCGGGGTCAAGCATCTCCGCGTTGTAGAGCCGCTTTGCGACCTCGGGGTTGATCTCGTCAAGACCTTCCGCGAGCGTCGTCGATGCCGTTAGTGCCAGTAGTGTCGTCGTTAGTGCCAAAGTCCGAAACATGTCAGGTCTCCTCCCAATGTTCGTTTGCTCAGTCATAAAAGTCGTAAGGGGCCTTGCGGAAATCGGGCCATGTGTCCGGGTCGTGTCCCGTCACCACCATGGCGCCCGTGTCAGCCGCGATGCGGCGCAGCTTGGCAACGGAATCGGCTGCCTTCGCCGACGACACCACCAGCCCCGGAAGCGTGCGGTTTTCCCAGTGATCGACGGTGTAGGCAGCATCCATCGCCAGCAGGATCGGGCCGGTCTTGGGCAATGTGATGAGAAAGGACTGGTGGCCCGGCGAGTGACCCGGCGTGAAGATGGTGCGGACCGTGCCGTCTCCGAACAGATCGTAATTGTCGGTGAATTCGCCGCCGAGAAACTTCCAGTTCACGCCCGGCCGGTCGAAATCGGCGCGGATGTAAGCGCCCGCCGAGAACCAGTGCGGCTTGAAGGCGTAATCGTATTCGGCCCGCTGGACGATGTATTGCGCCTTCGGAAAGCGCCCGAGCGCGCCTGTGTGATCGAGGTGCAGATGCGACTGCAGAACAAAGCGGATGTCGTGCGGCGCCACGTCGACCAGTTTCAGCTGGTCCACGCAATTGTCCGACAGTGCCATGACCGGATCGTAGACATCGACGACGGAACCCCAGTGGCCCCGCTTGTCGATCGCCGCCTCGACGGGCGTGCCGCCGTCAATGACCACATTTCCCTGTGGATGCTTGATCAGGTACCACGGCACGGGAATCTCGTAGTTTCCCTCGCCCTGGTTCATCTTCACGTATTTCGTCTTGGTCTTCAGCGTCCCGGTCTGGAACATGTGCAACTCTATACCGGATGACTTTCGTCGCTCGCGAGGAAGCTCTCTCGCCTTGGCGGCAAAGGACGGCCGTGCCGCCAGCGCCGACTGGCGCGGCTTTGCCGCGTTGGAGTTTCCCTCCACCTCGACCCGCTGTCCCTTGTCGTCGAACTCTACGATCTTCATGTCGAAACCCTCCTCCGTTCCGGTTCTGGTCAGGTGCGGGCTTCGACGATGCGAAGCGCTTCGTTCAGGTAGACGGCGAACAGGGGATAGTTTTCCGACATCGGAAAATGACCGATGTCCTCCATCTCGATGTAAATGCCGCCCGGGATCTGCCTCGCCGTATTTTCGGTCGCTTCCGGCGGCGTCAGGAAGTCGTAGGTGCCGGTCATCATGATGACCGGGCAGCGCTTGGTATCGATATTGCCCAGCTTGCCGCGCAGATCGTGATCGATCGAGTAGAAGAACAGGTCGCCTTTGAAGACTTCAGAGCCTTGGGTGTAATAATGCCAGGTGAGCCAGCGATCCATGTCCGGGCTTTGGGGCGCCATCAGGTCCCAGACGCCGCTGGCGCAGACCTGCGCCGCATTGGCATGCGGGTGGCGCCACCAGTCGAGGAAGAAGCCGGGAGCATGCTCCGCCGCCTCGACTGGAATGACCGCTCGGAACTTGTCGGGGTGATACAGTGCCAACTGCAGCGCCACGTTGCCGCCGAAGCTCGATCCCATGAAGATCGGCCGGTCGAGTTCCAGCGCATCGCTGAGCGCGATGATGAAGTTCATGTAGTGGCTGGCCGTCAGCGTATATTCTTCCTTCCACCACTCGCGATTGTGCGGTGGGTCGGACTTTCCGTGACGCGCGAGATCGTAGGCGATGATGTCATAGGTCTTGGTGATGTGCTCGTCCTCGAGCAGGCCGCGCCACTGGTGATTGTGGCAACCAGCCGTATGCTGGCACAGGATCGGCGTGCCGCTGCCGTTCCTCAGGTAGAAGACCTTGTATTCGTAGCCGTCTACATCGATCGTGACGTAGCGGCCGATGACCGGTGAATGCTTGGCCATGCGAAACCCCTGTAATGTGTGATGGGAGAGCCGGGCATCAGACGGGGACGCCCACCTTGCGCAGCAGCTCGAATTGAACGGTGAAGTTCCGCAGGTTCTGCATCATCACGAGGATATTGCCCTCGATCTTGAGGTCGCGGCGGAAGCTGGCGGCCCAGATGCCATGATACATCGGCGCCGGAATGGGCTGCGCGAATTCGCGCCAGGTGGCCGCGCTGGCGCGCAGCACGAAGTCATAGGCGTCGAGTGGCTGGGGATCCGTATTGACCCGGTAGACCTTCCCGTCGACCATCTCGACGATGACTTTCTGGGTGCCCATGTCCCACATGTATGTGCAGGTAAAATACCTTGCCATCGCGCCAATCGTCTGGTCGCGATCGGACGCCTCACCAAAGCGCACAGCCCAGTCCCGGACGGTCATAACCATGTTTGCCTCCCATCTTGCAGTCATCCGGCGGAAAATCATATTCGAAATAGAATATACCGTCCCGTAAACCGAATTGTGTTCCGTATATCGAACAATTTCCTCTGGACGGAAACCTAATCTTCAGGTTAAACATATGTCAAGCGAATTCTGCAGGCGCAGGACGCATCTTAAGGACCCGCCATGGATCAGCTGGAAAGTAAGGTGAAGTTTGCGCCGGCCCTTGAGAGAGGCACACGGATCTTGGATCTTGTCGCGCGGTCTAAAGGCTTCCTGAGCCTGTCGGATCTTTCTCGCGAGCTCAAGATTGCCCGCAGCTCCGTTCACACGCTGTGCCACACGTTGGTGCAGCTCGAACTTCTGCTCAGACGCAACGACCAGACCTATCAGCTCGGCCCCCACGTCATGCGCTGGTCCAATGCTTTCACGCAGCAGTCGGACGTCGCTGCGGAATTTGCCTCGATCTGGGATCAGGAAACGGAACTGCCGGGTGCGACGATCACACTCTCGGTGCTGGAGGGCGCGGAAGTCGTCTACCTCGCCGCGCGAAATTCCGTCGTCAGCCACTCCCTGATCGAGTTTCGAGCCGGCATGCGGCTACCGGCGGCCTTCACGGCCACGGGCAAGGCCTTTCTCAGCCATATCAGCGACTTCGAGGTGCGCAGGCTCTTTCCGGATGGGTTGCCCGCCGGACTTACGCCGAAGAGCGTGCAGAAAATCGAGACGCTGCTCGACGAATTGCGGGAGATACGCAAGACGGGCTACAGTTGTGATCATGAACAAGTCGCCGAGGGGATCGTCTGTTTCGGCGCATCGGTTCTCGACAGCCGCAACCGGCCGATCGCTGGCGTCGCCGTCAGCCTGCCGGCCGAATTGCTGACCCAGGCCGAGCGACCGAGGATCATTGCCAACGTCCAGCGAATCGCCACGCGGTTGTCGCATCGCATGGGCGCGGATCTTTCGATCGACCGTTCCACTGCTCACAGGAGGAAAATCGAGACCGCGTCCGGTGGCGTGTAGCACCCGCCGCAGCCGGTCAGGTTGACTGTGGCAGGTCGGCGCCCATACGGCGCGATAACCGGTCGGCGAGGACCACCACGGTGTTTGACGCCTCCGCCAGCGCGGTGCTTTCGGCCAGTTCGGTCGGAAGGCTGAGCATCACGGCAGCCAATGGCCGGTTGAGAGCATCCAGAACCGGGGCGCTTACATTGGTCACGCCGTCGAGGCACTGCCCGACGTCCTCGGCAAGGCCCGTTTCCCGTATCGACCGAATTTCTTCCAGCAGCCGATCGACGCCATGAACGGACGCCGCCGTCAGCGGTTTCGGCAGGCCATCAGCGAACCGTCTGCGGATCTCGAAGTCCGACCATTTCGACAGGATCGCCTTGCCGGATGCCACGAACGGTGCGGCGATCCGCATCCCCGGACGAGCATTGAAGCGATGGCCGGCCCCGGATTGCCTGATGGCGATGAAGACCATGTCTACATCCTCCTGTACCGACAGTGTCGCCGTCGCCTCAGGCGCAATCGACAGGTCCGCGCACAGAAGGGAGAATTCGGTCGCCACGTCGGTCTGCATGTCGAAGGCATGGGACCAGCGCAGCAGATGCGGGCCGAGCTGGAAGGTCTGGTCTGAGCGCCGGATCAGCATGCCAAGCTGCACCATGGTCAGGCAGAGGCTGTGCACGGTGCTTTTCGGGAGATCTGTCTCACGCGACAATTCGGATAGAGTCAAAAAGCGTTTAGAAGCCGATACGATATCGAGAACGCCGGCGGCGCGTTCGACCGCCGGAACAAGCTTCTGCAGGCTTTTATCCTGATCCATAGCATCTCAAATCCTGTTTGCCCCAGCTATAGGTATGTAACCTGCCGAAGACAACCGGGCATGGAGGCATACTCGGTGAGAGCGATGGATTTGTGATTTGACTAGGTGCTCCGCGACGACCGTCAGAATTCCCGTCTCTGCGGCATGCATCCCCGTTTTCGGCGCGTGTCTTTCCGTTCCTCCAAGGCAAGGGGGCCAGCAGGAACGGGTGGGCTGCCCGGCTTGGGAGGTGATCCCGGGCAGCCCTTCGGACTCGCCGCTGCTGGTATGGTCCGCCGACCAGACAGCCGCTCGTCAACTGATTCTGAGCACGTTTCGCCCTAGATGCCGTGCAGGGGAACAGGCTTTTAGGCAGACGCTTACTCGGCCGTCCATCCGCCGTCCAGCATCAGAGCGCTTCCCGTCATCATCGCCGATGCGTCGGACGCCAGAAATACCGCAGCGCCGGTGACGTCGCTCGGCTGGCCCAGACGACCCAGCTTGATCTTGCTCAGAACGGCCTCCTTGAAGGCGGGATCTTCGAAGAACGGCCGTGTCAGCGGCGTCTCGATGAATGTGGGGCAGATGGTGTTGACGCGAATCCCGTACACGCCCACTTCGACGGCCAGCGCCTTCGTCAATCCCTCCAGTGCCCATTTCGATGCGCAGTACAACGTCCTGTTCGCCGCTCCGACATGCCCCATCTGCGACGACATGTTAATAATGGAACCCCGCGTTCCGCTCTCGGTCATCCGTTTCGTCACCGCCTGCGCTGCGAAGAACGCCGCCTTGAGATTGAGGTCCATGACGGCGTCATAGTCCTCCACCGTCACTTCCCCGATCGGCTTAGGACGGTTGGTGCCGGCATTGTTGACGAAGATGTCGATCGGGGCTTGCGCGGAAATCGCCCGCGCGAACCCCTCGATGTCAGTGACATCCTGAACGAGAGCCTCCGCTTTCCCTCCGATCCGCCCGATCTCGCCGACAACCGAGAAAACGTCGTCGGAAGAACGGGAGCAGATGATCAGTTCGGCGCCGCTCTCTGCCAACGCGACGGCGATGGCGCGGCCAAGGCCGCGTCCTGCACCGGTGACCAAAGCCCGTTTCCCGGTCAGATCAAAGAGAGACTGGACCGTCATTCGGCGGCAACGCCGTAGGCGATATTGCGGCCGCCGTAGCGGCGAACCCTGATGTTGCACTGTTCCGCGTGGCCGACGAAGCCTTCGAGCATGCACAGGCGCGATCCGTATTCGCCGATCATAGCGGCGGCTTCGTCTGTGGTGATGCGCTGGTAGCTGTGCGTCTTGATGAACTTGCCGACCCACAGGCCGCCGGTGTAGCGCCCGGCCTTCTTGGTCGGAAGCGTGTGGTTGGTGCCGATCACTTTGTCGCCATTGGCAACGTTGGTGCGGGGCCCGAGGAACAGCGCGCCGTAGCTGTGCATGTTCTCCAGATACCAGTCGTCCCGGTCGGTCATGATCTGCACATGCTCGCTGGCGATGTCGTTGGCAACCTCGAGCATTTCCTCGTGCGTGTCGCATAGGATGACCTCGCCGTAATCCTCCCAGCTTTTCGACGCTGTATCGGCGGTCGGAAGGATCTTCAGGAGACGATCGATTTCCGCCAGAGTTTGCTGCGCCAGTTTGCGGCTGGTGGTGAGCAGGATGGAGGGCGAATTGTAGCCGTGTTCAGCCTGACCGAGCAGATCGGTCGCGCAGAGTTCGGCGTCGACGGTGTCGTCGGCGATGACCATCGTTTCCGTCGGGCCGGCGAAAAGATCAATGCCGACGCGACCGTATAGCTGGCGCTTGGCTTCTGCCACAAAAGCATTGCCCGGACCCACGATCATATCGACGGGCTTGATGGTTTCCGTGCCGATGGCCATCGCGCCAATTGCCTGGATCCCGCCCATGACGTAGATCTCGTGGGCTCCCCCAAGGTGCATCGCCGCGATGACGGCCGGATTAGGCTCACCCTTGAAAGGCGGAGTGGCAGCGATAATCCGCGGCACGCCAGCGACCGATGCGGTGGCAACCGACATATGGGCCGAGGCGACCATCGGGAACTTGCCGCCGGGAATATAGCAGCCGACCGACTGAACCGGGATATTCCGATGTCCGAGGATGACGCCGGGCAGGGTTTCGACCTCGATGTCCAGCATCGAATCGCGTTGCGCTTGAGCGAAATTACGAACTTGCGCCTGCGCGAATTTGATGTCTTCCATGTCTTTTGGCGACACGCGCGACATAAGAGCTTCAATCTCGCTCTCCGACAGGCGGAAGGATGCCGGAGAGTATTTGTCGAATTTCTCCGAGAGGTCGCGCACGGCCGCATCGCCCCGCGTCTCGATATCTTTCAAGATACCTTCGACGGACTGGCGAACTTTTGCATCGTCTTCCGACCTTTGATCAGCCGGTTTGCCCAGCTTGAGATGTTCAGTGCCCATAGTACACACTCCTGCTTTCGATCTCAGCTTACGGGCTTGAGGATCATGATTGTGGCCGTTGCGTTGGCCGGTTTCGCCGCGTCTTCGGCTGTTCTGGTTTGCTTGCTCCGCTTGGAGCTTAAAGAATGCCTTCAGTCTGCTTGAATGCGGCCAGTCGGGCGAGGACGAGGTCTCGCCACTCTCGCCTTTGGACGAGTTGCTCCGCAGTCAGAGATCTTCGACGCTCAATCTCTGCTGAGGCAATAGTTTCGGGCGACCACGGCTTGGGATCCCGGCGGGATAAGGCCATCTGGTGGTACATGGGCCCAAGGCGCGCCGCGTAGTCGGCAATTCCGCCGGGGGCGTTTAGATCAATGGTTTCAAACGGCCCCATGAAAAGCCACCGCAGACCGAGCCCCGCCCTGACGGTTGCGTCGATATCGTCGATGCTGGCATATCCCTCGGAGTAGAGTGCCCAGGCCTCATTGAGTAGCGCGCCTTGCAACCGATTGAGAATGAAACCATCGACTTCCCGCTGGAGAGACACAGGAACCTGTCCGACCTCCGTCATCAGCTGGCGTGCCCGATCGACCGCGAGCGGGTCGGTCCAAGGGGCCGGCACCAGCTCGACGACCGGCACGAGATGCGGCGGATTGACCGGATGAGCAATCAGAAACCTCTTCCTGTTCGCGCAGGCTTCCGTAAAGCGTGATGCGGGGATTCCAGAGGAGGATGATCCGACGATCGCGTCCGGAGAAAGATGTTTATCGATATCGAGAGAGACTGCCGATTTGACGTCGATCGTCTCAAAAACCGATTCTTGAACGTAGACTGCTCCGTTGACAGCCTCCGCCATGCTCTCGACAATCCTAATTTTCTCAAGAATGCCGGTCGGATCATCGACCAGCCCAGCAGAATGCAGGCTCCCCAAGGTGGATTTTGCCCAGCTCAATACACCGCGCCGTACTGCCTCCGACGGGTCGTAGACGGAAACTCGATACCCAGCGCGAGCGAACACAACCGCCCAGCCAGAACCCACCAGCCCAGCTCCGACGATTGCGATGTGTTTGCTATCCATTGTCATTATTTCACTTTCGAAGTTGCGCCGTCTGCGAGGCAAATTTCGGTGACGCGAAGCCCCTCGCTGGTGATACGCGACGGGAATGCATCTTTGAGCCGTTCCTCGTGAATGGGAATGACCCGGCGAACGTCGTGGCCAACTTGCGAGAGCATGTCTTCTGTCGCGAGGATAAGATTGGTTTGGCTTCCGACTGCGAGGCCGACCGGCACGAAGATGTCCTCCAGATCGACATTCGACCCCGGCCCTTTGAGGTTTTCGAAGACATAAACGAGATCGCCCGCGAGCACCCACGTGTCGGACGACTGCGCCTGCCCGTCGTTTCGAACGGTGACCCACATCGAACCGAAGGTATGGCTGTCGAAAGCCGTGTGCAGATCGATGCCAGGCAACACGTCCGTCATCGGGCCGTTCACCGTTTCGAGCCGGCGGTCGCGGGCGAGCGCCACGCCCCTGACGATGTCGCCGGGATCGACGGCCGTCATGATCCAGCGCATCCGGTCGGGAAGCGACATCGCCCAGACCCATTTCGAAATTTCCCGTTCCTGAATGTAGAATTTCGCGTTGGGGAAATCCTCGACATTGCCGAAATGGTCGAAGTGGCAATGCGTGATGAAGCACGTATCGACGTCTTCCGGCTTGATCCCCACCTCGGCGAGCACAGTCGCCGGGTTGCGCCAGTTCTCGACGCCAAATTTGTCGCCGAGATGCTTGCCGTAGTCCTTGTTGTTGAAGCCGACATCGACCATGGCGACATGGCCTTCACCCTGAATGACCACATAGCAGTAGGGCAGCTTCACATAACCCTGGTTGTGTGCGCCGTAGATGACACCGCTCTTGTGGTAACTGGCAACGTAGGAATACTCACAAACCCAGATCGAATATTTTCCCATAACTTCCTCCCGATCGAAACTGTCTTCTCTTCCCGTGCCGTCAGCCGCTTGCGCATGAACAGCATGCATGGCTGAAATCGACCATCGTCATGCCTCTTCCCGCCGACGAACTTGCCGACAAGGCCTTGTAGGCTGCCTCGAGCCTCTCCTGCATCAGGTCGAATTCGGCATCCCGGTCGAATCCTTTTTTCCAGTCCGGAAACGCGCGCAGGATCATCTCGCACAAGGTCTGGCACGTGCTCAAGGCGCCCCAGTGCCAGTTGCCGGCAGATTTTTCCTCCAGGGCGCGGAGCAGGTCGTGCGCATGCGCGCATCGCTCACGACATGCCTCGAATTCGGCTATTTCCAGAACCTCCGAACGCTTCGTCAGGCGCGCCAGGATCAGCAAACCGGCAACCTGGCCCACAACCCTGCGCAGATCTTCGTAGATCGGCCGCGCATTCAAACCGTAGTCAGCCACAGCATTGTCCAAGATCGGCTCGACCATGGCGCCGGGCGCCGGCGCATTGGCCAGCGCAGTGCAATCGGCGCGGTGAAGAGTAACGAGACGATCGAAAAGATGCTTTTGCCCCTGCAAGCTCCTCATAGCGTCCCCCGCCGTCTCGTGGTTCCGCGCTCTATCAAAGGGCCCGGCGGAATACGGTGCACCTCGCCCGGCGCGTCGGGATCGGATGCAAGTTTGCGAGCAAACTCGACCGTGATCGAAAGCATCTCCTCGACGGGTTGCCTGACGGTGGTCAGCGCGTGTGACGGCCAGGCCGCCATCGCAATGTCGTCAAAGCCGACGACTGAGATATCCTCCGGAACGGAGAAGCCGAGTGTCCGGACACCTTCTATGAACCCGATGGCAACAATGTCGTTTGCGCAGAAAACCGCATCGGGCCTTTCGGGAAGTTCCGCCATGGTTTTGGCCGCCGCAAAGCCCGCCTCGTAGCTGAAGCTGCCTGCTTCTATGACAAGAGGAGCCGCAACGCCTCGCGCCAGGGCCCGTTCGCAAAAGCCCCGTTGGCGTTCGACGTTGGTGGATGCCCCCGGAAATGCGGCCACGTACAGGAGGCGTTTGTGTCCAAGATCAACGAGGTAGTCGGCGACATTTATTCCGCCAGCAATATTGTCGCACGTAACCCCGTGTTCCGCCGCGTCGCCGGAAAGGCGGTTGAAGAAAATGCAAGGACTTCCTGCCTCGCTGCATTCCTGTACGGCGCGGGAGGAGAGTGCGGCCGCAAGGATGATAACGAGATCAGGCTGGTAGGACAGCAACAGTTGAACCGCGTCATCGACCTTATCCGTCGCGTTTGCTGAGACAAGCATGACATTCATTCCAAGCACTTGCAGGTCCGCAGTCAGACGAGTCATCACCTCTGGATAGAACGGGTTGGTGATATCAGCGACGACCAGACCCACGATCTGCGTCCGTTTTGTAATGAGACTCTGAGCGTAAGGGTTCGCTTTATATCCGATCGCACGGGCCCGCTCGAGCACAAGGGTTCTGGTCGCGGGAGCAACGATCGCTTCCGGATAGAATGCGCGCGAGACTGTGGAGACAGACATTCCCAGGTCCTTGGCCAGATCTTTAACGGTTACACGCCTTCGAGAAGGGCTCTTTTGGTCCAGTGTAGTCATGCGTTCCTCCGTTCGATGAAGTGATTTGCTGAGTTGTGGCGCTGCACAAACATAGTCGCACTCCATCTCGTTCGGAAATGGTCAGAAGTCTTTCTTCATCTGATATCCCGGCCAACCGCATGACAGGCAAAGTTGATGGCCACGTTCGGCCGGGCGGCGGCCGGCACCCCTTGGTTAGAGGGCGCCGGCCGTTTTGTCAGTTGGCTACGGTCGGTTCGATCTTCGAAAGCTTGTACATATCGGCCGGCGGTTCGCACTTGTCGCAATTGATGCCCGGTGCATTCGCTGCTTCCTTGACCTCTTCCGGCAGCGGCTGGATCGTTGCGCCGTCCACGGGCGTGCCGTTGAGTGCTGACTGAATTGAGAGCTCGGGAAGCATTACAGGATCTAGCACCTCCGTGACGAACGAAGATGGCACTTTGCTTTCCGGAAACGCATTGCAGCCGTCCTCGAATTTATCGCCGGTGCAGATCTTGATCTTGTCGGCTGGAGCCCATGGCAGCGGATATTCGATGTTCATCGCCTTGAGGTCCCGCTTCTTGGTCAGGATCTCCATCATCAGCTTGAAGGCATAGCCCGATGTCGCCGGTGGCGATCCGGCCGAAACGCCCTTCAGTCCCTTGGCCTGCATCTCGGGGTTCGCCAAAGCGAGACGGAAGCCGTTGGAGTTTTCTCCGGTCATCGGAACGAGCTTGTCGCCCTTGTCCAGCTGGGCCTGGATCGCTCCGTACTCGCCAGCCTGGGCCCATATCCCGTCCACGTCAGGATGTGCCGCCAGTGCCTTCGCGGTCTCCTGCTGTGTAGTGCGGTCATCCCAGTACGAGTAATATTCCGCGACGACCTTGATGTCCGGATACTTATCAAAAACGCTTAGCGCACCGTCGGTGTGGCGTTTGTCGACCGAGTTGCCGGGAACGCCCCGGCTGAGAAAGATATTGCCCTTTCCACCAAGCGCGTTCACCAAAGCCTGCGCACTGTTTTCACCGAAGCCGGCCGTGACATAGCTGACGTTGTAGGCGCATTTTTCAGTGACCGTCGCATCGTACATGAAGAACAGGACGCCTTCGTCGCAGCCGCGCTTGATGGTGCGATTCAGTGCCGTCGACGAGATGGGGAAACTGATGATGCCAGCGGCGCCATCGTCGATCATGCTTTCATAGGCCGAAATCTGAGCCTGCGGATCCGTTCCGGAAATGACTTCTTTCAATTCGACCATGTCCTTGTAAGGAGCGGTCGCAGCCAGCGCCTTGACAATGTTCGCGGCTTCGGATTGCCAGGCGTTGCCCGAATAGCTGAGGCTCAGGTAGATTTTAAACTTCTCATCCTGCGCTGCTGCCGGCTGCGCGAGCATCGTCCCCGCGGCCAGTAGGGATAGGGCTGCAAGTGTGGTTTTCATCGTTTTGTTCAGCATTGGCTTCTCCTCCTCAAGGTGCCTGTTACGGGACGGCGTCCCTCCAATGCGTGCTCAGGATTTCCTGAATGCACGCAGCCGTTCGAAGAACTCATCGCGCAACAGGAGCAGAGCGATGAGGATGATCGAGCCTTCGATGATCGTCCGAAGGCCGAAATTAAGTCCGATTGCGGAAATGACCGTGCCGAGCGTCGTCAGCAAAATCGCGCCACCGACGGTTCCGAGGAACGTGCCCCGTCCGCCAAGAATGGAAGAGCCGCCGATAACGACCGCCGCGATCGACGGAAGCAGGTAATTGTCACCCATGCGCAACGTGGCGCCGTTCGAATATCCGACCAGCATCATGCCCACGAAGCCCGCGCAGGCGGCGCTAATGACGTATGGCAGGCACTGAGTGAGCGTTACGGGCACGCCTGCAATCCTGGCAGCCTGGACATTGGTGCCGACGGCGTAGACATAGCGGCCGAAGACGCTACGCGCTTGCAATACCCATCCAAAAAGCACGAAGACCAGAAGCAGAAGAATGGACGCTGGAACACCGGCGATATGGCTTTTCATGAGATCCGTCAGGAGTTCAGGGGCCGCTCCACGTGGCGTTCCATTGGTCATGCCCAAAATCGCTGACGCGACGATGATGGATGTTGCCATCGACATGATAAAAGGAGGAACTTTCAGCCACACGACGCCAACCGCAGTGCAGAAACCGACAAGGCCGCACGCGACAAGGACGAGAGGCAGAAGGAACAGCGCATCCGGACTGCCAGCGCCGACCAGACTTGTCGACAGAACCCCGCCCATCGTAATGAGCGCCGGAAGGGACAAATCGAGGCCGCCCGACAGGATCACCAAGCCTTGCCCAAAAGACAGCACAACCAAAAATGATCCCAGCGTCAGAACGGTCTCGACCTGGCTCCACGAGCCGAGTGAGGGATTGATAAAGCGGGAGCCCAGAAGCATGAAGATGCAGATGACAGCGACAGCGATTGCACTGATGGTTTCCCTGCTGACCTTTGCGCTGGCGCGTTTGTCGGGCGCGGAAACGTACGAGCCTGTTTGCAAGTGACTGTTCATTTGCTTTTCCTTTCGCCGAACCGCGTTAGCAGCCCACTGAACACGACGGCAAAGATCAGCACCGCGCCCTGGAAAATTCCGGTATAGAAAGAAGACACACCGCTTGAGAACAAAACTTTCTGCAGCAGCATCAAAGTGGCGGCGCCCATAACGGAGGCGAACAGCCCTCCTCGCCCTCCCGACAACGATGTTCCCCCAAGAGCAACAGCTGCGAACGAGAGCATGAGAAGCGGTTCACCGGCCGTCGGGCTTCCCGTGGCGGTTTGCGCGCTCAACATGTAACCCGCCAGGCCGTAGATTATGCCGGCGAAAACGAATGCGAAGAACCGCACCTTCACGACAGGGATACCCGACAATCTGGCGGCATGCTCGTCCGCTCCGATGGCGTAGAGGGCAACGCCGAAATCCGTTTTCTTGGCCAGAAGCCAGAGGCACACCACCGCGCCCAGGATCAGGCCGGAGACGGGAACGACACCGAAAATCCGGTCGGTGAGCTCATAACTGACCCACTCCGCGACAGCGCCACCCGGCGCGTCCAGAATGACGAGCGCGATACCCTGGCACACGATCATGGTCGCAAGGGTTGCCGCTATCGCCTGAATGCGCATGATAGCCACCAGCCAGCCGTTTACCGCACCGACGGCGGCCCCTATCGCAAGGCAGATGCCGAGCGACGCAAGCGCTCCAGCCGGACCTTCAAGTGGATAAACCGCCATAACCACATTCGTGATTGAAACGACACCGGCGAGCGAAAGATCGAACCCGCGGCTCAAAACAACGATGGCCTGACCTGCGGCGGCGAGAGCCAGCGGCACCGTGTTGTTGACGAGACTGGCGATCGCTCCTGCACCGAGCGCACGCGGCTGCTGGATTACGTAAGCGATATAAAGAGCGATATAGAGAGCCAATATGATGACGGACCCTCGAAGCAGGACACTCTTCATCGATGCTTTGGCATGGACGATACGGATATCACTCATCGCGTCACCTTCGTCGCGAAAGTAGTGCCGTGCCCGATCATGGCGGCAACCAGGCGCTGTTCATCTATTTCTGCACCTTCGAAGATTTCAGCGATTTTCCCGTGATAGAGGACCATGCAACGATCGGCCAACTGAACGATCTCCGGCAACTCAGACGAGTAGAAGAGAACCGAACCGCCACTTGCGGCAAAAGCTCTGATCGCGCTGTAAATCGCCTGTTTCGTCCCGACATCGACTCCTCGGGTCGGATCGAACAGAAGCAGTGTTCGCGCACCAGTGGCCAGCGTTCGCGCAATCAATGCCTTCTGCTGATTGCCGCCGGAAAGATCGCCGACCGCGAAGGAAAGGTAGCGCTCGTTCAGTTCGACTTTTGCCCCTTCCGGGCGGGCCGCTCCGGCTTCGGCTTTCCGCCCGACAAAACGCCCAGAGGAAATTCTGGACAGGATTGGTACGACGATATTTGTCGCAGCGCTCAAGCCGGCGAGTATCCCTTCCGTCTTGCGTTCTTCGGGAAGATAGGCAATGCCGCTGCCTGCCTTGAGCGCCTTGCGAGGACTGGAGATCGCGTGCTCGGCGCCGTCGATTTTTATCGAGCCGGACTTCGCCGGCTCCAGCCCGGCGAGGCAGCGAAACAACGAACGTTGGCCCTGCCCTTCGAGCGCGGCCACGGCCAGGATCTCGCCGGGGCGCAGATCGAAAGACGCATCTGCGAGTATACCATTGCTGAGCGACGCTACGCCAAGACGCGGAGCATCGTCCTTAATCGCGCTGCTTACATGTCTCCGCACATGCTCGACCCGATGCCCCACCATCATTTCGAAAATGTCGTCGTTGGTTGCGTCGGCGAGTGAAACGGTCCCGATCGTGCGACCGTTGCGCAGGACTGTCGCGCGCTCGCAAATCTCGCGAACCTCTGCAAGGCGATGGGAAATGTAGAGGACTGCTACGCCGCGATCCGTTGCACGGCGTATCTGGCCAAACAGCCAATCGGTTTCGGCAAGCGAAGCGGTCGGTTCGTCGAGGATCAATACCCGCCCGGCATTTTCCAATGCTCTGACAATTTCGAGACGTTGACGGTCTGCCAGAGGAAGCGAAGACACTTCTGCTGCAGGGTTGATGCGTTCTAGGTCGTACCGCGTCAGTATCGACGACGCTCTCCGCATCGTTTCACCGGTAGACAGAATGAAGTATGCGCTTTTGGGGATCCGCGGCAGCAACAAATTCTGCGCGACAGACAAGTTTGGCACCAGACTTAGTTCCTGAAAGGCCGTTGCCACTTGCTCGTGCCGCGCTTGGGTGATCGACATCGGCCGATACTGCACGCCATGAAGTTTCATTGCGCCCCGATCGGGGACCACTGCACCTGCCAAGACACGCACGAGCGTAGACTTGCCAGCACCGTTCTCACCGAGGAGCGCATGCACCTCCCCTGCGCGTAGGCTAATGTCGGCATTCTCCAAGGCAACCGTTGCGCCATAGGATTTTCCAACGTTGGCAACAGACAGCTCCAGACCGCCGATGTCGGCCTGCTCGCTCGGCAAGCGGGTTATTGAATTCAACATTTTTCCTCCTAAACCTCGTCGCGGTAACTCCACTCACCACGAAAAGGAAACGTTCTCAGAGAACGTTTTCATTAATCCCTAAATGTTGCTTTGCGTCAACGGTCATGACAAAAAAATAATCGGTTTTGATCGAAAATCGGAATTATCGGGTTTGTTGGCGGTGGAACCGTTTACTGAAAAAAATTTCATATGTGATTGAAAAAACAGGCCGAGATAGCTCTTCTTCGCCTATGCTCGATTTTCCACGTGCAACATTAAATATTAACCATCAATAGTTTAATATAATCCAATCAGGAAAGAGAACGTTCTCCGAGAACGATCTCACCTTCGAATTGCTGTCGTTGGAGGACGTATTCATGACAAGGCCCGGCGTTAAGGTCACCTTGATTTCAATCTTTATCCTGTTCGGCCTGCTGATTTCCGCAGGCGCCTTGGCGGCGATCAACAGTCTCGGAGCGGTCAACGCATCGACGCGGGAGATCGCGACGAAATGGCTACCCAATGTCCAGCTGTCGAATGCCATCGTTCGCGACATGGCGACACTGCGCATCGCGTATCGCAACCATGTCCTGTCAACGATGAGCGATGCAAAGGACGCACAGTCTCAATTGATCGATTCAACCATCGTCAGCCTGAAAGGTCATGTGGCCGCGTACGTCTCAAACTCGGACGAGGAGCAGGCATTGGTATCGTCTCTCGCTCTTGCCGTGGACGAGTATGTGGGAAAGACAGCCAAACTCATCGATTTGTCGCGCGCGAACCGGATGGAAGCGGCAAGTGACTACCTGACGAAAATAGAGACGCTCGCCAGTCAGGTGACGCAGAAGGCAGACGCACTGGTAGCGATCAACAGCGACGGCAGCGCCATGGCGTACGACCGTAGCCAGCAATCGTATCAAGCCACCCGGACCGCAATGGTGGTTGGCGCGATAGCCGCAGCGCTTGTCCTTGCCGTATCGATCGGTTTCGTCGTTGTCGGCGTTGCCAATCCGATCAAGAGGATCACCTCCTCAATGCAGAGGCTGGCTGCGGGTGACACCGAGGCCGCCATACCCTTTCACGGACGGTCCGACGAAATCGGTTACATGGCATCCGCCGTCGAGGTATTCCGCGTGTCGGCCCTATCCAAGACCCGCCTCGAACAGGAAGCCCGGGAAAACGCGGTTCAAACAGAAGCCGATAAAGTTGCGGCACAACAGCGAGCCGAGGCTGATGCAAACCACCGGCTGGCTGTTGCGACCACGGGGCTTGCCGGAGCGTTGACGCGACTGGCCGCCGGCGACCTGAACTGCACGGTCACAGACGTTTTCTCCTCCGAATTTGAAGGACTGCGAGAAAACTTCAACCGATCGGTGGCACAGCTGTCGGTCACGCTGGAGACGGTGAGCCACAGTATAACGGCCATCGAGACCGGGGCGGACCAGATCACCGCGGGCACGCAGCATCTCTCCCGGCGTACCGCGGAACAAGCCTCCACGCTCGAGGAAACGGCGGCGGCCCTGGAACAGATAACGGTTAACGTGTCCAGTACATCGCAGCGTACCGACGCGGCGCGGCTGACGACGGAGAATGCCCGCAAGGCCGCAAGAGAATCTGCTCAGGTTGTCTCGCATGCCGAAGACGCCATGCGACGCATCGAAGGGTCATCGGGCGAGATATCGAATATCATCAGCGTTATCGACGAGATCGCGTTCCAGACGAACCTTCTGGCACTCAATGCCGGCGTCGAAGCGGCTCGGGCCGGCGAGGCCGGAAAAGGCTTCGCTGTCGTCGCGCAGGAGGTTCGCGAGCTTGCCCAGCGCTCCGCTAGGGCGGCAAAAGAGATCAAGGTCCTGATCGAACGCTCGTCGGGTGAGGTTTTCGGCGGTGTCCATCTAGTCCGCGAGGCGAGCGCGTCCCTCACCATCATCGGCGACTTTATCGTCGAGATCAACGGCTACATGGATGAGATAGCAAAGGCAACCAACGAACAATCGACCGGCCTGAAAGCGGTCAACACCGCCGTGAATTCGATCGACAAGACGACCCAGCAAAATGCAGCGATGGTCCAAGAGGCCGATGGTTCTGTCGACGTGCTAAACGAGGAGATCGCGCGGTTGAAGGACGTGGTCAAGCACTTCTCGTTTTCCGAGCGCCAATCCTCGGAAACCGATTTCGAGCGTGACCGCAAGGGCCTGCTTCGCGCGGGATAGTGTTTGAAGATGTCGCCAAATCCTACAGGGCCTGTCGTAGGGTCCTGTAAGCTGCGGCCACAGGGGTGTGACTTGAAACACCCGGATTTCAATAGCAAATGTGACCGCCCGCAAAGGAACTCATGTCGAGGGATCGAGTTGCGCTCCCCCTTGAATGAACATCAACGCCCAAGATCGCCCGTGCGTGAAGTATCAATTCACGGCGGATCCGGCGAATTTCCATTTAAAAGTAAAAAAGGGCGACGTTGCGATGTCAATCTATCCGCGTTCCATCAACTCGAAGCTTGCAGCAGTCGTCTGCGTTGGTATCTTTGCTGCTATCATTCCGATCGGCAGCTACATATGGCTGGATTCCCGGTCGGCGACACTGGAAATGACCAATCAGATCATGGTCGGCGAGGCGCAAAACGCGCAAAAATATGTCAACTCCATCATGGCAGAGTATGCTGGGGCGGCCAATGCCACGGCGGCATTGATGGCGGAACGCCAAGCCAAGTCCCAAACGGACCGCGTTTCCCTGATGAACGAACTGCGCGCAAAGCTAGTGGCCTTTCCGGACGGTTTCAATTCCTGGTATCTTGAGGAGCCGGGGGCATTGGACGGTCGGCAGAAGGAAATTATCGACAGAACCGACCTCGGAACGAACAAGGAGGGGTTGTTTGCTACATCCTACAGCCGTGGTGCAGACGGAGCGATAACCGGGGGAACGTTCGAAAAGCTTGTCGATTCAGAATGGTATCGCCTACCCGTAGACAGCGGAAAGGGGTCGGTGACCAACCCGTTCGTGTATCCCATCGGCGATAAACGCACCCTCATCGCAACGGTGGTCTACCCGATCAAGGTCGATGGAAAACTTGTCGGCATTACCGGGAACGGGGTCGATCTGGCACGCCTGTCGACCACGCTGGCAGACGTACATCCGATGGGAACCGGGCGCGTAACCCTGCTTTCCGCCAAGGGGGAGTGGGTCGTCAACCCGGACAGTTCGCTTCTGGCCACGCCGTATGGGGCAGGTGAAGGGAGTGCGGAGCTTAGCCAGGCCGTCGCTCGAAATGAAGCGCAGATCGTGCCGCAAATGTCGTGGCAGGACGGTACGGTCGTTCAACGAATATTCCTGCCTTTCAAGGTTTCCCGCTTCGACACGACCTGGGTGGCCGTCGTCGATGTTCCCGTTAGCACGATCAATGGTCCGCTACAGCGCCAGTCCATCGCGATGATGATCGGGTTGGGCGTATTGATTCTGCTTGTCGCTGGCATTGCATGGCTTGTGTCCCGGATCGTCGGGCGTCCAATACGCGATCTCGCGCAGACGATGGCGGTGCTCGCCAAGGGCGACCTGTCGCAACCCGTCAAGGGGACGGAAAGAACGGACGAGATTGGTGCCATGGCAAAGGCTGTCGAGGTCTTCAAGGTCAATGGACTGCGTGCGATCGAGCTCGAGCGAGAAGCACAGTTTGCCCGCACCTCAACTGAAACCGAACGGGCACAGGTTGCGGATGCCGAGCGCATGCGTGCTGAACAAATGCTCAAGGCCACGCGTGGGCTCGCCGATGGCCTTCAGCACCTGTCGGACGGCAATCTAACGTTTGAACTGAAAGAGCCATTTGCGGCCGACTTCGAGAGCTTGCGGACGAATTTCAATACGGCCGTCACCCAGCTGCGAACGACGTTAAAATCTGTGACGCACGCCACCACCCAGATTGACGTCGGATCCAGGGAATTGAGCCAGAGCGCTTTCGATCTTTCGAAACGAACCGAACAGCAGGCGGCGTCACTGGAGGAAACCGCAGCTGCGCTGGACGAAATTACAACGAATGTTTCCATTTCTTCGAAACGTGCGGAAGAGGCACGCGCCATCGCGCAACAATCGACCGAGTCGGCGAAGCATTCCGGCGAGGTCGTCGCGACCGCTGTCGATGCCATGCAGCGAATCGAGCATTCCTCCAGCCAAATTTCAAACATCATCGGCGTCATCAACGAGATCGCCTTCCAGACGAACCTCCTTGCCCTCAATGCGGGCGTGGAAGCCGCCCGCGCCGGAGATGCCGGCAAGGGATTTGCCGTTGTGGCGCAGGAAGTGCGCGAGCTTGCCCAGCGTTCCGCCCAGGCGGCGAAGGAAATCAAGACGCTTATTCGTGCATCCGCTGAAGAGGTGGGGAATGGCGTTCGGCTTGTTTCAGCAACCGGCGAGGCACTGAAAGTCATCGAACACCATGTCGTGTCGATCAATACCCAGCTTGACGCCATTGCGACGTCTGCCCGCGAACAGGCCATCGGACTTGCGGAGGTGAACACTGCTGTCAATCACATGGACCAGACCACCCAACAGAATGCCGCGATGGTTGAGCAATCGACTGCCGCAAGCGAGACCTTGGCATCAGAAGCCGAAAACTTGAGATCTTTGGTCGCTCGCTTCAAGCTCGGCGGCGGCGCAAAGCTAGCGGTCGTGGGGGGAAACAAAGAGGCTCGATCCAAACCCTTCTCCTTCGCCAGCCCGGCGAATGGTTAGGTAGGTCGCAAAGGCTTTCGGAAGGCAGATAAATATCCCCACCCAACGCCCACAGCGGCCAGCTACCACTCGGGTGAGCGGACCGAGACTCGGTGTGACAAGCTCTCTCTCAAGCAGACAATTCCTCCCTGACTGAAAGCACGGCCGCCAAAAGACCGGGAAATCGCTTGTCGATCTCGTTTTGGCGTTAGCGTCGCTGCTAGCGGTACAACGGAAATTGATCGATCTTGCAAAGCTGAAACAGAACCCCAACAAACACGCCAAACAGCGTGCCGAGATCAAGAATATGTTTGCTTAAGGCAATCAATCCAAGCTGGCGCGCACGCAGACTTTTTACTCAAGTATCCGCCGCCACAATCGTGCTCAAGCCAACATCTTAATGAGCTCGCTAACCGATTTCTTTGCATCGCCATAGAACATGCGCGTATTGTCTTTGTAGAACAGCGGGTTCTCGATGCCGGAATAGCCGGTCCCTTGGCCACGCTTGGAGACGAACACCTGCTTGGCTTTCCAGACCTGCAGAACGGGCATGCCTGATATCGGCGAGTTCGGGTCTTCCTCGGCGGCTGGATTGACGATGTCGTTCGATCCGATGACGATGACAACGTCCGTGTTTGGGAAATCGTCGTTGATCTCATCCATTTCCATGACAATGTCATAGGGCACCTTGGCTTCGGCAAGCAGCACATTCATGTGACCTGGAAGACGACCGGCTACCGGATGGATGGCAAAGCGCACAGTCTTGCCAGCGGCCCTGAGCTTGCGGGTCAGTTCAGACACGGCAGCTTGAGCCTGGGCGACCGCCATGCCGTAACCCGGCACGATGATGACGCTGTCGGCGTCGTTCAGTGCATTGGCAACGCCTTCGGCATCGATGGCGATCTGTTCGCCCTCAATCTCAATCGCCGGACCAGTCGTACCGCCAAAGCCGCCGAGAATGACCGACACGAAGGAGCGGTTCATCGCCTTGCACATGATGTAGGAGAGGATCGCACCCGAGGAGCCGACCAGCGCGCCGGTGACGATCAAGAGGTCGTTGCCGAGCGAAAAGCCGATGGCAGCGGCTGCCCAGCCCGAATAGCTGTTCAGCATCGAGACGACCACCGGCATGTCGGCGCCGCCGATGCCCATGATCAGGTGATATCCGATGAAGAAGGCGAGCAGCGTCATCAGGACCAGCGTCCAGAGGCCTGCACCGTTGAAGAACATCACCAGCAGAATGATCGAGCCAAGGGCCGCACCCGCATTCAGGAAATGCCCGCCCGGCAGCTTCTTCGCCTTGCCATCGATCTTGCCCGCAAGCTTGCCGAAGGCGATGACCGAGCCGGTGAAGGTGACTGCGCCAATGAACACGCCAAGGAAAACCTCGACCTTGAGGATGGCGATCTCCACCGCATCCTTGTGGGCAAGCTTCTCGGCAAATCCGGCCAGCGTCGACAGGTCGCCGCCGGCTGCCTTCAGCGCCAGCACTGTGCCGAGTTCCAGTTCGGCATTGTAGCCGATGAACACGGCCGCTAGACCGACGAATGAGTGAAGCGCTGCAACAAGCTGCGGCATTTCTGTCATCTGTACGCGGGCTGCAACGTAGTAGCCCATGACTGAGCCGCCGGCGATCATCATGAGGATGATGAACCAGTTGCCGACGCCTGGCCCAAAGACCGTGGCGGCGACCGCAAGCGCCATGCCGACTATTCCGTACCAGACGGCGCGCTTGGCGCTTTCCTGGCCGGACAGTCCGCCGAGAGAAAGGATGAAGAGAACAGCAGCGGCAATATAGGCTGCAGATACGATACCGATTGTCATAGTCTTTTCCCCTCCCCGATCACGACTTCTGGAACATGGCGAGCATGCGCCGTGTCACAAGGAAACCACCGACGATGTTGATCGTCGCGATCAGCACTGACAGAGCCGCCAGGATCACCACCAGCCAGTTGCTGGAGCCGACCTGGAGCAGCGCACCCAGAATAACGATGCCGGAAATGGCATTGGTCACCGCCATCAGCGGGGTGTGCAGCGAGTGGCTTACATTCCAGATCACCGAGAAACCAATGAAACAGGAGAGTACGAAGACGATGAAATGGCCCATGAAGCTTTCCGGCGCATAGGCACCGACAAGCAGAAGCAATGCGGTGGATATCACAAGGAGGCCGACCTGATTGTGGGTCTGCGCCTTGAACGCGTCAATTTCCTTGGCGCGTTTTTCCGCGGGCGTAAGATCCTTGACTTTTTCCTTCGGCTTTACTGCCGCAATCGCCTGGATCTTCGGCGGCGGCGGCGGGAAGGTTATCTCGCCTTGGAAAGCGACGGTCGCACCTCGGATGACATCGTCCTCCATGTTGTGAACGATCACGCCATCCTTTGCTGGCGTTAGATCCGTCATCATGTGACGGATATTGGTCGAATAGAGCGTCGAAGCTTGCGCCGCCATGCGGCTCGGAAAATCCGTGTAACCGACGATCGTCACGCCGTTCTCGGACACGATCTTCTGGTCGGCAACGGTCAGGTCGCAATTGCCGCCACGCTCGGCGGCAAGGTCGATCACCACCGAACCCGGCTTCATCGCAGCGACCATGTCGGCCATCCAGAGCTTGGGCGCATCACGGCCTGGGATCAGCGCCGTGGTAATGACGATATCGATTTCCGGCGCTAGCTCGCGAAACTTAGCAAGTTGCTTCTCGCGAAACTCCGGGGATGAGGGAGCGGCATAACCGCCGGTCGCGGCGCCATCCTGGACTTCGGCGAAATCCAGATACACGAACTGCGCGCCCATGGATTCGATCTGCTCGGCGACTTCCGGGCGAACGTCGAAAGCATAAGTGATGGCGCCGAGGGAGGTAGAGGTGCCGATGGCTGCAAGACCCGCCACACCGGCGCCGATGACGAGAACCTTTGCCGGAGGAACCTTGCCGGCAGCGGTGATCTGGCCGGTAAAGAAACGGCCAAAATTGTTGCCTGCCTCGATCACAGCGCGATAGCCCGCAATGTTGGCCATCGACGACAGTGCATCCATCTTCTGGGCACGGCTGATACGCGGCACCATGTCCATGGCGATGACGTTTGCACCCCGCTCCCGCGCCTGTTCCAGCAGATCCTTGTTCTGTGCTGGATAGAAGAACGAGATCAATGTTTGGCCGGGCCGCAGTTGCTCTAATTCGTAAACTTCCGGAGCGCGAACCTTGCCAATCACGTCAGCTGTCTCGTACAGCATGGCAGCGCTACCGACGACCGTTACCCCGGCTACCCGATACGCTTCATCCGAAAAACCAGCCGCCATTCCGGCGCCAGCTTCGATCAGGCATTCGTACCCGAGCTTCTGCAGTTGCTGGGCACTGTCAGGCGTCATCGCGACACGCGCCTCGCCCGCAACTCCCTCCCGGGGTGTGGCAATCTTCATTTCTATGCTCCTGTTGACATAATCAGTCGGCTGTCCAGCCGCCATCGACCATAAGTGCGGATCCGGTGATCATTGCCGCGGCGTCGGATGCAAGGAACGTCACAGGCCCCATCATGTCTTCAAGCTCGCCGACACGACCGAGTTTAATCTTTTCCTCGATCCATCGAACGCGTTCGGGGTTTGCAAAGGTTTGCTCGGCGAGCGGCGTGCGGATAAACGTAGGGCAGATCGTGTTGACCCGGATACCGTGCTTGCCCCACTCAATCGCCATCGACTTGGTAAATCCCTCGACGGCGTGCTTCGTCGCACTGTAGACGGCACGGTCAATTCCGCCAACATGTGCCATCTGCGAGGAGATGTTGATGAGCGAGCCCGTGCGATTTGCCGTCACCAGTCTCTGGGCGACCGCTCGCGTCACGAAATATGCACCGCGAACATTGATCCCTATCACAGTGTCGAAGTCAGCTGGGGTAGTTTCGAGCGCTGGCCCGTGTCGGGCGAGGCCAGCGCTATTGACCAGAATATCGAACGGCGCGTGAGAGGCTATGGCTTGCTCAGTTGCTTCAACATCCTGCACGTCAATCGCGAGTGTCGAGGCCATTAGCCCCATCCCGCGCAAAGCGTCACCAATCTGTTTAAGCTTGTCGATTGAACGGGCCGCGAGAGTGACGTTTGCCCCGGCTTCAGCCAGCGCAACAGCGGCAGCCTGCCCGATGCCGGACGACGCGCCGACAACAAGGGCCCTCTTGCCGTCGAGCCGGAACGATGGTGTGCGGGGCAGCGTTGTCGTGGTCATTCGGCGGCCTGTCCGTACGCGATGTTACGCCCCCCGTAGCGCCGAACACGCACGTTGCACTGTTCTGCATCGCAAACAAACCCCTCATGGGTGCAAAGCCTAGATCCATAAACGCCTATCTTTGCAGCAGCCTCGTCTGCTCCCACCTTCTGGCAGATGCGTGTCTTAAGAAATTTACCAACCCACAGGCCTCCCGTGTAACGGCCAGCCTTCTTAGTTGGCAATGTGTGGTTGGTGCTGATGACTCTATCGCCATTGGCAACATTGGTGCGCGCGCCAAGGAACAGTGCGCCGTAGCTGTGCATGTTTTCGAGATACCAGTCATCTCGATCCGTCATCACCTGTCCGTGTTCGCTGGACATCTGATTGGCAACATCAAGCATTTCTGCACGACTGTCACTGACGATGACCTCTCCATAGTCTTCCCAGGTACGTCGTGCCGTATCGGCCGTCGGAAGGCTTATGAGCTGCTGCTCGACCTCCTCCGAGGTGGCCTCAGCAAGATTTCGCCTGTTCGTGAGCAAATCTGCCGGCAAATCATAGCCGTGCTCAGCCTGGTCGAGGCGATCGGTTGCGCAGATTTCAACGTCGGCGATTTCATCTGCAATCACCATCGCCTCAGGTGGTCCGGCAAACAGATCGATCACGACGCGGCCATAGAGCTGGCGCTTGGCCTCGGCAACGTATGTATTACGTGGTCCAACGAGCATGTCGACCGGCTTGATGGTCTCGGTCCCCTAGGCCAGGCGATAGGCGCAATGAGGTAAGTGATTGCCATTGAATTCCTCCCTTTCGGACGCGACGATATAATGCTAATGATGCATTGCAAGCTTTCATCATTCTAGTGAAAAATTTTCAGTACAAGCCGCTATGAAACCCACCGCAAAACAGGTCGCCCATGCCGCCGGGGTCTCGCTTGCAGCTGTATCGCGTGCCTTTACACCCGGCGCGCCTATCGACTATGAAAAGCGTAAGCTTATTCTCTCAGCCGCTGAAGAGATTGGTTATATCAGTCCGGCGCGGCGCACGGCCGAAGCCATTGCGGCAGGAACGGTCATACTGGTAGCCGGCGATCTGCTGAATCCATTCTATCCAACGGTTCTTGATGCACTTGCGAGAAATCTGCAGGACACTGGCCGCCAGTTGCTGGTTTATGCGCTTGCTGCAGCAACCAACGTCGATGCCGCAACTGACCAGATCCTTGCGGCCCGTCCGTCCGCAATCATAGTCACGTCAGCCAATCTTACGTCGAAAATGGCGCAGTCCTGCCGGCAGCACCAGATCAAGGTGGTGCTGCTGAACCGGGTACAGAGGGACATGCGTATCAATGCGGTTGCTTGCGACAACTATCAGGGCGGGCGGGACATCGCCCAGCTTCTCCTGCGCCGAAACCACCGGAAAATTGGCTTCCTCGGCGGCGTAGCAAACACGTCGACCCATATCGAGCGGGCCCGCGGCTTCCGCGATGCGCTGCTGGAAGCAGGTCGATCAATCGATGTGCAGGCCTTTGGTAACTTCAACTACCAGAGCGCATACGAGGCTGGACTTGAGATGTTAATCTCTGCGGAGCCTCCTGATGCGGTATTTTGCTGCAACGATATTATGGCCCTTGCCGTCATCGATGCAGCAAGGGAACGTGGCATCCGGATCCCCGATGACCTGGCTGTAGTCGGTTTCGACGACATACCGATGGCAAGCTGGAACTCTTATCGACTGACGACCGTGCGTCAGCCGGTGGAGCGCATGGTACAAGAAGCGCTCAGTCTCATAGACGACCCCAACATCAGACCCTCTGACGACGGCATAATCCGCCTGCAGACCGGGCAGCTCATAATGCGCCAAACGGCATGAAGTGTTATTGGAATTAAAGGACTTCCAACATCATGGCCGCCTCTTTCGCGCCGATCATCGCGGTCGGCGTATTGGTATTTTCGGAGACGATTTGGTCTGCCCCCTGGAAAGTGATCCTTCTTGAAGTATGGCTTATGAGCCGAAGAAGGACATTGGAATGGCAGCGAAAAGACACAAGGCAGAAGAGATCGTCACGAAGCTTCGTCAGTTTGACGTGCTGAATGCTCAGGGCAAATCGATGGCGGAGGCGATCCGGTCGATAGGCGTGACGGAAGTTACATATTACCGCTGGCGGGCAGAATACGGTGGCCTGCCGGCTCAGTTCCGTGTGGAACGTATGGCCCGCCCTGTTTGCAAGTTGTTTTTTGATTTCCTGTGCAGTCTGCTTCAACGTATTCGGTCTTACGGTCAGGCCGTAGCCAAGATAAATATCCGCACGTCCAGAGCCACGATAACCAACACGGTTTCAAAGAACCATTTCCACGCCGGGGCTATCTGAACGCCGATCAACTGTCAGGCCATCTCCATTCCACTCGCAAACATCGTAGGCTGCGCTCCTGGCAGCCAATAGCTCAGACTACCGCTACACCATAGGCCCGCTCATAGGGCTGTCCCTTGCGCAACACCGCCCAGGCGATACGCGCGAGCTTGTTTGCAAGGGCCACGATCACGACATTGCGGTGGACGCCTCGGGACAACATCGTCTGGAGCCATTGCCCGATTGGCGTGTCACTTTGACTGAGCGTGTGCATTGCCGCTCGAGCGCCGTGGACCAGCAAAGTTCGCAGATAGGTGTTGCCGCGCTTTGTTATCCCAAGCAGACGTGCCTTGCCTCCGGTGGTGAACTGTCGTGGCACAAGCCCCAACCATGCTCCGAGATCTCGGGCATGCTTAAAACTACCGGCGTCACCAATTGCGGCAACAAGTGCCGTGGCGTTGAGCACGCCAATGCCGGGAATCGATGTCAGGCGGCGCATCGCACTGTTGTGCCTGGCGAGTGCTACGAACTCAGCGTTCAATGCCTCGATCTTCTTGTCAAGCATTCGCCATTCGTCCCGCAATTCGCTGACCAGGCTGCGGATGCGCGGTGACAGGATCTCATCAGCTTCGGCAAGGAGACCGTCCAGAGCGCTCTCGAACTTCACGCGGCCCGCGGCGAATATGACACCTCTCTCAAGAAGAACGGCACGGAGCTGATTGATCAAGGTCGTTCGCTCCGCAACCAGCCGGGATCGAACCCGATGCAACGTCTGGATATCCAACTGCTCCTGGCTCTTCAGTTCGACAAACCGCATCGTCGGTCGAGACGCCGCCTCGGCAATGCCCTCGGCATCTCTGTCATCATTCTTCTGCGCCTTTACATATGGGCGGACGTATTCCGGCGACATCAGCCTGATCTCATGGCCTCTCGCGGCAAAGAGCCGGCCAAGATGGTGAGCACCACAGCAGGCCTCCATCGCGATAACGCAGGTTGGTAGCTTCTCAACGAATTCAATCAATGTCTGTCGCCGCATCGTCCGGCGAACAACTACCGCGCCGTGGTCATCTACCCCAACAACGCTGCAGCTGTTCTTCCCGATGTCGATGCCCAAAATAGAAATCTGCATGGCTCTGCTCCTTTCCCTTCAAGAAAAGGACATCATACTCGGTGTCCTCGGAAGGGCGGGCCATCCCATAACCAACATCAGCCTGTGCAGAGTTCTCATGGGAAGGACAAGACGAGAGCGACCCGGTCTGTGGCCGTGGATGGGCAGCTCTCGGCTCCGCTGGACGCCTTGTCGGACACATCTACGTCCACAACGGAGACGATTCCGGGGTCGTGTGCGAACGCGACTGACTTCTTCAACAGCCTGCTAAGCTGCTTTTAACGGGGGAGTGACTAGTTCTCGGCGGATGCAATGCGATCTCCGAGCCTTTTCCGGACTGCCTCTCGTAGCTGCACGTTGCCCAGGTCATCCAAAATCGACGCCGGTAAAGGTTCGGACCTCGAGAGCAATTGGCGTCCGGGATGGTCCGGTTCCAGAAGGTCTAGAATGCGAGCGGCAGCGTCGTCGTCGCGTCGCGCCATGGCAGCGGCGCCGACGAGCAGGAGCGCGCGTCTCTTGTTCGAGCTTGCGATCCGTTCGAAACATCGGACGGCTTCGGGGATTGGGGCATGCGCGCCGATGAGGTGAGCGGCCGGCGCAGCGAGAATGGGTGGCGCTTTCATAAGATATGCGGGTGTTAGCTGCGCGACGATAGAAGGGTCGATGGCTTCTGCATCAGCCAATGCATCCATGGCGTCCAACCGAATCCATCGCTGTTCCGGGATGTTGACCAGTGACTGACGACGAGAACGCTCCCGCCAGCAGGGCAATTACGCGATGTTCGCCTGTCTCTGCATTTCGCTAGTGGACTCGTTCACTCGAAATATCCTCATAGCCTCGTTTTATACTCCGTGTCGGTAGACTATGCGCACTACGAGATACGCTGCCCGGACATCTTGTCGAAGATGTGCAGGGTCCCCGGATCGGCCGTCAATCTGACGCTGTCGCCACCACCGAATTGCGAGCGGCCGGGCATGGCAAAAATCATCGGGCTCTTGTCACAACGTCCGTAAATATGCGATTCGGCGCCTGTCGGTTCAACGAGATCGATTTCAAATGGAAAGCTGTTTGTATCGCCATTACCCGTGTCGATCGACATATGCTCCGGTCGAACGCCCAGCACGATGCTCGTTCCCGTCGCGGCGTCGATGGGACCGTCGATCGGTATATCGGCGCCGGCGATCTTCGCATACGTACGACCTCCATCCCGTATGAGAGTTCCGTCCAGCAGGTTCATCGCTGGCGAGCCTATGAACGTGGCAACGAAGAGATTTGCGGGTCGATCATAGACGTCGAGCGGTGCACCAACCTGCTCCACGCGACCGCCGTTGAGAATGACGATACGATCCGACATCGTCATGGCCTCCATCTGGTCATGCGTGACATAGATCGACGTGGTGCCGAGCCGCTTCTGCAATGACTTGATTTCGATGCGCATCTGCACGCGCAGCTTCGCGTCGAGATTTGACAGCGGCTCGTCGAACAGGAACACTTGCGGATTGCGCACGACGGCGCGCCCCATTGCGACGCGCTGGCGCTGACCGCCGGATAAGGCTTTCGGATAGCGTCCGAGATAGGGCGTCAAGCCAAGAAATTTGGCCGCTGCCTCAACTTCCTTGCGGATCTGCTCCTTCGGCACCTTGCGCAGTTGAAGGCTGAAACCCATGTTTTCCGCCACGGTCAGATGTGGGTAGAGCGCGTAGTTCTGGAACACCATGGCAATGTCGCGGTTTTTCGGCGCGACATCGTTTATCACGCGACCATCAAGTGAGATCGTGCCTGCGGTGATGCTTTCAAGACCGGCAACCATGCGCAAAAGCGTGGATTTCCCGCAGCCCGAAGCTCCGATCAGCGACACGAACTCGCCATCCTGGATCGACAGGTCTACACCGTGGATGACCTCCTCGATGCCATAACTCTTGCGAAGTTGAGATATCTCTACATTTGCCATGCTAAATTCCGATCTTGAAACAATACCGTGTGACCGGTGGCTCATACCCGCCGACAGACGAAGGCGTCATCCGTGAAGGACGACAACTTTGTTCAGGTGGCGGGGCGCCATCGTATCGATGTTCTTGGCCTCGGCGACTCTTTCGCCGATGATCTGCAGTGCCGGAAGCAAGGCAATTGTCTGGCCAAGCCCCTCGATCTCGGCTGGGATCGACAGGTCTCCTGGACCGCCGAAACCGATGATTGCAGCACCCTTCGCCCTGATATCGTCGGCCACCTTCGCCTCCTCGTCCTGGGTTTCGGCGCTGTACAGAATGATGGCCAAAGTGCCCTCGTCAACGAGGCTGATTGGGCCGTGGCGGTATTCCATGGGGTGGAAAGCCTGCGAATAGCTGATGCTCATTTCCTGCAGCTTCAACGATCCTTCGGTTGCCATGCCGTAGAACGGGCCAGCACCGAGATAGACGAAATGGCTTCGTCCCCGGATGAGGTCACGAATGCCGGCATCCATGGCACCAAGCCCTGCCTTTGCTGCGGTGATGATGCTGGGATCCAGCTTGACGCCGGCCATACGCAGACCGGCGATCAGCATCAGGCTGGCCGACGACGTCATGACGATGCCTTCCTCCGCATGGGTCTTGATGTAGACGACGGTTTCGGCTGCGCGGGTGATCGAACTGTCCTTCTCGCAGGTCAGAGCGATTGTCGGGAAACCAGCATCGCGGCTGACTTCCACGGCCTGAACGGTCTCTGTGGATTCGCCGCTGCGCGACAGCGCGATGACGCAGAGGTCCGATTGGTCAGCCAGATAGGCGTTGCGACGGCGCGACCACTCGGCACCGGGGACCGCCAGTGCATTGCGACCGTTCAGATTGAAGGCTGCTGCAATTGTCTGCGCGAGATAAAATGATGTTCCGCAGCCGACGACGATCACGGTCTTTGCCGTGACCTTCGGAAGTACGATCGACAGCGCACCCTCCCAGAAGGGGAATTGTTCAAAGATGACGCGTTCGGTAACGTTCATTGCGAGGCTTCCTTATGCTTTGTTATGATTTTTGTGTCCGGGTGTTTATTTGCTGGCACCGGCCATCAGGCCCTGCACCAGATAGCGGTTGAGAAACAGAACCAGCAGCACCGGCGGGATAATCGCCAGTATGCCGGCGGCGTTCATCAGCCCGTAATCGACATAGTTGCGAGTGACGAATTCCGGGATCAGCACCGTCAGCGGCTTGGTCGCAAGCGTCGGCGAGAACACCAGCGGAATCATAAACTGACCCCAGGCATTGAGGAATGTCAGGATGGCGCTGGCGATCAAGCCGGGTGCTGCCAGCGGCAGCACAATACGCACAAGCGTATAGACCTTGCTGGCACCGTCGAGCCAAGCAGCCTCTTCCAGCGAAATCGGCATCGACTGATAGACGCTGCGCATCAGCCAAAGCGCCAGAGGCAGGAAGGCCGAAACATAGATCAGCGTGACGCCGGTAAAGGTGTCGATCAGATTCAGCGAGATCATCAGGCGGTAGAGCGGGATCATTACCGTGTAGGCCGGGATCGCCAGCGTTGCGACGACGAGAATGAACAGGAGGTCGCGGCCTGGAAATTTTAGACGAACGAAGGCATAGGCGCCGAAGGCCGCGATGAGGACGGTCAGCAAGGTGCTGGCGATCGACGTGATGAGGCTGTTGAGAAAAGCCTTGGAGAACTGTGGCCACACCGACTGCACCTCGTTGCCCTGCGAGAGGCTGGTGGCGCCGAGAAGCTTGCCATAGTGTTCGAAAGTCATGCTCGGCGGCCAGAAGTGCGCCGTCGTCGAGACCAGATCCGTGGGCGAAGTGAGGCTGGTGACCAGGGACCAGTAGATCGGTCCCACCGACCAGACGAGCAGCAGCAATACCGCCAGCGTCAGTCCGAATTTCGAGAGAATAAGCGTGAGGATATGGCGGTTCATCAGTCGAACCTCGTTTCGCGGTAGACCTTCAGGACATAAATCAGCGACACCAGCAGCGAGGCGATCATCGCGACGATCGACAGCGCCATGCCGAAAGAGAATTTCAAATTCTGGAACGCCGACATGTAGACCTGGATGATAACGGTGCGGGTATCGAGGCTCGAACCGGTAAGGATCCAGGCTTCGTCGAACAGGTTGAAGGCGAAGACGGTCGACTGGCTGAGCGCGATGGCCAGGCCACCGGAAATCAGGGGAAGCGTCACCAGCCTGAAGGATTTCACGGGCCCGGCACCATCCAGTTTTGCAGCTTCGTAAAGATCGGCTGGAATGCTCTGCAAGGCTGCAAGCAGAATGATCGCGGTCAGCGGCATCATTCGCCAGACATGTACCAGAGCGACGAGAAAGAGAGCGGTTTCGCGGTCGTTGAACCAGACCTTGTTCTCGCCGATGATACCGAAGGACTGGAGAATGCCATTGAGCAGCCCGTAGCTCGGATTGTAGATCCACAGCCACACGACGGCGTTGACCACCGGCGGCAGGCACCAGGGCAAAATCAATGCCGCCAGCAGCCAGCGACGGCCGAGCTTGACCTTGTTCAGCAACAGCGCCGCGGCCAGACCGCCGATGGTCTCCAGCACGACCGCGATGGCCACGTAGATCAGCGTGTTGATCCAGGCGAGTTTGACATTGCTGTCGGTAGCGAGCGCGATGTAGTTGCCAAAGCCGACGAAGGGTGTGCCGGCCCGCATCGGCTCCACCCGGTAAAGACTGTCGATGAAGGTTGTCACCAATGGCAGGAACACCAGTGCCCCCATGATGACAATGATAGGAACGGCCAAGGCCAGCCCCAGCCCGGCCTCGCCATTGTAGAAGCGAGGCCGCACGTTTGAAGATACGGAAGTCATGATCGTGCGGCCTCTTTGACTTGGGAGACGCCCGGCATAAAATGCACAGGCTTTGGCTCCCGCCACGCTCCCGCGATCCGGGAGCCACGGGGGTTGTTACTGCTGGGCCGCCTTGGCTTCTTCGGCGATCTGCTTGACAGCGTCGTCGACGGAGATCTGACCCTTGGCAGCCTGGTTCAGGGCGCTGGCAACGGCACTGGAAAACTGTGGGTACCAGCCGGGCGTACCCTGCGCGAACAGGGGCTCGACCAGGCCGGCCTGTTCGAGAAGAATGTCGCCTTCCTTGAGCTTGCCCGCATCGTTCAATTGCTTGAGGACGCTGAGGCGGGTCGGCAGGTTACCGAGCAACGTGTAGTCGGCGATCGCGGTTTCCGGTTCCAGCATCCAATTGATGAAGGCGACGGCGGCGTCCTTATTTTCGGCCGACGTCGGAATGCCAAGAGCACCCGGCAGGCCGAAGGTGCGTGACTTGCCCGTCACGGACGGCATCAGCGCTGCCTTGGCGTCGGTTGCAACCTGCGACTTGGAAGCATCGGTGTAGACTGCCAAATTACCGGCCCATCCGGCGACGTCGAACGAGATCTTGCCGCTCTTGAACAGTTCCTGGATTTCCACATCCTTGAGGCCGGTGGCAGCCGGATCAATCAAACCCGCCTTCAGCGCCTCGATCTCGAAGCTCATGGCCTTATAGCCGGCGGAATTAGGCGCGGTGAAAAGCGGCTCGAATTTCTCATCGAACAACTCGCCACCGAACGCCTTGGTCAGGAGATACCAGGCCGTGGCGCTGCCTTCAGTCGCCGACAGCGGCAGGCCTATCGGATACTCGGCGATGTTGGCCGCCTTGATCGCCTTGGCGGCGGCCAGCAGTTCGTCGGGAGTCTTCGGTGGCGCCTTGATGCCGGCCTTGTCGAGATGGCTCTTGTTGTAGATCAGCACCCGGAAGTCGTTGTTGTAGGGGATGGCGATCAGCTTGCCGTCATAGGTGAAGATTTTTGACGTCGGCAGATCGGCAAGAACTGCAGGATCGAGAATATCGTCCAGCGGCTGAAACCAGCCGGCTGCACCGAACTGTCCAACCCAGGACCAGTCGATCTCAGTGGCGCTGCCGGGCGCGGTATTGGCGACCATCGAGGTGACGATCTTGGTGCGGATTTCGTCCCAGCCGAGTGTCTGGCTGTTGAGCGTGATACCGGTCTTTTCGGTAAATCGGTCGGTCATTTCCGTGGGCAGCGTCACCCATGGCGGCAGGAGCACGGTCAATGTTTGGCCGGCCAGCGGCTTGGCATCGTCTGCGAAAGCGGGCATCGCGGGCGCAAGAAACGCCATAAGCAGGGCGGATACGGTGGATAGAAACAGACGTCTTTTCATGGTCATTCCCCTTTTTTTTGGTGATCGTCGTTGTAAATCAGCGTGTCCAGTGAAGCCGACAGGCGGTCGATCCATGTATCGTCAACGGACCAGCCGGCATTCGCTGCGGCGCGCAGCAATGCGCCGCCGACGGGCGGCAAGCGCGGCAGAACGGGGTCGAACCCGAGCTGGGCCGCGATTCTCTGTCGGACGATGGCACTCGAAAGCACGCCTCCGGCATAGCTCCACGACACAGGCATCAGAGCCTGCGTCTGGCTCCAGGCAGCGGTGACATGAGCGGCAAGATGATCCGCCGCCGCATGAAGGATCGCGCGCGCATCTGGATTGTCGTTCTCGGCCAACACAGAAACGGTGACCGCCAACCGGGCGAATTCCATGCGCCGGTTTTCCAGCTGGTAACACCAGCCGATGAGATCCTTGGCCGCAAGGCCAAGTGCCGACAACACGCCTTCGCAGAGTGCCTGCGCATTTATACGAGCATCCAGATGGCGGCTGACGACACTAAGTGCCTCACGGCCGATCCAGTAGGCGCTGCCCTCGTCCCCGAAGGCATCGCCCCATCCGCCGACACGAATATGCGGGTCAAACCGCCCATTGAGACTGGCCCATGCCATCGAACCGGTTCCCGCGAGAACCAGCACGCCCGCTTTGCCGGCCATCGCACCGTCGAACGCGATGC
This sequence comes from Pararhizobium gei, assembly GCF_029223885.1. Lineage (NCBI taxonomy): Bacteria > Pseudomonadati > Pseudomonadota > Alphaproteobacteria > Hyphomicrobiales > Rhizobiaceae > Pararhizobium > Pararhizobium gei. The sequence continues at coordinate 141,555 of NZ_CP119410.1, read as the reverse complement.
GCACGTCGTTCTGCACCAGCGTGTTTCCGGCAACGAGAGCCCGGGTAACCGCCGTCTGCTCGTCGCTGTAGTGTTGCACCTCGTCGTGGAAGGGCAGGCCGAACACGGCAGCCGCTACGTTTTGCGGACATGCATCCAGCAATGTTTCCAGCTCGGCAACCCAGCCCCTTCCGGCCGACGGATCCAGTCCCGGTCCGCGGCGCGACAAGATCACCTTTCCGCTGCGGTCCGCGAACGCGAGGACTGTCTTCGTTCCGCCACTGTCCAGACCGAGAACGACGTCCATGCTCATGCCGCTCCCGACAGGCTGTCATTGGCCGGGCTGCGCACCAGCAGCGGGTTGCAGCCAGCCTCCTTCAGCCGCGACGACCAGCCGGCGTCAAGGCCTTCGTCGGTAATGATGCCGACGTCCGCGGAGAGCCTAGCAACCCTGTAGGTGAGGCGCTGGCCGAACTTGCTGCTGTCGACCAGCAGCGTCCGGGTCGCGGCGCGTGACAGCATCTTTTCGTTCAACCGCGCTTCGTACTCGTCGAGACTGTAGAGACAACAATCCTCGCCGATCGCACCGGCACCAAGAAACAGCCGATCGAACCAGAGACGGTCCAGCATGTCTTCAGCAAGGCTGCCGACCATCGACGCATTCTGCGGCCTTAGATGACCGCCGAGAAGGGTGATTTTCAGATCCCGCACATCCATCAGAACCTGCGCGACTGTGACGCAATTGGTGAAGACCGAAAGCGGCAATGGGTTGAGTCGAATACGACGTGCAACTTGAAGAACTGTCGTGCCCGCATCCAGAAAGATGGCGCTGTGCGGAACGATCGTCTCGAAGGCGGCGTCTCCGATGGCACGTTTGGCGGATAAATGACGCTGCTCACGGGCTTCGAAAGCGACTTCGATCCCGGCACTTTCGGCAATGCGAGCACCGCCGTGGGTACGGGAAACGGCACCTTCAGCTTCCAGCGCCAGAAGATCGCGGCGGATCGTGGCTGGTGAGGCGCCGACGGTATCGGCGATCTCCTGAATGGAGCTGTAACCGCGACTGTAAAGGTGCTGGCGGATGGCGGAAAATCGATCGTCTTTCACGTTGCACCCTTCCTTTTTGATCAACTGAGGCTAAAAAACCCCATGATATGATCAATGTCAATCTAATTTCTGATTGATTTTGATTATTTTATGTTTACCCTTCTCTTCATTGATGCCATCGAATGCCGTTCAAAGGACTTAGATCATGACCACCGACACGTTGCGCGCGCTTGCCAGCCGCCATTCCTCCGGCGCTAGAGGCGGAATTGCTTCCATCTGCTCGGCACATCCGCTTGTGATCGAAGCCACCTTGATACAGGGCAGAAATGACGGCACCGAAGTTCTGATCGAGGCAACTTGTAATCAGGTCAACCAAGAGGGCGGCTATACTGGCATGACGCCGGCCGATTTCCGGCGCTTCGTCGAAACCATCGCCGCAAAGACCGGCTTCGATACGAAGCGGCTTATTCTCGGCGGTGATCATCTAGGGCCGAATCCCTGGAAGCATCTGCCGGCAGAGGAAGCTCTTTCACGCGCCGATGTGATGATCGACGCCTTCGTTAGCGCTGGTTTTACCAAGATCCATCTGGACACCAGCATGGGTTGTGCCGGTGAAGGTTCGGCCCTTGCTGATCAAGTCACGGCGAACCGCGCTGCCCGTTTGGCGGCAGCGTCAGAAGCCGCCGCCAAGCGTTCCGGTTTCGATAAGCCCGTTTATGTAATCGGGACTGAGGTACCCATTCCCGGCGGAGCGATGGAGGTGGTCGAGCACCTGCAGGTCACTACCGCGCAGGCCGTCCTTGAAACGGTGGACGTACACCGGCGCGCTTTTGCCACACGCGGGCTGGAAGCAGCTTTCGAGCGTGCTATTGGCGTTGTTGTGCAGCCGGGCGTCGAGTTCGGCAATGAGAACGTTGTCTTCTACGACCGACCGGCTGCACGGGAATTGAGCGCCGCTTTGTCCCGTATTCCACAGTTCGTTTTCGAGGCGCATTCCACCGATTATCAGCCGGTGTCTGCCTTGTCGGCGCTGGTCGAGGATGGCTTCCGCATCCTCAAAGTCGGTCCAGGCGTAACATTTGGCCTGCGCGAGGCTCTATACGGCCTCGACCAGATCGCCGCCTTTCTGTTCGACATTCCCGACGCCGACACTCTGCGCGCTGCCATGGAGCGGCTCATGATCGCCGAACCGGGCAACTGGGAGAAATACTACCACGGGCATGAGTATAACCTCCGCCTGCAGCGCCATTTTAGCTACAGCGACCGTATTCGATACTATTGGCCGCATCCAAAAGCCCAGATTGCTGTCAACCGCATGTTGGCGGTCTTGGAAGATATGGTTATTCCCGAGACGCTCGTCAGCCAGTATTTTGGCACCCTCTATCCAGCTGTCGCGAACAATACGTTGAGACCAACGGCACGCAATATTCTCGTCGCGAGCATTCAACGCGTTATCGACGATTATGCAAGAGCCTGCCGTTAAAGAAGCCAGAGTATGATCTTGGAGTATGTCCAAGAATTGTGGTTGAGTGATCCGGCTCGTCCGAGACCATGGGCACCGGTGTGAACGCGCAGCTCCGGCTGAAGGCGCTGCATCATCTCGACGTGCCGTGGCTGCCCTCGCAGATCGAGCAGCGGGAAGGACGCATCATCCGCCAGGGCAACCAGCATGACGAGATCGACATCTTCGCCCATGCCACGCTGGGATCGATGGATGCGCAGATGTGGCAGAACAACGAGCGCAAGGCGCGCTTCATCGCCGCTGCCCTGTCCGGCGACACGTCGATCCGACGGCTGGAGGACATAGGCGAGACGCAGGCCAGCCAGTTCGCCATGGCCAAAGCCATTGCGTCCGGCGACGAGCGGCTGATGCGCAACGCCGGGGCGAGCGGTTTGGGCGTGACGGCTATCGCTACGAGACGGCGCTGCGGCGCACGGGTGGTGACAGCGAGGTCGGTCTCGACATGATTATCACGCCGCTCGGCGCGGTCTCGCGGCTGGAGCATGCCCTGTCGAACGTCGAGGGCGAACGTGAGGGCCATAGGTCCCGGCTCGGCAAGGCCGAGCGCAGACAGGCCTCCTATCGGTCCCGCATCGGGGAAGTCTTTGCCTATGCCGCGGACCTTGGACTTGAAGCGGGAGCAGCTGACGGAAGTAGAGGCGGCACTCGCGACCGATGTGGACTCTTATCAAGTGACAGCTGAAACGATCAAGCGGGTTGGGTGAAAGGTGGCATTTCAACGCTCACAGAGATGCCTTCGGCCGCCGCACTTTCGGAGCAACGTAAATCGACGATCCCAACGTCCCTGACCCAGGCCCTCCCTACCGCATCGAACCGTGCCAGAAGTCGTGGATCAACACGCATTTCCACCTTCCGGAACTCATCTGGCTGCAAATCGATGCGCTCGAAACCACAAAGACGGGGCGCAAAGCCGTGAGGGCCGGTCCTTGAGACGTAAAGCTGAGGAACCGCTGCTCCTGCCCGAGCGCCCGTGTTGCGGACCATCACCGTTACCATCAGCGTGTCGCCCTGATAATCCGCCTGAAGATCAGAATAGGTGAAACGGGTGTAGCTCAGTCCGTGTCCGAACGGGAAAAGAGGCGTCAGCCCCTCGCGCACGTACCACCGATATCCGACATCCGAGCCTTCGACGTTGTAGTCGATGTCGAAGACATCGCCCTTGATCGTCATGCCCGGGTTGGAGGTCGTGGTGCGGGGATCCTGTTGCTCAGGGTGCGGAAGCTGTCCGATGTCGCGGGGAAAGGTAATGGGAAGGTGCCCGGACGGATTGACGCGTCCAAACAGGATACCTGCAATTGCCTCGGCTCCTCCCGATCCGGCGTAGAACGCCGCCAGAACTGCGGGAACGACATCGAGCCAGGGCATCGCTACGGCGCCACCGGATTGAAGAATGACCACGGTGCGGGGATTGGCCCTCGCCACGGCAGCAATCAGGGCATCCTGGTCGTCGGGCAGGTCCAGCCCCGGTCGATCCTCCCCTTCGGTGCGCCATTCCTCGGCAAACAGAAAGACCATATCGGCATCGGCCGCGGCCCTCACGGCTGCTGCGATATCGCCGCCGTCGATGAAATCCACCTTTGCGGCGCCCGCCTCCGCCCTGATCGCATGGAGGGGGGATGAAGGATGGTAGACCCTGGCCATCGGCACGCCCATGACTTCGACGCCCTCGAGCGACAGGCTACCCACAGGGGAGACGGCGGACGATCCGCCGCCTGCGAGTACGCCGACATCGGCGTGACGCCCGATGACGAGCAGTCGCCGGGCTCCCCTGGCAGCGGGCAGGATGCCGTGCTCGTTCTTCAGGAGCACGATCCCGCGTTCTGCGGCACGCTGGGCGATCAGGCGATGCGCCATATAGTCGATATGACCATCCGGCGGCGCAGGCCGGTCGATTGCGCCGACGGCAAACAGGCTGCGCAACTGCCGGGCGACCATGTCATCGATGCGCGCCCGGAGAACCTGACCTGCCGCGACGGCATCCCGCAGAGGTTGGGCAAGAAAGCGCTGCGGATCCAGATTGGCACCCGACTGGACGTCGAGGCCAGCAAGTGCCGCCTTTACGGTAGAATGGGTCGCGCCCCAGTCGGACATGACCCAGCCGGGATAGTGCCACTCGCCCTTGAGGACGGTCTGGATGAGATACACATTTTCGGAGGCCCATTCGCCGTTGACAAGGTTATAGCCCGGCATCACGGCGCCAGGAGCGCCGATCTCGATGGCGATCTGGAAGGCGAGCAGATCGGACTCGTGCAAGGCATTGAGCGAGAGCACAGAGTTGGAAAGGACACGGCCGGTTTCCTGCGGGTTGACGGCAAAATGCTTGACGGTGGAAACCACGCCCTGCGACTGAATACCCGCGACCGCGTGCCCGGCGATGATGCCGGTCAGCAGAGGATCCTCCGAGACGTACTCGAAATTGCGACCGCCCCGTGGCTCACGGATGAGGTTTGCTCCGCCTGCCAACTGAACATTGAAACCCTTCGCCGAAGCTTCCCGGCCGACGAGCGCACCGGTCTCGCGTGCCGTTTCCGGATCGAACGAAGCACCGAGCAACAGGGATGACGGAAGTGCCGTCGCGTTGTCGCCCGGCCTGACATTGGCCGTGTTGCTGATCCCGAGACTGGCGTCAGATTGCTGCTGAGCCGGAATACCCAGGCGGGGTATGCCCGGATAGTACGCAGCCGACCCGAGCGCGCCCTCCGGGATTTTCGTCTCGCCGGTGGGAAGCGCCATGGGTCCGGATAACCACGCGAATTTCTCGTCCTCTGTCATCGCCGAGACGACAAGAGCGGCACGCGTTTCTGGAGACAGAGTGGTATCAGACCATTCCCGGGCCGAAGAAGCATGACGAGGAACAGTCGCCGCCGGCCCTGCGACTGCTTCAGCAGGCGATGGAGAGACGAGCTGTCTCGGATCGACTTGGGATACTTTCATCACAACCTCTTTTTTTTGTAGCAGATGATCCGCGAGCCTCTTGTTCCCCGGCTGACCGTTTGAAAGCCTCTTGGTCCCTCCCGGCCGAAGGGCATTGGCCCGGTGCAGTGGCGTGGGCGACAGGCCTAGTTTTTCTGACCCGTAGCCCAACCGTTTTTCAGCAACGAACGGAGAATGTCGCGGGTCCCGGTCTGCGCAGTCGTTCTGTTGCTTGCCCAGGCCACAGCAAGGGAGCCCAGGAATATATCTTGTCCGGTCAGGGTTGGTTGGGCCAGGCCCTCGTCCTGTGCCGCCCTCAGGAACTTCCAGGTCGTTTCGATCAGGCTTTCGCAGGTTGGCCTGAGGGCGGAGGTAGGGGCGGACCATGCGGCGCGCAAAGGTTCAGATAGACCATCATAGGCGAGCATCCAGTCTCCTAGAGCATCGATCCAACGTTCCAGCATCAGCGCTGGATCAACGGTCGCGGCCTCTATCGCGGCCCGCTTTTCCTCCAGTTCCTCGTGAAAGGGCACGAGCAAAGCGGCGAGCAGAGCGTCTTTGTTGGGAAAGTGCCGGTAGAGGGTTCCCGATCCCAACCCTGTCTGGCGGGCGATCGCGTCCATGGAAACATCCACCCCCGAGGTCGAGAAGGCCTGTCCGGCAATGTCGAGGATGTGCTGCCTGTTTTGCTGAGCGTCTCTGCGCGGGACGCGTGCTGTCGAAAAAGAAGCCATCGGAACCATTTCCTTATTGAAAACCGGGGAGCATCCCCGTATATGACTTTAACGGGGATGCTCCCCGGTTAATAACGTCAAATTCACGATCAGCCAAGGGCGACCTTGAGGAGTAGTGCTTCAGGTGACCAGAAAAATTCTCATCGGCATGGTTTTCGGAAACGGATATGGCGCACAGGCTGGCGCCTGGAGAATGCCGGGCGTCGATCCGGAGGGCTTCACGAGCTTTGACAATCTGGTCCGCTACGCCCAGCTCGCCGAACGCGGCAAATTCCAGTTTCTCTTCATGCCCGACTTTCCAGCTCTGAAAGCCGACATTGCCACGGAGGCGCAAAGGCTCAATCTTGAGCCGATGATGACGCTCGCAGCGGTGGCGCGCGGAACCGAGCGCATCGGAATGGTCGCAACAGGTTCGACCACATTCAACGAGCCCTACAATCTTGCCCGTCAGTTCAAGACGCTCGATATCATGAGCCATGGCCGGGCAGGATGGAACGCCGTCCCGACCAGCGATCCCGCAGTGGCCGCCAACTACGGACGCGAGCTGCCGCCGCGCATGGAGAAGTACGAGCGGCTTCACGAGTTCGTGCAGATCGTTCAGGCGCTGTGGGGCAGTTGGGGGCAGGACGCCTGGCTCCATGATCAGGCATCGGGACGTTTTGCGGACCCGACGAAGATCAGGCAGGTGAACCTGCACGGACGCCATGTCGGCTCAAAGGGTCCCCTGCCGCTGCCGCCTTCCGGGCAGGGCCAGCCCGTCGTTTTTCAGGCTGGCGGCGGCGATCATGGACTGGAGGTGGCGGGACGATATGCAAGCGGCGTGATGGGTGCGGTCTACACCATCGAGGATGCGTGCAACCAGCGCGCGGAACTTCGGGCGGCGGCGGCACGCGCGGGCCGCGATCCGGACGAGATCAAGTTCTTCGCGGGCATCATGACGACGATTGCCGCCGACAGGCGCCAGGCGCTCGACCGGAGAATAGCAATGGCCGAGCACACGTTTGCGGAAAGGGTTGGCTATCTCGGCCAGATGCTGGGGCTCTCTCTCCATCCCGATCAGCTTCATCAGCCGCTATCGCCAGAACAGCTTGCCGCGGCGCGCCCGTCACCCATGGACCCCCGTTCCGACCACGCCTTGAAGATTGCCCGCGAGGGCTGGACCCTTTGCGAGGTCCTCGCGCACGGTGTGGTCGATTATCATCCTTCCGTCGTCGGTCCGGCCGTCGAGGTGGCCGATCACATGCAGGAATGGTTTGAGGCAGAGGCCGCGGACGGCTTCTGGTTCTGCCCTGACGTCTATGAGGACGGTCTGCCGCCGCTCGTGGACGACGTCGTTCCGATTCTCCAGGCGCGCAACCTGTTTCATAAGGACTACGAGGGATCGACGCTTCGCGAGCACCTGGGCGTGCCTGCACAATACGGGCTCGACCAACGTCTCCTTCGTGCCGCGCAATCCTGATCGCAATGAAGCCGGAAACGAAAGAAAATGTGGAGCGAAATGACCAGGCGATGACATCCGCAGCTATCCTTGATGAAGCGTCGCAGCCCGTTCGCGAGATACGGGATGAACCGGATGCCTCGGCGGTCCAACCCGCGCGGGAGGACCCCGGCGTAACGCCCGGTGCAACCGTCATCGTTCCATCTACGCCGTCCCCGGTGATTCTATCCTGCTACGTTCTTGCCGGGCTTGTGATCACGTTCACCGTGGGCCTCGGGCAGAACTTCCTGTCGACGAACCTGCAGCAGGTCGCGGGACCGATGGGGCTGACGCAGCAGGAGGCGACGTGGCTGCTGGCGGCCTACTATTTTCCCAATGCCAGCATAACGCTCATTCTGTTCAAGATGCGCACGCAGTTCGGCCTGAGAAACTTCGCCGAGGCTGCGGTCGTCGTCCATCTGATCGTCAGCGGATCGCATTTCTGGATCGATACATATGCGAGTTCGCTGGTCGTAGCATTCTTTGCCGGTGCAGCCGCCGCACCACTGACGTCTCTCGGCTTCCTCTACATTCTGGAGAAATTTCCGCCGGCACTGAAAATGAATGCGGGTCTGTGCGCCGCGCTGACCGCATCCGCCCTGGCAACGCCATTGACCGGCATCGTCTCCCCCTCGCTGCTCGATCTCAGGGACTACCGCGGCTTTAACCTGGCCGAAGTGGGTCTTTCCCTGCTATCGCTCGCATTGATCTACCTGCTGCCCCTGGCATCCCCGCCAAGGGCGAAGATCATCAGCGCCCTCGACCTTATCAGCTACGTCTTCCTCGCGATCGCCATGGGGAGCTTCGCCGTCGTTCTCGCGGTCGGCAAATCCTACTGGTGGACCGCCGCCGACTGGATCGGATGGCTGACCGTCGCCGGTATTCTGTCGGGCGCCGTCTTTGCAGCAATCGAACTCAACCGCTCGAACCATCTGGTCGATATTCGCTGGCTGACGTCGCGCGAGATCCTGCACTTTGCCGGCGTTCTCGTCGTCTTCCGCATGGCATTTTCCGAGCAGATCAGCGGCGCGGTCGCCTTTCTGCGGAGTGTAGGCGTGGCAACCGATCAAATGGTGGGCCTCTACTGGGTGATGTTTTTTGGTGGGTTGGCCGCCGGAGTGCTCGCTGCTTTCCTAGTCAAAGCGAACCGCCACACGATGATCCACGTCACATCGCTTCTGATGATCGCGACCGCCAGCTATATCGATAGCCAGGCCACCGTCCTCACGCGGCCCGAGCAGATGTATGTCAGCCAGTTCCTCATGAGCGCAGCCAGCGGCTTGTTTCTGCCCTCCGCGCTTGCCGTGGGCTTTGGCGGCGCCATAAAGCGCGGTTTTCCGTACATACTGTCGTTTATCGTAGTCTTCCTTGCCACGCAGAAAATTGGCGGCTTTTTGGGAAGTGCGGTCTATGGGACGTTCGTTCAATGGAGGGAGCAGTTTCACTCCGCGCGGCTGGTCGAGAGGCTGTCCTCCGTCGATCCGCAGGTCGCAGCCCGCCTGAAGCAACTCGCAGGCACCTACGGCAGGGTTCTGACCGATCCCGCCGAGCAGGCAGCACAGGGCGCGGGTCTTCTTGCCCGTCAGGTGCAGCAGCAGGCCTTCACGCTCGCCTACAACGACTCGTTCCTCCTCACGTCCTGCCTCGCCGTTCTTGCTCTGGCCGCTCTGCTCGTTCACGTCGCGTGGCGAGACCTGAAGTTTGTGCGACCGGCGGACGCACCGTCCCCCGCAAACCCGTGATCTCCCGAGAAAACCGAAGAAGATATGTCAAAGCCTTTCAGATCCGCCGCCACCATCCTAGCGTTGACCGCAGGCCTCGTCGGGGCCGCAACGGTCCTTTACGTCTGGAACCTGCCGCCCTTCCGGAACTCCGTACAGATGACGAACGACGCCTATGTGCGCGGGCAGGTCACCCTGCTGAGCCCGCAACTTGCAGGCTATCTGGTCGATGTCCCCGTTCGCGACTACCAGCGCGTCCGGCGCGGCGACTTGATAGCGAGGATAGACGACCGGATATTCGTGCAGAAACTGGAACAGGCGAAGGCCGCGCTCGAAGCGGCCGAAGCCGAGCTCTCCAATTCCGAACAGAGCCAGAAGTCCGCCGAAGCGAAAATCCTTTCTGCAAAAGCTTCGGTAGAAAGTGCCGAAGCAGCGAGTGAGGCGGCTCGTGCCGCCGCCGCGCGAAGCGAGAACCTTCTCAAGAGCAATATCGCCTCACAGAGTGAGGCAGAAAAGAACCGCGCCGCATTTGGCCAGGCCCGAGCCGCCGTCCATCAGGCGGAAGCGGCCGAGCTCGTTGCCGAGCAAGACCTCAACATCGTCGTCGTCGGACGCAGGTCCCTGCAGGCCAACGTCGAGAGCGCCAGGGCAGCCGTCAAGCTGGCGCAGATCGACCTTTCCAATACCCGGATCACCGCCCCTCAGGACGGAACGCTCGGCGAGGTGACCGGCCGTGTCGGTCAGAATGTCTCTGTCGGCACGCAGATCGGATCGATCGTACAGGACGAGGTCTGGATCGTTGCCAACTTCAAGGAGACACAGTTTTCCGGTCTACGGGCAGGGTACGAGGTCATGTTCACAGTCGATGCGCTGGAAAACAAGCCATTCAAAGGTCGCATCGAACGTTTCGCGCCGGCCACGGGTTCGGAATTCTCTGTCATCAAGGCCGACAACGCCACGGGCAACTTCACGAAGGTCGCGCAGCGCATCCCCGTACGGATCTTCATCGACCGAAATCAGGATGAGGTGGAAAGGCTCGTTCCCGGCATGTCCGTTGTCACGCGGATCGATGTCGCTCAGTCTCTTGACCCGGAAGTTACTCGAAAATGACTATCTAATACGGCATGTGCAGGCTCTGTAATCTACGGAGACTTATCGGATTCAATAATCATTATACTGAAATGGCCCAAATCGTTGAGCGGACCGGCGAAAATCACGTCGAGGAGGCATCAACGCAGCCTCCGGGCAAAGCACCCCGCCGCCGCCTGCCCTCCCTCGCCGGTGCGGATTAGTCGCCCGCTCATCTTGCCGGCCTTGCCGATCGTGCGCGTGGTTACGTCGAAGCCGCCAGCTCGGCCAATACGCCCAACCCTATGCCGCCGACTGGAAGTATGTCTCCGCCTGGTGCCGTCAGTCCGGCCTGTCTCCCCTGCCCCGCGGGAGGCGCTGGATAGGCTGGCCGCTGGTGACACGCAACGCACCGTCGCCGCGCTATTCAATGTGAGCCAAGCAACGATATCGCGCCTCGTCGGTAGTAGTGGCGATGCTCCGAGAATATCGTGCGCGAACCTTCTATGACGCGCAGATGAAGTGAATGAACCGCACGTCGCTACGGTCCATCCACCTAGTTTCAGTTATCCAGCTTTACTCGGCCAGAACCGAACGATAGCGCTCTGCATACGAGCCGTTCCTGATATCCTCAATGACGTCGATGTGCCTGGGCTCCCATCCCAAGTCAGCGACAGTCCGCTTGGCGATTGACCGGCTGTTTACAGCGATCGCCATATCGACATAGAGCGTTCCCCACAACGCACACGCAGCTTCGTAGCTTAAGCTTTTTGCTTCGCAACCTGTAACCTTCGCTACCGCTTCAGCGATCGCGCGGTAATTGGCTTCACCGCTTATTGCATGATAGAGAGCGCCCGGCGTACCCTTCTCTATCGCCAGACAATAGACTTCGGCGAGATCTTCAACGTGGACTGCCGAATAGAGATTCAGGCCGTGACCGAGATAACAGGCCGAACCAGTTAACCTAACGGACTCAAATATCTGGGGAATCTGGATGCTGCCTCCATTCCCGTATACAAGTGCAGGCCTGATAACGAAGGTGCTTAATCCTTCGCCGGATGCCTGCCGTACCAGATTCTCGGTCTGAATTCGGACAGTGCGAACTGGTCGAGCGGGAAAGGGAAACGGGTCATCTTCCGCGAAGGTATCTTGCGACCAGCGCCCATCCAGCGACTCGATGGACAGCACGCCCGTGCCAGAAGTAAAGAGGAGGTGTCGGGTTCGACCCCGTGTGCAGCTCTCTACCAGTACACGCATCATTTCAAGTTCGTGATCGAAAGATGGCATCGCTGCCATGACGACGACTTCGAAATCGGCGGCGAGCGTTGCAAGAGCTGGTAGATCATCGAAGCTTCCACTGACGGCTGAGAAGCCTGCCTCGTGCAAGGTAGCGATGTTGCCATCTGTGCGGGCGAAGCCGGTAACCTCATGCCCTCTGTCGCGGAGCGATCAGGCGATGTGAGAACCGATATAGCCTGTCGCGCCAATCACCAGAACATCCATGTAATCATCCTTTTTTATAAAACCGATAGCGCCATCGTACCATCAGCGCGCACAGCGACTTCTTGCGGTGAACAACCATCGGGCCATGCCGACACTGAATGAGGTCCCCGAAATGCATGCCGATAATCTCTTCCGGCTTGTGCTTCTTGCTCGGCATTCAATGTCCCTTTCGTGGTTCGGACTATCATAGTCTCTAGGCCACTCAGCGGGGGGCAGATCAGAGGCGGCCCGCAAAGTAAATATGACCTCGCTATGTTGCGCCACCGAGGCGCGCTAGATCTTCCGGCAGCGGGGTCTGACCGCTGCGGTTCTTTACGGCAGGAAGATCGGCTACTTTGCCGCGCCAAGTGTGAAGAGCAGTGAGTTCCGGAGCGATCGGCAAGCCAACAATCTCGGCGAAAATCAGGCTGGCAAACAAAGTTATGTCAGGCATCGAAAAGCCATCCCCGGCCAGGAAAGACTGCTTCGCCAGCAGATCATTGAAGTAGGACATATTGGCAACGGCATATGCGCCGCGCCGCTGCCCCCATTCCTTTGCGCCGCTCCAGTCTGGCATCCGCCATGGCCGCAGCGCGGCGCCAAGACCGGGCGTGGCATAATGAAAATAATCGTCGACGGCTTCGATCAACATCACCTCGGCACGACGTTGCATCATATGAATGAGTGCTTTTTCACGCGACGTTCTGCCGGTCAGAATCGGGTTGCCATCCAGATTATCGAGATACTCGGTTATGGCCGTGGATTCCGAGATGATTGTGCCGTCGGCCAACTCCAGGACGGGGATTTTCCCGATGGGGTTCATTTCAAAGAAACCCGGCTGCTTCTGTTCAGCGGCGATCAGGTCGACACTGACGAATTCGACTTGGTCCTCAAGGCCTTTCGCGGCGAGGACGATGCGGACCCGTGCTGGATTAGGCGCGCCTTCTCGATCATAAATTCTCATGGAAAGTCTCTCTATCTGTCAGTTGATAGGTGCATTATGACTATTGCGATCGACGCGTCAAAGCTTATCTGCCATTTGGTAGGTGGTAGACATCAAGGGTATCGGAATGAGCACGAACACCAGGGAATTGATTCTGAGCGCTGCCACGCGGACCGCGCAGGCGCATGGCTATGGCGGTCTGAACTTTCGTGATCTCGCGCAGGATGTGGGCATCAAGTCGGCAAGCATTCATTATTATTTTCCCAGCAAGGCCGATCTCGGTGCGGCAGTGGCGAGACGTTATCGGGAGGATGCTGCGGCGGCATTGGAAGCCCTGTCGAACGAGACGCCAGATCCGATCGCGTGTCTGCGCCGCTATCCTGATACATTCCGCGCGGCACTCCAGAACAATAACCGAATGTGCCTCGGCAGTTTCATGGCGGCCGAGTATGATGATCTGCCGGACGCTGTGGCAAAGGAGGTCCAAGATTTTGCCGACGTCAATGTCGCATGGATCGCCCGCCAATTATCCACGGCTTCCCTGATCGCCGTCGAGAAAAGCGAACATAGGGCGCGGGCGATCTTTGCGGCCATTGCGGGCGCGCAGCTTCTTGCCAGGAGCCGGTCAGATATCAGTTTTTATGACTTTGCGATCGACAGCTACCGCGAGGCAGGACTCCTGCCATCTTAGGCGCTGCTGTCGAGTGAGGAGAAGATTGATCCGGCATCGGTCGCTGTCGGTGCCATGTGCACACGATTACCCAACCGTCGCCCTCGCGGCCTGCACCTGCGCCGAATCGAAATAGTCGCGCCAGTGGGTGATCAGTTCGTCCTGTAGCTCGAATATGCCCATGACGGGAAATTCCCACCATTTGTCTTTGATCAGGAAACGGTCCAGTCTTTCGGTCATGACCGCGCCGTTTTCACCTTGCGCAATGTGATACACGCGCCAGTCTATCTCGCTCGCGTTGCTCATGAACCTAGCCAATCCCTGTCGGATCGCCGCGTGGCCCACCAGCGGGTCCCAAGGCATATTGTGGTAAATGCAATCGGGAGCCATCGCCGCTAGAATTGCGTCTAGATCCCGCGCATTCCACAGCGCGATGAAATCCCGAACCTTGTCGATGTTGGATGGCATATGCTTCTCTCCTGATGTCACGTTCCAGTCCGGCCCAGCGCCCGCGGTTCAGCCGATGGCTTGCCTTCAACGGCACGACCGGACTCGAGCAGCCTGCCTATCTTCGCGCAACACGTTCGGCTGTGGAGCTATTGCCGGCACCACAGCCGGGTTGTCGTATGTGCTTCAGAACCGCTCGTCGATCATTTCTTCGCTCTTGTTCCAGAGCGTCCAGCACCATGAGCTTCCCGAACCCGCTGCTCGCGCCGGTCACGACCACTACCTTGTTGCTCATTCCAGATCCCGTCATCGTTGGAGAATGACGAAGGGATATACAGTTCTGTCTATCTAGGCAAGTAAATACAGGTCTGTCTGTCCATGAGCACTAATTGGCAGGGAGCGATTTGAAGTGGTTCAAGCCGAGGATCGCCGTAATTGGCGTTGGCGGTGGTGGCGGTAATGCTGTCAACAACATGATCGCGCAGGAGCTGGAAGGAGTGAATTCATCGTAACAGACACCGATGCACAGGCGCTTCCCATGTCCAACGCGCCCCGAATCATCCAAAATGACGGTCACCGAAGGGCTCGGCGCCGGATCCCTCGCTGAGGTCGGACAGACAGCGGCCGAAGAAGCGATCGACGAGATAATGGATCTATCATCAATGGTCCGGACAAAATTGGGCCCGGTGAGCCGCTTCCTCAACATTTCAGGCGATCTGGGCCGCTAGTATGACGAGACTGCGAGGGCAATAAGGCCCGTTAAAACAAGACGGAAGAACCCAAAGAGCCCTTCTACTTCGTTCATCGCTGCCTTGCTGTTTGAACGTCACGACGCGGAGGCGCGCCAAACATACGAGAATACTCGCGGCTGAACTGGGGCACACTTTCGTATCCCACCCTGATTGCAGCGGTATTGGCATCGACCCTCTCTGTCAGCATGAGATTTCGGGCCGCATAGAGACGCAGGTTCTTCTGGTATTGAAGCGGACTCGTACCGGTGAGACGTCGAAAATTATGATGAAAGGTCGAGCTTGCCATTGCGGCGAGCGCTGCAAGCTCTTCTATCCGCAGCGGCTTGATGTAGTTACTCTTCAACCATTCGAGAGCGCGAATGACACCGGTGGTCCTGTATCCTTCGCTCGCCATCCGCGTGAGCCAGTTTCCGGCCTCGCTCTGAAGAAGGCGCACGTAGATCTCGGACTGGATGATTTCCGCGAGCAACGGAATATCGTCGTGCTTGAGGGTCAGATCGACAAGGCGCGAGAATGCACCCAGCAATTCCTCGGACGCCCGGCCCCTTGCGATGCCGACAGGATCGACCGAAGGATCCGGCTCCCAAAACCCTACCTTTTTTGATAGTTCGTGAAGCCTCTGCAGATCGATCCGCATGACCAGAGAAACATAGGGCTTGGCTGCTGAAGCTTCGATCACATGCGCTGAGGTCGGAACATCGATGGAGGTGACGAAGAAGTCACCAGGATGAAAAAGCATGTCATGCTGATCGAACATAACGCGCTTCGCACCGCTGAGAATGATCGCGATGCAAGGTTCGTAAAAGCATCTGCTTGGTTCGTCCGGCTGTGAAAGCTTGAAAAACTTCAACCCGGAAAGTTTGCTTTGATTTAAGTTCTCACTGGTGCAAATGCGTTGTACCACCGAAGCCAATCCAAGGAGCGCAGTCTGCGATAACGTCCAGCGTTCATCGACCGCTTGAAACTGTTTCATCTCGGCACCTCTCGTTCAGCTCCGCAAAATGTGATCCCGAAGGACGATCCGCCGATCAATTATCGACAGGATTGTGCAAAAAATCAATCGAATCGAGATCACGTCGGATGAAACCAACTCCTATCTTCTTTTCAGTGGTTTCGGTTTCGCATCTAAGAATAAAGAGGCGGAAGCGTGACCCGAAGATGAACAAGAGACGGTCAATTCGTCACGGAGAAGAGATTGAGAAACATTATCCTTGCAGCGGCTCTATCGTTGTCTGCCATGGCTCCATCCACAGCGCACGCTCAGGAAGCCGTCGCCGTCTCGGACAATCCGGACGTGCTGTTCACCAGCCCTGACCCGAAGCTGAATGCCAACAAGCAGGTGGTCTACAAGATCATTCTCGAGCTTCTGGAAGCTGGCCATTGGGATAAGGCCGGCCAGTATATCGCCGACGACTATATCCAGCACAATCCGAATGCTCAAAGCGGACTGAAGCCCGTCGTTCAATACTTCACCAAAGTGCTCAAGGTGCAGCCCAAGCCGATTCCTGCGAAAATCAACATGAAGGTTGCCGACGTGGTTGCCGAGGGCGATCTGGTGGTCGTGACCTATGCCCGGACCGAAAAGGATCCGAAAGATCCGTCCAAGACCTATAGCACGACATGGTTCGACATGTGGCGCATCAAGGATGGCAAAGCGACCGAGCATTGGGACCCAGCCTTGCTCAACGAAGCGCCGGACTTGCGCTGATCAGGACAGGGCCGGTAATTCATGCCGGGACCACCTGGATCGCTAACGCAGCCTGTACCGCCAGCCCCGCGGCACAACGCTTCCCCTATAGATCGTCACCAGGACACTTCCATGGAACGGCGAAAATTTCTCGCCCTCGCGGCAGGCAGCGCAGCTGCCACGATGGTTGCACCCCATCTGGCAAGCGCACAGACCCCATCGTTTGAAGCGCAAACGGTACAGGGTACCGTCATGGCGACCCGCGGCAATAGCTCGGGTACAAACCTTCCGGTTAACGGGCCGGCCACCGATGGGATCCGGCAATGCCGTTTCACACAAAACCTGGAGGCTGCGCAGTAACAGGGACGCCATTCGGAGGAGACTCGCCGCCCTTGCGAATGTTCTATGATTGCTGCGGAACCAACACAGCACGGCCAAAGCAAGCTGTACGAGACTAGGATGCGCCTTGAAATCCACACCATGTCCCATTTGGTCGCGCTGGCAATCCATGCCGTCAGACAGTTCACCGATGCATGCCGGGACAAGCGTAAACAGGGCTATACTACGGCGATCTCGAACTAGACGCCAGCGAACGCCAAATAGGCGGCGCTTGCCGTCAGGAGTGCTGCGAGCAGCCTGTTCATCACTCTGATTTTCGAGGGATCGGCTACCCAACGGCGAAGGAAGGTTCCGGCAATTGCCCAACATCCGATAGAGAGGTAGCAAACGATAAAGTAGATGGTCGCGAAGGTCAGAAGCCGGTCAACATCTGCGCCTGCCGAGAAGACGCCCATTCCGGCGATCGATGCAAGCCAGGCCTTTGGATTGAGCCATTGTAGCAACGCTCCATCCACGGCGCTCGGTGCATTCCCCGTCCGCCCTGGAGACATTGCCCCACCGTCGGTCGCAAGCCCAACTGCCATGTATACGAGGAACAGGACACCTGCCCAGCGGACGACGGCAAGCAGATTGGGAAGCCAGCTGATGGCGGCGCTCAATCCAAGGCCGACAAAAACCAGCAGGACGACGAACCCTATTGTTGCCCCTGTGACGAACCACACCGACCGGACAAATCCATGTCGCATGCCGACCGACATCGCGACTATATTGACGGGCCCGGGCGAGATGGAGGCGGCAAGCGAGAAGGCTGCAATGGAAATCAGCATTGCAGTCGTCATGATCCCGATCCCTTTGGGGCTCGGGGCGTTCGTAGTGACCCTGACGACCCATGTATGCCGCGATGGCTTAGGAACGAGTCAATGGATCGTTTTATTGTTGTCGCGCGCTCGACCGGCGCCATATGAGTTTCCCCATCAAGAAGAGTGACTTGGATGCCGCATTCGCGCGAAGCGGCCTGAACGATTGCCTCGGCAAAAAACTGGTCCCGGCTATCCCCGATAATGAGTGTACGGGTATCGAACGGGGCCGCGTCGGCCCCAGGCAGTTCGCTTCGGAGCATTGCCTCGAGATATCGAACGATTACCTCTGGCTTGCCGAACCGCTGCAACATGCGATTTCCCCCGATGCACACGCGCAAACCCACCAGCCAGATGGGTTTCGGAACATGGAGGTAAATTCCTTCAATAAGCCTTTCATATCCCCGGCCTCAACCAATTCGATCTGGCGCGTCACGAGACGCTTTCCCTCGGCCGAAAAACGATGGGCGCTTGCCATCCGGATAAGTCTGTCAACTTTTTCAGGCGAGCGCGCCGCGAGGTGAGAGGCGACAACGCCACCATAGGAAATGCCCACCACATCCGCTCGCCCACCGAGGTGTCGATCGATAATTTCCGCAACATCATCAGCTAGCTCCTCAACTGTTACCGTGACGGGATTCGGATCGTAGCCGACGAGAATAATACTCCGGTCGTTCGGCAGCAGCCGTTTCAGGCGCCTGATGTCCTTCGACAAACGCGTACCGTCGGGCGTCATCATGAAGCCTTGGCCACCGTTAATCACGAGTATGGGGTTCGTGCCTTTGCCGATCCTTGCAAACGGAACCCGTCCCAGAAATGTACCTGTCTCTACAATATGCATGATTAGACTACCGAACTGATGGATCGCGACGCCTACGGTTTATCCCGTCGCCATGATCCTCTTATTTGAACACCTGAAGGGCGGCATGCTGGAGAAGCATGATCGTCTTGCCGTCACGGATGCGCCCATCCCCGATCATCTCCATCGCCTCATCTATCGTTGGTTCAAGGCGCTCGATGTCCTCGCCTTCGTCCACATTGCCGCCACCACTGGAGACCTGGTCCGCGGCTGAATAGGAGCCAATGAAGAAGTGAAGCCTCTCGGTTACCGAGCCAGGGCTCATGAAGGCATCGAAAATCTGGCGTACATCGCTGACCCGATATCCGGTTTCCTCCTCGACTTCAGCCTTGATCCGATCCTCCGGACTGGCATTGTCCAGGAGACCCGCCGGTGCTTCCGTCAATAGATCGTCATGGCCATTCACGTAGGCCGGGTAGCGAAACTGCCGGGTCAGAAGGACCGTACGACGATCGAGGTCGTAGAGAAGGATCGTCGCACCATTGCCGCGATCGTAGGTTTCCCGACTTTGCCTCTGCCAGGTACCGTCCCCCCGCAGGAAGCTGAATGTTGTCTTCTTCAGAATGTACCAGTCGTTGGAGAGCGTAGTGACCTCTTCAACCTTGACCCGATCAGATATCGTCATGCTCGTCTCCGCTGCACATAATTGCACGGTATTGCATGAATTTGTATTTCGTGCAATAAGCTGCAAAACAGCGCGAGGACGTGATGCTGACGAGCGAAAGAAAAGCCCTTATCCTTGATACCCTTGGAACCACCGGCCGCGTGGTCGCGAAAGAGCTTAGCCTCACGCTGGGCCTGTCGGAGGATACGATCCGCCGCGACCTTCGCGAGCTTGCCGCGGAAGGTCTGCTTCAACGGGTCCATGGTGGAGCGCTACCGGCATCCAAAGCGCTCGCTGACCTACCAAGCAGACGGAAAATTTCCGTCGAGGACAAGACGGCAATCGCAAAGGCGGCGGCGGCGATGGTCAGGAATGGCCAGATTGTCTTTCTGGATGGCGGGACCAGCACCGTTGCGGTGGCTCGCGCCCTCCCCTTGCATCTCCATGCGACCGTTGTCACGCACAGCCCCGATATCGCGGTTGCACTTCTTGAGCATCCAACCATCGAAGTCGAGCTCGTCGGCGGCCGCATCTACAAGCACTCCAACGTGGCAGTGGGGGCCATAGCCAGTGAGTGTATCTCCCACATCCGCGCCGACATCTTCTTTATGGGCGTGACCGGCATCCATCCCGACCATGGGCTGACGACAGGCGACAGAGAAGAGGCGGCAACCAAACGCGCAATCAGCCGCCAGTCGGCGGAAACGATTGTCCTCGCATCCAAGGAGAAGCTCGGCGCCGTCTCCGCTTACGACATCATCGGTCTCGATCAGATAGATGGGCTGATCGTCGAGAAGAGCTGCCCGAATGATCTCCTGGAACCTTACCAAACGCGCGGAATCTCGATCACGCGCGCCCAGGCTTAAGCAGACCGGCCAAGATGCCCGCGTGGTCCCTACCGGCCCCAGCCTTATCCAGACCAGAGCGGAATTATGGGTCCAGCCTTGAAGTGAGTGAACACCTTGTCTCGAAACATACTTCTCCTGTTCGCGCTTTTGACCTTTTCGCTCACCGGCTGCCAGAGCCCACCGCCCGTCACGCCAATCGGCTATAATGGCACCACCAAAGATGGCATAGTGACAGCCAGGCCGTTGACGGATGCCGAGATGGCCAAAGCGATGAAATCGGCACAGCGTGCAAGTGACATGGCGCCGGCTATCGCGGCCGCAAATACCTTCGGAGGATTGGATCCAACCGGCATGACCCAGATGGCGGTCACTGCGGAAACCAGGCGACGCATGCAGGATGTCCAGCAGTACGTACCCGGCATGATGGCAGCAAACGTCCAGCGGCTGGAAGCCTATTGCAAGACAAACCCAAAATTCGATGCCTGCATCGAGTTCCGGAAGACCAAGGCCGAAATGAAAGCGCGCGGTCAGCGTATGCCGGACGGGTCTGTTCCCCAGCCGTGAGGCGGTCGGAAAAAATGGTCATCGTTCGCAAAGCAAATACAACAGACATTCCGGCGATGAGCCGGGTGCTGACTGCCTCGATCACGTCCCTTTGCACTGATGATCACGGAAATGATCCAAGCCGACTGCGTCAATGGACGCAAAACAAGTCTGAAGCAGGCGTTGTTCAGATGATGGACAATCCGAATCAAACGGTCTGGGTCGCAGAAGTCAGCGGCGAAGTCGCTGCGGTCGGAGCAGTCGCAGGGGACAGCATCGTCCTCAACTACGTGGCTCCCGAGCAGCGTTTTCGGGGTGTAAGCAAGGCACTGTTGGCCGCTATGGAAGACTCGCTCCGCGATGCCGGCATATCGCTGGGAAAGCTGGTGAGCACCAGAACGGCGTTGCGCTTCTACCTGGCTTCCGGCTGGTCTGAGTTGGGACCCGGCGCTGGCGGAATCCGCATGGAAAAGATTCTGTGAAGGGCAAGACAACAAATACGTTTTAGTCGCATTGAAGCAATGTTCAAATTCTTCGGCCGCCCGCTGCGGCCGGTTCTCGCCTTATCAGCTAAGGGTACCCTTTGTCGCCAAGTGAGGCGACATCGGCAGATACTACTTCAATCTGTTGAGAAGTTCATGAGCCACAGCCAGAGCTGACGCAGGATTCTGGCCGGTGATCAATTCCCGATCCATGACGACATGTCCGTCGAAGGGAGCATTGGCCTGGCTGAACTCGCCACCCGCCTTAGTTAGCGCATCCTGCGGGTAGAACTTCATCTCGCCACCGTTCAAAAGTCCCTTCGCCATTTCCTCCTCCCGGTTGCTGAAGACCGTGAACTTGTAGCCGGCATAGATCCAGTCCGTTTGCGCCTTTGCGGTTCCCGCCGTCTCGAACTTCGCCACGAACTCTTGTGCGTCTGGCAGTGTTGAGAGAAGCGCGATCGGACCATGGCAGGCAAGCGCGGTCGTCTTGCCGTTTTCGTGGAAGTAGGTGAGCAGTTTGCCGAGATCGGAACTTACCAAAAGATCCTGCATCGGTGCGTGACCGCCGGGCACATACACCGCGTCAAAATGGTCGTAGCCAATCTGCCCGACCCGCGCCAGGCTGATGACTGGCGACTTGTCGCTCGACATCAGGCCCAGTTCCGACAGTTGCGCTTCGCTGGCCTTCATCGCGGTTTCGTCGCCGCCGAAATACATTTTGTCGATGGAGGTCACGTCAACGGAAGGCACCGTACCTTTCGGCGTGGCGAAGGTGATCTCATGGCCGGCGTCGAGCAGCGCCTTTACCGGCTGCATCAGTTCATTCAGATAGAAGCCGGTTTTGAACACCTTGCCGTCCTTCAAGTCGAGACGGTTGGAGTCGGACAGGACAATCAGCACGTTTCCGGCATGGGCGTAGGTGCTGGTGCCGAGCGCAAGAGCGACAGCGAGGCTGCGCAGTAGTTTCATTTGTTTATCTCCGAATATGAGAAAATCTGTTTGGGAATGGAAAGGTGGATGCTCAGCCAGCGACCTTGGTCAGCCGGTGCAGGGCGAAATCGGCGAAATAGTCTCCCACGCCGCTCGCCTGGAAACGCTGCATGGCGGCCCCCTGCATATGGGCGCGCCACTGTTGTTCGCTTGCCCAGGTTTCGACGAAGATGCGCACGCGTCCATCATCGAGTGACTGATGCAACTCGTACCGAAGGCAGCCGTCTTCGGCCAAAGTCTCGGTGACCAGCTTTTCCTGGGCGGCGCCAAGCGCTGCCTCCTTGCCGGGCTTTGCTGTGGTAATGGCGATGATGGTCAGAGGTGTGTCGGACATAGGAGAAACCCTTCTCAGGCGATGGTGTTGACGAGACCGCCCTCGGCACGAAGGGCTGCGCCGTTCGTGGCCGATGAACGGGGGCTGGCGAGATAGGCAACGAGGTTTGCCACCTCTTCCGCTTCCACCATGCGCTGGAGGATCGAGGCTGAGCGGGCTGTTGCGAAGAATTCGGCCTCGATTTGTTTGATCGGTGCGGACGGGTCACTGGCCTGGCTGCGCAGGAAGCCTTCGATACCTTCCGAGCGGGTCGGCCCCGGAAGCACGGAATTGACCGTGACATTGGTGCCGCGGGTCAATTGTGCCAATCCGCGGGAGACCGAGAGTTGCGCCGTCTTGGTCGTTGCGTAGTGGATCATATCCTGCGGAATGGCGAGGCCTGACTCACTGGAAATGAAGATGATCCGGCCCCAGTTGCGCTCCAGCATGCCGGGCAGATAGGTGCGCGACAGGCGCACGCCGCTCATGACGTTGACGTCGAACAGATGGCTCCAATCGGCGTCGGTGATGTCGCCGAAGGCCTTGCTCTCGTAGATACCAAGATTGTTGACGAGGATATCGACCGAAGGTTCCGCGCTGGCGATGATCGCTGCTCCCTCGGCGCTGGCGGCGTCCGCCAGAATTCCAGAGATATCCGATCCGCCGGCTGCCTTGACGGAAGCGAGCACGTTGTCGAGTTTGGCACGGTCGCGTCCGGTGATGACGACGCGGGCGCCTTCAGCGGCGAGTGTGCGGGCAATTTCGAGACCGATACCAGCGGTGGCACCGGTAATCAGCGCGGTCTTGGCGGTGAGTTGCAGATCCATGACGTGTCTCCAGATTGTTGCTGGAGGAAACTTATGATTTAAGCTCAATTCACACTATTGCCTGCAGAAGACATGCACCTGTGAATTAGGATCATCAATGCCGCGCATCCTGATGGAACGTTCGGGAGAAATGGAAGTGTTTGCCCGCGTCGTTCAGGACGGAGGATTCTCCGCCGCGGCTCGCAACCTCGACATCACGCCATCGGCGGTCAGCAAGTTGATCGCCCGTCTTGAAGCAAGGCTCGGCACACGTCTGCTGGTGCGAACCACCCGTGCCGTGACACTCACGCAAGAAGGCGAGGCCTATCATCATGCGGCGCTTCGGATTTTGCAGGAACTGAACGAGGCGGATCAGGAGGCCGCGGGTGGCGCGGTGCGCGGGCGACTGAGGATCAATACAACGATACCGTTCGGCACGATGTTCGTCGCACCGGCCATCCCGGAGTTCGTTTCACGCCATCCCGATCTGATCGTGGACCTCTCCTTCACTGACGGGATTGTCGATCTGGTGGCGGAAAAGACCGATGTCGCTATCCGCATGGGCAATCTGCCGGACAGCGGGCTGATAGCCCGCAAGCTAGGGCAAAGCAGGCGCGTCGTCTGCGCTTCACCCGATTATCTGGCGCGCAGGGGTTCGCCGCAAACGCCGGCGGATCTTGCGTATCACGACTGCCTGACGTTCAATTTCCGGCGCGCAAGGCCGTCCTGGCCGTTTCGTGACCGTGACCGGGACATCGCTCAACTGGTCCAAGGCAGCATCGTCGTCAACAACGGAGAGACGATGAAGCAAATGGTGCTGGCCGGCGCCGCCATTGCCCGCGTCGGCCTGTTCCATGTGGCCGACGACATCGCAGCGGGGCGGTTGATTCCACTGCTCGAAGACTTCAATCCAGGCGATCTTGAACTGGTGCATGCCGTCTATGTTGGTGGTGGTCCCCTGCCCCACCGCGTCCGTGCCTTCATCGAGCATATGGTCGTGACACTGGGTGATTCACCGCTGCTGAAAGGGACGTCCTGACCCGGACGGAATATGGGAAAGGCGAATGCCAACGCGTCGCCTTTCCTGTTCCATCAATCGCGATACTCTGGCGCCTGCCGGTCGAGGACCCGCCGGATGCTCTCCAGATGCATTCTGGCACTTTCGGGGTCCCCTTCGCGCATCTGCCTTGCCGCTTCATCGGCGACAGCGGGCACGACCGGCAGAAGTTTCCGGCCGGAACCCATTGCCTTCAACTGAACTTCGGCAGCACGTTCGAGATAATAGAGATCGTCCCAGGCTTCGGCGATGTTCGGCGCGCAGACCATCACACCATGGTTTTTCATAAACAGTATATCCTTGTCGCCAAGGACGGAGGCGATCCTGTCGCCTTCGCCTTCGTCCAGGGCGAGGCCGTTATAGTCCTGATCCACCGCGACACGGCCGTAGAACTTGAGCGCCGTCTGGCCTGCCCAGACCAATGGCTCCCCCTCCACCATGCTGAGCGCGGTGGCATTCGGCATATGGGTGTGAAAGGCGGCCCCCACCCGAGGCGACGTCTTGTGCAGGCGCGCATGGATGTAGAAGGCCGTCGCCTCCGGCACGCCATCCCCGGCAACCACATTGCCCTCGAAATCGCAGATCAGCAATGACGAGGCAGTCGCCTCCTGAAACGCCCAGCCGAGGCGGTTGACGATGAAGAGGTCGGGATGGCCAGGCACGACGGCCGAGAAATGATTGCAAATCCCCTCTTCAAGGCCGAGCCGTGCCGCCATACGAAGGCAAGCGGCAAGATCGACACGTGCCTGCCATATCTCGTCAGTATCCAGCGGGAGATTGCGCCGAAGTGCAGGATTTGTCTTCGAAACATTCAGTTCATGCGCCATGTTGGTCTCCTTATCGCTTCATCCAGCCTACTGTGGCAAGGATGGCAGGTATCTTGTCGAGTGCCGGGACGATCTCATTCGGGTGGTAGTCAGCGAGTGGTTTGCGGCCCGTGCCACGGTCGACCCAGACAGTACGAAAGCCAAGCTCACGCGCTGCGACAAGATCAAGATGCGGGCTGGCGCAGATATGCACCAGATCCTCCATGCCGATGCCGAGGCTTTTCCAGGCATGATGGAAGATCTGGCTGGATGGCTTGTAGGCACGGGCCTGTTCCGCAGTGATGACGCGGTCGATGTGGCCACCAAGTTGGGCCACGTTTCCAGCAATGATGGCATCATCAGTATTGGAGATGATCGCGAGGCGGAACCCTGCATCTTTCAACTTTCCAAGGGTTGCCACGACCTCCGGAAACGGCGGCATCTTGCCGATCGACGAGGTCAGGATTTCCGCATCCGCAACCTCAAACGGAAGTCCGAATTCAGCCATCGACCGCTCCAGCGCAAGCGCGCTGACCTTGGTAAACGTGCGGTGCGGACGCTCCTCCTCCAGCGCATGTTCATGGCTGTCGTAGACCGCGATGAAGGCCTTCTGATCGATATCGCCACCTTTTGCGGACAGTATTCTGTCCATTGCTGCAAGGAGCCCCTCGTCCCATTGAATCAGGGTTCCGTAGCAATCAAAAGTCAGCCAGGTCGGCTTGGGTCCGTTCAGGGTCATTTGTCTACTCCTTGATTTTCCCGAGCTTGACAAAACCTGCATGGATTGAGAAATTAAATCTTATCATCATCTTCATCGAGAAATCAAATGAGCTTCGGCTTCGATCTGGATCTTCTGAAAACCTTTGCTGCAGTCGTCGATTGCAGCGGCTTTACCAAGGCGGCCGAGCGGGTACACCTGACGCAGTCGACGGTGAGCCAGCAGATCAAGAAGCTGGAGGTCAATTTGGGCGCCTCGTTGTTGCGGCGGGACAAATCGACCGGAACTGTTGAAACGACGGAAGCCGGCGAGTTGCTGCTGAGCTATGCGCGCAGAATACTCGCCATCGCAGATGAGGCCGCCGAGGTCATGCGGACGCCTTCGGCCCCGCGCACGGTCCGTCTTGGAGTGCCGGAAGATTTTGCCGGGCGGCGGCTTATCGATCTGCTATCGGGATTTTCTGCGGCGTCTCCACATATCAGGCTCGATACGGTCAGCGGCTGGAGCACCGAGCTTCGCCGCTTGTTGGACGCGGGCGAGATCGATCTGGCGCTGATCAAGCGCGAGCCTGGCGATGGGGCGTGTCTTGCGAGTTGGAAAGAAGAGCTGATCTGGGTGGAGAGCACCACCCGTCCAGTCGAGACGAATCCGGTCCCACTTGCGGTGTTTCCCGTCGGATGTATCTACCGGGATCGCGCGATCAGCGCGATCGAGCGCAGTGGTCGCCGCTGGCGAATCGCCTATACCAGCCAGGGCCTGATGGGCGTGCAGGCAGCGGTTGCTTCCGGCCTCGGAATCAGTCTGCTACCTTCCGATGCGGTGCTTTCCGAACACCGGAAGCTCGGCCCGCTGGATGGGTTTGGTGATCAGCCCGCGTCCGAGATGGCGCTGGTGAAAGGACGGGCGAGCCTCTCTGCAGAGGCGCAGTCCGTCGGTCGCTTCCTAGCGGATAGTCTGGGGTCGTAATGTCCTGGACAAAGGTGTGCGGGTGACCTTGCTGCCGTTTCAGGAAAGGCGAAGCGCCGCCTTCAAGCCTGCGATCTGCAGATCGAGCCCAAACGCAAAACGTTGATCGGCATTGGCTCCGGCAATCTCACGCATCGCTATTGCAGCCATAGGAAATTTTGCTGCCAGGGGGTTCTCCTCCTGACCTGCTGGTTCTGTTCCGCGCACAAGACCCTGCTCCTCGATAACGAAGCCGATCACGAAATAGACGATCGTGAATGCACCCCAAGTCGCGACACGGTCGTCAGCTCCGGCTTGCTTGAGAGCGTCGATGAGCAACGAGCCGACGCGCAGTACGTTGTCGGATAAAGGATAGGTGCCGGCGAAAACACGTGCCGCATCGCGGCGCGACAGCAGGGCGTCGCGCACTTCGGAGGCCACGCGCCCAAGCCTCGCGTCCCATGCCTCGCCTTCCGGATTGCTTGCAGCGACCGGCTCCATCAGCGCATCCGCCATTCCCTCGAGCAGGGCATCCTTGTTGGCAAAATGCCAGTAGAGCGACGGCGCCTGAATGTTCAAGGCGTCTGCCAGCTTACGCATCGTCAACCCCTCCATCCCGACCTCATCCAGCAGCTTCAACGCCGTCGCGATGACCTCGGTTTTCACAATGCGCATGTCTATCTCCAGTTTTTCTGTTGACTCCCTAACACTGTTAGGTAAACCTAACAACGTTAGATTGGAGTGCTTCTGATGAAAATGAACTATGATGTTATTGTTGTCGGCGCAGGCCCTGTGGGACTGTGGCTGGCCTGCGAGTTGAAACTTGCCGGCGTGGATGTCGCTGTTCTTGAGCGGCGAACGGAGCGGACGGCGCAGTCGCGAGCGCTCACCATCCATGGGCGTTCGCTGGAAGTATTTGCCTTGCGCGGCCTTGCCGATCGCTTCCTCAGTGCAGGCAAGCCGATCCCGACCGGTCACTATGGGGTCCTCGATACGCGGCTGAATTTCTCACCCTTTGACACGCGCTTCCCCTACACCCTGTTTATTCCACAGACCGTAACCGAGGAGCGTCTGGAAGAACGCGCGATTGAACTCGCTGTCGTCATCGTGCGGGGCGTGGCAGCAACCGGAATTGTGGACGACGGGAACCGGGTGCGCATCTCTACCGATGTCGGAGAGTTTTTCGGCTCCTATGCTGTTGGAGCGGATGGCGCTCGCAGCATCGTGAGGGAACATGCAGGCATCTCATATGAGGGAACAGAGGCCCGCAACTCTCTCATGCTTGCAGACGTGGTTCTTGCCTCGCCACCGGCAAAACCCGTCGTGTCGGTCACCAATGAACATGGCTCGGTGATGATCGCGCCTCTCGGTGACGGCAAACACCACCGCATCGTGCTCGTGGATCCGCAGAGGACCCATGTGCCGCGAACCGAACCGGTCACTCTGGAAGAGGTAGCGGGACCAACCGCGCGCATTCTCGGCGAGGACTATCAGCCTCGCGACCCGATCTGGCTTTCGCGTTTCGCCGATGAGACGCGCCTTGCCGGAACCTATCGCAAGGGCCGCGTCCTCCTCGCCGGCGATGCCGCTCATATCCATGCTCCCATGGGCGGACAGGGCATGAATGTCGGACTGCAGGACGCATTGAATCTCGGCTGGAAGCTGGCCGCAGTCGTGAAGGGCGAAGCGCCTGACCAACTGCTGGATACCTATGACGAGGAACGTCGTCCAATAGGACAGATCCTCTATACCAACACCCTGGCACAGGTCGGGCTGGTTACGCGATTCGATCCGGCGACCCTTGCCTTGCGCGAGACGCTGAACGAGCTCCTCAAAATTCCGGCAGTCAATCATCGTCTTGCCGGTGAGCTTTCCGGTTTCGACGTCGCCTATGGCGCCGGTGCGAAGGCGGCCCTTACTGCCGGGCAGTTGGCGGCAGGGGTACGCGTTCCGGATATCGAACTTGTCGGTAGAGACGGAGGACCGATGTCGCTCTACAGCCTGCTGGTCGAAGGACGTTGGCTTCACATTTCCTTCAAACCAGGCGCATCGGTTTCCGGCCCGGAATGGTTGCGATCCAGCAGCGTCCAATCCCTGGCGGCAGTTCCATCCGACCATGCGGCCCTGCGCGGCGTTCGGGCATTGCTGGTCAGGCCCGACGGTTATGTCGCCGCTGTCGATCAGGAATAAGGAGAGCATCAATGGAAACTCTGAACCCCTCGTCCCTGACCGAAGCATCCTCGCACCTGATTGCACAGATCGCCGTCACCCCGCCTGGCGCGCGGCTTGCCGCCATCTCGGGCCAAGTCGGCGTCGACAGGGCGGGTCAACTCGTCGGTGGAAACGATCACGCGGCCCAGGCGAGGCAATGCTTCAGCAATGTCCTCGACGCCCTCGCGGCCATAAAGGCGCATCCGGACGATATCTTGCAGATGAAGATCTACGTCGTCCGGCACACTCCAGATCTCGTTCCAGCGATCTTTGGGGCAGGCGGTGAAATATTCGGCGAAAGTTGGCCGGTGTGCGCGAGCACCTGGATCGGCGTCGAAGCGCTCGCCTTGCCAGAATGGCTTGTCGAGATAGAGGTTCTGGTCGCCCTGTCATAACGTACAATTTATTATGAGACGCGGGGCGTCCGGGAGCCGGACACCTGCGTCTCATTTCATGAAGGCCGCGAACATGATGCGACCATCACGCCTTGAACGGATATGAACCGGCAGCCTGGTAGGTACAAAATCTATCCTACTGTAATCGTTCATTAATAGCTGACTCAGCCACATAGCTGCCTGTTTACCCTGCTCGCCCACTCACGTGATGATTGCCCGCAACTCCTCTATGGAAAGCATCGGTTCTCGCCGATGTATCATAGAATGGCAATTGGGGCAGACAGGCTTCAGGTCGGCGATCGGGTCGACCTTGTAGGTCTTCCTGATCTGCTTCAGTGGAACCAAGTGATGCACGTGCATAAAGTCCCTCCCACGCTCACCGTATCGGGAACCGAAGTCCATGTCGCAACCCTGACAAACAGTGCCGTAGTGGCTGATACAGGCGGCGCGGGCGCCCCTATTTCTCTCGTAACGGTTGACTTTGACCTCAATGATGGCGCCCTCGGTATAGTTGGCTTCAGGGGACGGTTCATCTGGATAGGGCTGATCCGAAAAGCCACCGGCCCCCGTCCAGTACCGAATGACTGGGCTTCCCCAATTCAAGTCTGGCGGCGCGGGGACATATTCTTCAAGCTTGTCGAGCACACCTCTAATTGCCGCCCGGTGCAGCGCGTGGGCCACCGCCGAGAACGCCGAAAAATGCGTGCCTGCACCTTGCCCACCTTTTCCGTAGCGAGCGATCAGCGCACTCCACAAATCGGGGCGAATAGTGGCGAGGCTGTCAATGAAGTGACCGGTATGGAAGGGGCGAGGCCCGATTGCACTCATTATCGAAGTGATACTATCGTCCGTTAGCGCCGATGATACGCGTGCGGCGAATGCGATGCGAGCTGCATCTCTGGCTTCCTTGATTTCTCGGAAACGATTTTGGAGTTCCTCGCCGAGCACATTGACCGTGTAGATGCCGTCATTGGTGTGCGTGTGGTTCTTGTTCTTAGTGATCACGACTACAGTTATGCCGTCGATCCTGCCTTCTGACCTCAAACCATGGCCGTGTGGATCGAATTCGAGGATATCCTCGGCTTGTATCATGAAAAGCTTCTCCTTTATGGCGAGATAAATTCAGACACGCCAATACACCGCTAGAGCCGAGTTGATCCAAGCAGCGCAGGTGGGTGCCAGCGGAAACATTGCTAGGGCTGTTGAATACCGCGCGTAAATAGCCACTTTTTTGCACATACTGGCCTCCCGATAACAATGGCAGGCCAAGGTATCACAACGCAGATGTGTTCAGGTGTTGGTCAGCCTCTGCAGTCTTTAAACGTCCGGTCAAGGTGTGAATGGAGCTGCGCTTGCTCTGGACCGGCGACCCTCGCAATGAGGATAGCTAACGGCTTGAAAAATGAGTGTATGACGTGGATAGATGCGACCAAACGCTTTCTAGGGCATCATAATTTCACATAATTCCGAGTTATGTGAATTTCAGTTCTCGCTATAGTTACGAGCTCCGGAGAAAGTTGCAACCGAAAAGATTGTCCCTATCTCCACTGCTGCAGCAGTTGTTCCTTGCCATAGCCCCCCATCACCCGGTCTTTGCATTCAGGATATGCAGTTTTCGGATTTCATCCGCGCATTCCAGAAGGATGTGGCTGACGAGCAGATCGGGCATGTCGTCGACTTGGGGAAGAATAGCCTCGATGCCTGCGACTACGCTTGAGGAGATGGATACCACGTTGCCAGTCGCCGCAAGTTGTAATCCGCTGCTCGGCAATCACGCTTGCGGCGCGCTCGACCAGGCGCCGGCGTTCGAACGTTGACAGCTTTGAGACCTCGTTGGCCGACCGATATAGCTCACTGACAAAGTCGGGGATGGCTGACGTCATCGATTGGCACCTCCAAAAGCATCATCGATCCCGTAAACGGGCTTCATTGGCTCTTCAAGACCTTGCGCATCAGGCGTTTGGCCGCCTTGGCATTGCGGCGGCTTTGCACCAGCGCCTCCAAGACGAAACCGTCCTGGTCAACGGCGCGCCACAGCCAGTGCTTCTTGCCTCGAATCGAAATGGCGGCCTCATCGAGGTGCCATTTATCTCCGAGCCGACCGGATGATCGACGGCGGATCTCGTTGGCGAAGGTGCGGCCGAATTTCTCCGCCCACTGCCGGATTGTCTGATGGGAGACAATGATCCCACGGGCAGCCAGCAAGTCCTCGACCACCCGCAGGCTGAGAGGAAAACGGAAATAAAGCCACACGGCGTGAGCAATGATTTCAGCGGGAAAGCGATGGCGGCGATAGAGCGGGTCACGATGTGGCATGCCCGTCATCGCACATCGAATTCCACAATCCGTTAAGTTGACGATGCCGTTTCGTGACACTGCTTGTTTGAACGTTGAAGCATCGTTCAGTCGCCTTGCTGGCTGGAATAGATTCATGCTTCGGGCGTCAGGTTCGCCAGTCAAGATGAAATCCATGCCTCATTAAACTTTAAAGTTGCGTGCACTAGGCAGAGGTGCAATTCTGCTAAAATAACGAAGCCGGGAGGAAAACAATGGTCGATATCGTCGGACCACCGTCGAATGCAACGCGCTGCCGCCCTATTGCCGACAATCTTCGGGACCTCTTGGACTCGGCGGCGCAAGCCACGGGAATCGACAAGATCGTCATTACATCGGGGGGTCAGCCCAGCAACCACGCGCCTCACCTAAAGGGCGTTCCATGCGGCTGGAAAGGCTCGCCACGGCATGACAATGGCCGAGCGGCGGATCTTCAACTCATCAAGAACGGGGCGCGGCTCAAATTCAACAACAGCGATGGTAGTCAAGTCGCACCCTTCATAACGGCCTGCGCAGCAAGAGGCTCGAATGGAATCGGCGCCGCAACCGATTACATGGGACCAGAGACAATTCATGTCGGATTTGGTCGAACAGCGAGCGATACACAGCAATTGGTGTGGGGAAAGGATGGGCTGTCGGCCAATGCCCCTGGATGGTTGCGGACGGCCGCCCGCGCGGGCTGGAACAGTCCGGCTCACGATTTTCTCGCGTCGGCGGTGCTGACAATGTCTACGGGCGCCCCGCCAGTGGCTCACTCGACCGTCAATGCGCGCGATGGGCTTTGGCTGAGAAGGGGACCGGGCCTTGCCTTCGACCGGGCAAGATTGCTTGAAGCGGGCACCTCGCTCACGATCCTGGGGCTCGACGGCGAATGGGCTCGCGTCGACCTTCAAGGAGATGGCCTGATCGACGGATATGTCTTTGCCGCCTTTCTCGGAATGTCTGCGATGGAACACCTAGATGAGGGTGACGAGGAGCCCATCAATGAGGCGGCGATCGAAGAGCTTCTTGCAGAGGCGACAGACCCAAAATCAGGAGCGCCGGCGAATGCGCGTGGTCGCGCGCCGAGGCGCAAAAAGGATTGACTCCCTCACGATGCAAACCCGACAGGTGCTCAACAGGAATCCGGCTGACTAGTCAGGAGACTTCTCGCCGTATCTGCTCGTTTCCAATTCGACCTTGTCGCCTCTCATTCGCACGATGAACATTCGATCGTACTGTGTTTCGTTGAGCGTCGGGATGGTCACGCCGAGCTCGCTACCGAGATCGTCAACCGTGTTGGACCGTCCTACGATCAGGAACGTATGGATTGCGTCTTCTTTCCGGATCGCTCTAATGGTCTCGGCGGCATCCTTAATCTCAGAGACTTTCGCGCCGGTTTCCCTTGCGGTCGGCTCTGCCGTTTGCTGCGTCCTGAGGTAGTTGTTGATGTAGATCGCTTTCACGCCCGCGTCTTTCATCATCACCGCTAAGGTTTCCGCCCGTTTCCTGCCCGCGTCTGTGAGCCCAGGGCCTGGTGGGTCTTTCTCGCCCCGCTTGAGTTTTTCTTTCTCGGCATGCCTGACGATGTAAATAGTGGTCAGCTCGTCGTCAGCGCGGCCCACCGACGTCAGGCCCACTGTGAAAGTCAACGCCATGAGCAGGGTCACACAGACCTGAATGATTGTATGCGCGCGTGCTGTCAGTGTCATCTCCAAGCTCTCCTCTAAGCCTGCTCTTTTGCGAGAGCGAGCCATGGTCATCCATTTAGTGCGATGGCGGCGACTTAAACCTGACGTTCTCGCCATTGACCCACCCACCCTCGAACAGGATTGCGCCACGTCGCGAGATCGTATTCAGCTTGAAGGGCTTGGCATGGTCCTTCGTCAGATGGGTTGCAACGAGATACGCAAAGACAAGAAGATCGATCTTCTCGTCGTTCAAGCCCTCGCCCTTCCAGAGCGTGGCGTTCTTGCGTGCTTCGGTTCGCTGATACTGGTCGTCGGGAGCCGCGGCCAGATAGTCCAGGATTTCCTTGAACACATCGTCATCGGTGCGATCCTTGCGGAATTCCTCCACGAGCGATGCGTTGGCCTGCTCTTTCCAGGTGCCATTGAAGTTCAGCGTGTCCGTGAAGGTCGCGAATTCAAGATAGGTTGGCGTTGCCCCGACGCCGCGTTTTGCTTCAGCCCACCATGTCGCATACTGCCATCCACCATCGAGCTTGTTGTTGAGCGCAGTCTGTTGAAGGGCCACGACAGGCGCGCTCTTGAGGAGGGTCGACACCTCCTTTGCAAACGCCACGCCTTCGGTCGACCATACGGCCTTACGAACATTGCCGTTGCAGGACTCCTCGTTTGCAAATGTCTGGAACCCGCGCACATATTCCAGTCTTTTGGCCTTAGATTTCGCTAATGCGGCCCGGAAGTCTGCACCGTAGGTTGGCATTGTCGCGTCGAACGTCGCGGCGGGCACTTTGGAGAGCAACTTGTCCCACAACGAGCCCTTGCCGACATTCCATTGCAGGACCCCAGCCGAAAGGCCCTGGCAGTCGAAATCCGGCGTCACCATACCATATCCGACGCCCGAAGTTTCGAACCAGGCGACCATGTCGGCAGCGGGCTTTCGCCACGCTTCTGGGGGACCTGCAAGTGCGAAGGCCGGGAACAGAAGGCTCAGTCCTATGGCAAGCACTCGTCTCATTGCAATCTGCGCCCCCCGCGCATCGGCCAGAAACGCTCCGGCCAGAGAACAATTTTCGCGGGTATCTGAGAGTATTTCTCGCACGCCGTCAACTGCCGCGGCTGTGACATCTTCGGAGCACTCTCAGTCAGAGGGCTGACGACACGAGAGAAGTTGATGCCAGGGACCGAAGGTGCCGGAGATCGCTTAAAGTGATGATCCAGTTGCGTGGAAGATCGCCGGCGGGCGGTAAAACTTGGCGCTCGATCATGCGCCTCACGTTGGGGGCCCTCACCCCGATGCAACGCGTGAAGCCGCTTGAGATTATCGGCGTCCGCTCGCGTGCGCCTTGTATTGTGGCGCACATACTCGCCGCCTCCGCCTGCTGGGGTGCAGCGGCCTGCATCGAGCGCAGCACGGCCCGAACAGAAGATCCCTATACGATTGTGCCCTGGACGACCCTGATCATAGCGGTCTTCAGCTTTCCACCGGCGGCCCTTGTTTGGACATGGCCCTCGACCACTGAGGCACTGATGCTGTTCGTGACCGGCTTGCTCTCGGCCATAGGGACGCTTGCCTGGACCAATGCCTCAAGCATGGCGAGGCCTCGCTGGTGACGCTCACCGACTTCGTTCAGATCGCTGGGGGTGT
This sequence comes from Pararhizobium gei, assembly GCF_029223885.1. Taxonomy (NCBI): domain Bacteria; kingdom Pseudomonadati; phylum Pseudomonadota; class Alphaproteobacteria; order Hyphomicrobiales; family Rhizobiaceae; genus Pararhizobium; species Pararhizobium gei. The sequence goes on along the minus strand of NZ_CP119410.1, from coordinate 106,691 downwards.
CCTGATCGGCATCACGATCGGTGAACATCCGACGCAATCGGGGCTACTAGGCATCGCGCTCATGTTGGGGTCGCTCGTCGCATTCGGCTTCGGTGGCCGGCGGCCGAGCCGCCGTTCATCCGAATGACGCTCGGCCCTATGCCTTGCTGCACTGCACTACCCGGACGAATCAACTGTTCCTCCGCGATAAATTGCTGATTGCTTGTCAAATATAGGTGCGGCCGGAACGTTTGCCGGGCATTTCCGATTGAGATCCGCGCGGCAGGCGCTGTGATGTCGGACGGATCCATCGATCGAGCGAGACATAGTGGCGTCAGGAAGCCCCGTTCGCTATCGGTTCGGCGATGGAAAATGTCGAGCGGCGGGAGGCCAGCGTCATGATGAAGTCTGACGGAATACGGGACAAGTTTGACGACTATGTGGAACGACTTCATGCTCGATACGCTTGCTGCCAAACATCGGGTCGCGTTGGTAACACTGGTTCTGATCGAAGGAAATTCTCCAAGGCCGCTTGGCGCACAGATGGCCGTTTCCGAAAGCGGCGAATAGGTCGGCTACCTGTCCGGCGGCTGCATCGAACGCGCCGTCGTGGCGGAGGCCCTGGATGCGATACGCGTCGGCGAGGTCGTCGCGTGCGATATGGCGTCGGCTCTCCATACGTTGACATCCAGCTCCCCTGCGGAAGCGCTATCGAGCTCGTTTTCGAGGTCGACGTGCCGGAGAGTGAACTTCGTCGGATCGACACTGCGATCTCTGCGCGCCGACGCGTGAAACGCAGAATGAAATCGGGCCCTCGGGCACATTTCGATAGTATGGCGATGACCTATCAAACACGGCGCCGGCTGGTGATGATGGGTACGGGTCCGGCCGCGGTGGCGCTCTGCAGGATGGCTGCCGTTGCCTCCTTCGAGGTAGAACTCCACTCGAACGACGAATTCACATTGCACCATGGCGAAATGGCTGGTGCTGGGTTCTATCTGCTGCACAGCCCCCACCAGGCGCCGACCATCCAATGGGGCGATCGATCAACTGCGGTCTTTGCCTTCCATGATCATGATTGGGAGAGGAATTGCTGTCACCTGCGCTTGCAGGCAATGCTTTCTATGTCGGTGCGATGGGGAGCAGCGGCATAAGGGCCACGAATATCGTGTGGGTACGACGGGACCATTCAAGACGTCGCATGTTGACAGCCAGACCGTCGAATACTAGGCCTTCGGCCTCGCCAAGGAACTGGGCGGTACCGAGGCTGCATGTCTTTCATCAAGCTGGGGAGGCCCCCAAATCATGGGCTTCAACCATGCGGCGCTCGGCTATTCATCGGCAACAGAATTGGCCAATGCTTTCTCAGCCGACGAACGTTGGCATGTCCTGGGGTTCGCTGACTTCTGCCGAGACAAGAAGCTCATTAATGACATGCAAACCCAGGACTGGACCAACTTCGGAAAAATCTACAACGGCGATGGCGCCGTTTATGGCCCGAAGATCAAGGCGGCATATGATCTGAAAAGCAAGCTTCTCAAGCTGCCGAGGGTGCCGACCATCGGCCCAACGACATCTGGGCTTTCGACCGCACTCTTCCTGTCAGATCCCAAGATCGAGGTGGAAACGTCACTGGACGCGATCGAATGAATTGGAGCGCAGCGAGGAAAGGTCCACGCTGCGCTGATTCAACCGGGCGACGTTGCCTAGCATCGATCTTCCGACGCTTTTAACGCTTCACCGAGACATGGACATGAGAGGTGTCTTCGAAAAAGACCCAGTCCAACCCAGCATCGACTGCCAGCTGGGCGAGGCGGCCGAGCTTGTCGCCATCCTTGGGTGAGGTGGTCAGATCGGCACCGCGCCCCTCGTAATGGAGCGACCTGCCGTGATGCTCGTTGTTCTCGTCCCATGCCTCTGTCACGCGCAACTTCACGCCCGGCCATTCCGCGGCAACCAATGTGGCCAGGCGGTCGAGGCCGTCCCTGAGCCGGGGCGACATCATGCGATCCGCCCCAGTGCCTTCCTCATCCTTGAATTCGATATTGGCGTTGGCGTTGCTGACTAACGCAGCAAACTCCGGATCACCGCGCTTGATCTTCTTGACGATCGCTCCGCAGACACTGATCTCGCTCTGGTTCGGTACCTTGTCGTGCAGGTTGAGCTCCCTTGGAGAAGCGGTGCTCAGTGCGGCGGTTGCTGTGGACGGATGGAAGTCCACGTTGATTGTCGCCAAGCTCGTCGAATCCAGAAAATCCACATGCAGTTTTGCCACAGGGCGGCCGGAGCGCTTCAGCGCATCGAGCGCTTGTGTGAGCAGGCCGATCTGCACGCTGGACGCCGGAGGCGGCGGACCGCCGTCTGCCGCGCGGGCCATGACCGGGACGTCGGCCGGCGGATTGGTTCTGACCGTCCCCATCGGCTCGCCATCCACAACGACCGTCGCATTCGATATGGGCGTCTGGCGGCGGCGGCGGAATGCATTGGGCGCAAACGCCTTCAGGCTCTCGATGATCGCGATCACGCGATCCCGGCTCTCCCAGAAATCCATTTCGTCGGCCGACCCCAGTGGCTTGGTCGGATTGAAGCAGCCGACGCTCGAGAGATAGAGGTGCGGTGGATGGCCGGGATGGACAAGGATGCCGGTTCGCTTGTTGGTGTCCAGTAGCAGAACGCTCGGCATATGGATCTCGCCCGGCGTCTCCAGATCTTCCGAATAGCCAATCGTCTCATACTTGGCCCCAAAATGTGTCGAAAGCGGATATGCCCCCGCTTCGACGCGCTTCCCGTTGTTCTTCTTGCTGTTGTCGCCAGGCCCGATTGTTTCGCATATATGGCCTGAAAGCTCGGCCGCGGGGTTGCCGTTGATGTAAACCTGATATGTTCCATAGGTCCGCGTCAGCCCGCCCTTTTTCTGAATTCCCAGGCGCTCAACGTGAAGTTCCCAACCCTGTCCTGTAATTGGCATATGCTTCTCCCTCTCCGTGAGTGGCCGTCGCCGACATTACTTGTTGGTGGCTTTTGACGCGCCACGCCTTGCTTCAATCAAACCGTCCCATCCAGTGCGGAGGCCGCGTCTATTTTTTTCCCAGGCAGCTCGCCATCTCATTCAGTTTGTCGGAGCTGTAGCCGGCATCGAGAACCCATTGGTGCAGGTGATCGATCGTCAGCTCCTCGGTCACCAGTCGCTTGCCTTTCATCGGCGGTTTCTTAGCGAGGATAATCGTGACGACATGGCCGCCGATGCCGTCATAAGCCCTGATGTCCGAGGCGCTGGTGGTGACATGGCCGGGTTTGCATAGGTCATCCTCTCCGTCATCCGGCTTTGACAGGAAGGGTGCCTTGAGATCGAGTTCCGCCTTTGTACAGCGCTGATCGAGCCAAATCGGTCCGATCGGCTGGAAAGGCTGAATGGCGCCATAGCGCAGAAGCTGATGCAGCGCGACGGACCCTTCGCCGAACTTTGGGCCGGTATCGTTGACGATGGCGAAAACCTCCCGATCGCCATACCGAACCCAGGCCAGCGATCCAAGCAGGCTGCTTTGGCCTCTCGGTACGACCAAGCCGGGGATGGCGGCGGAGTCGACATAGACGGGCTTTTTGTCGACGGTGTGCTTCAATGAGGTGGTCGATAGATAGGTATCAACCTCAGACCCGTCGAATGCCGAAACTTTCTTCCCCAGCTTCGGCCTGCCCTTGCCATTGCCGACGACATAGCGGTCGCTTTCGCATTTCGACTGAGGGATACCGGCCTTGTACGGTACGGCTTCGAGCGCAAAGACGCAGAATTCCGGCGAACCCGGGGCGAAGTCGGCGGTCTCCGCTTCCTTCCATTTCCTCCGGCAGAGCGTGAAATTATCCAGGCAATCGCGCTTCTCGCCCTTGTCTATGAGATTCACGCCATTGGCCACATAGGTGTAACCGTGATCTCCGGGCACATAGGATGCCGCGGTACCGTCGGGGTTAACCGCGAGTTCGGTTCGCATCAGGATGGCGCCATCGGGGAAGACGCGACGGCCATGCGCGGCCTTGGGGCATTTCGTTGCCGCATCCGCGGGTGCGGTCAGGATGGCCGACACCGCCAGCGCCGCTGCGATCATGCGGATATGGATCGACAAGAACATGAAATTCCCCCATCTCACGCACCCGGGCACATCGCCGAGGCGAATGCAACGTCAATTCAATCTGGTAGGCATCAAACCGCTTGACAATAACGCAGTATGCCAAAATATCAACTTGGCATTGCAAGCGTTCGGGGGAACATATGCTTAATCTTCCAACATATTTTCGCCGCCGGCCCGTCCGGTTCATCCCGATGGTCCTGTCCGCACTCCTACTGGTGCATGTGCCGGATAGAGGAGGCGCGGCCTCCGAGCAGCATGTGACGGCGACGATCCCCGCGCCGCTAGTAGGACCTTATATCATCGACCCGACGACGCTTGCGGAGCTCGACCAGCAGGACGGCGACTGCGCCAAGGCGGGATCACTGAATTTCCAGTGCCTCGTCTTCAAGGACGACCGGTCGATGATGAAGGAGGAGGACTTCGCATCGAACCCATTTCAGCTTTCGGTGTTCGATGAGGTGCGGAAAACGGTGAAGGCGGACCTCGAATCCCTGCCCAAGCACACAGAATTCGGTGGCGGCAATGCCAAGAGCCTCGACATAGGTTTTTTAACCTATGCCGGCGCGCGCATCGAGCTGGTCGGCGTCATCAACCGCATGGACCGGCAGTTCAACCGCGACAGGGTCGATGGTCGCGGCGAGCGCCTGGAATGCGGAGAAATCAGCGCCATCTATCGGTTCGCATATGAAGGACGGCTGCCGAGCACGGCGATCGGCACTCGGGACTACCGATCGCGGCTGCCCGTGACGATGAACGTGGTTTTCCCGGCGCGTCCCTGGTCCAAGGCGATAAGCTGTCAGGACGTCGCCAGGCGCTGGCTGGACTATGCCGATGGTCTCAAGAACGGGACCCCCACCGGCGACCTCGTCAAGCAGGCGAAATTGCTCGTCTCCGTGCTGAAGCCAGAGGATATCGAACGGATCGAGCTGAACATGCAGGGATCGAGGGTGGCCGCCGGGGCCGATATCACCGATTTCGGCACCCTCGGCACCTATATCATCAGGGTGTTCCGATGGACGCAGGGCGAGAATGGCGGACGCTGGAAGCCCAGCTACATGACCAACCAGATCGATCGCGCGCGGCTGCTGGGCAAACCGTTCGACGACAATACTTGCGAGGACAAGCGGGGCCTAAAGATCAGCAGACAGGCGCTTGTCGAATATCTCCTGAGCAAGAACGCAATCGGCGACGTCGATAACGGCTTGCTCAATATTCCGCAGGAATTTCTTGCCTGCCGCGCCATTTCGATCTCGCCGGGCGGCGCCAGCCGGTCCGGCAACCAGCCGTTCTGGGACGCCCCCGTGAAGGCCGAACAGATCATCGACAATAAGGAGATCGATGCCGCGCTCAAGAAATACGACGACGACTACACGCTCGGCTATGTCGGATCGGCGCTCGAATTCCGCACCCGGCTTAACGAGGCCTCCTGTTCCGGATGCCATCAAACACGCGCCATCGCGGGCTTTCATTTTCCGGGCGCGGATAGGCCCGACACGTCGCCGGTAAACGCGGTCTTCCTGCCGGGTTCGGCGCATTTCTTCGGCGACCAACTCCGCCGCATCAAGATCCTCGAGAAAATTGCAAGCGGGGAGGTTCCGACATTCCCGGATCTCGCGACGAGTTATGCGGCTCGTCCCCTGAACAGCTATGAGGCGCTGAAACCTGACCCCGCGTCCGCTAGGGCGGCGGATCTCGACATCCAGCTGATCGGCGGCTGGGGCGCGACCTGCCTGATGGACGGCGTGGCGCCGAAGGGCGTGCGGCAATGGGGATGCGCCAAGCATCTCGCCTGCAAGCCCGTCTTCCAGTCGGACAACCAGCTGGGCATCGGCATTTGCAGCAGCCCCGACGGGGGGGCGAAGATCGGCGACCCAATGCAGGTCGGCAAGGTCGTGTCCAGGATATTCGGCATCGAAAAATATTTCCGCGACCCCAAGGTTCCCGGTCCGAAGGACGGCATGCCGCGCGACACGACGATCTCGACCGAGCATGTGACGCCTGCCGCTCCTCTCGGCAACAGCTATGTGGCGTCCCACCAGGAAGCCTATGAAGGGATCGGAGGGCTGGACCCGATGAAGATAAAGGTGGGAAGCAAGACAAGGATGGAGACGGCCGAGGAACACGCCCGGCGGGTGCGGGAGCAGGCTACCGGCGGTTTTCCGGCTGGCGCGCTGCGACTGTCCGAATGCGTCGGTCTGCCGGAGGAAGCGACATGCGGCCTTCTCGCCGCGAGCGGCTTCAACCCCTGCCTGGACGAGGTCGGCGAGGGCAGGCGTACACCTGACAATTGTTTCGGAATCTATACCAACTATTCCGGAGTTCGCGCCTGTGACGCGGCCCATCCCTGCCGGGACGATTATATATGCCTGAGCCCGATGGGCTATTCGCCCGATAACGCCAAAACGAAGTTTGACGAGCGCGCGAAACGACGCAAGGATGCCCGGATGTCCGTTAAGGAAACCGCCGCTAACCGCAAGCGTCTGGCGATCAATTTCTTCGGCGAGAAGATGCCCGACAACGCCTGGCTCGGCAGCAACGAAGGCGCGGGCGACCAGAGGGGTCTCTGTATTCCGCCCTATTTCGTTTTTCAGTTCAAGGCGGACGGGCACAAGGTGCCGAAGGAATTCGTGCCCGAACCGTGAAGCACCGTCTGAGACGGCTCAATAGAAGCAGACGAGAGCCGCGATGATCAAGTGCCGGTTAGTCAATTCAAACCGCAGCCTGCCCTTTCACATTTGACGGCTAGCCTGATGACTGGACCACGATTACCTTCGGCCGCTGGCCGCGCCCAGCGTCAGTTTCCGCTAGCAGTCTTCGAACATGCTCGATCAGTCCGACGTGGTACCGGACAGCCGAGCAGTTCTTTGGCATGCCTCGAGGCCTCGCCCTATGAGAGCATTCGATTAGCGGCTCCAGTTGGTTACGCATTTCTCCACCTCCGAAATTTTCGGGTGAATGACGGTGCTCTCTGACCCGCCCTCGAACAATGCTTTGATAACCTTGACTCGTTCGCGCGAACCTCTGACGCTGCCCCTGCACGTGCCATTGATATACTTTTGGAGCATGCAATCGACGACCTCGCGCTCCGTGGGCTTGTTGCTGCAGGCAGCCTTCCATACCGAGGGCTTGCACGAATTTGTCCGCTTAAGATTATTCGCCAAGACTGCCATGGCCGTATTGCCATATTCCGTCTTGAGACCAAGCGATTCATAGCGTTTGAGGCGCTCTTCGTATTGCTTCAAGGCGTAATCCATTTCGGCTTTCCGAAAATCGCTGGTCGCGAGCGCTGACGTGAAGCTGTCACGCAATGCACTGTCGCACATGAAAGCTGCCTCTCGGTTGGCCTTGCAGACCCAGGCGGTATCGACACACCCGTTCTTCGTTGGCAGTGTCCCGAAAAGACGCTGGTATTCAGACGGTGAGCGAGCCTCATGCGCCTTCAGTACACCGGGAATATTCGAAGACGTCCAATCGAGAATACCAAACGTCATGCCGTCGAGACCAAAGAAACCGTTGAAATGCTTCTGCTTACACTGACCTGATACGGCCTTAAGGAATTTTCCGAAGGCCCCAGCTTGCGGGCATGCTGCAATCTCGAGGCAGATTTGATCGTCTGAGCTTGGGAAAGTGTTGGGGCCGCACGGACTGGTCCAAATCCTGTTTCCCGCGCTATTGGGTTTGTGGATCAACTTGCCATTCGGCGGGATCTCGCGGCACTGCGTTGCACTGGGACATTGCTGGGCTGCAAAACACTCGACGGTCGTTATGATTAGGCCGGCGAAAAAGGCGAAAACAAGCAAAATGATGCGCACGACCTTCCCTCCCGAAGAACATTGGCTATTGTAGCCTCACTTCCTAACAAGACCAAGTTGCGCTTTGAACTTCAAGAACGCGATAAATTCAGGTGAAGCGAGAACAATGCTGGACTCTAGGTAAAGGGCGGCGGCTCGGCGCCAAGCTAGGGCGGGTCGGCCAGCTGCTGATAGATGCCGGGCTCGGCTGGGTGTTCTTTAAGAAGAGTGCTTATGTCCATGTCTCCTTAAAGAAATAGCCGCCGCGATTGCGAGCGCTTCGCCCGAACTGGGACACCGTACATCAAGCCAAGGCTCGGGCTAGTCACGATAGGATAGCGCCACTTAGGGCCAAGCTTTCCGAATGGAGCCCTCAAAATAGGTCGGGCGTGTCGGCCGGGAACAGTTCGAAATGCATGTAGTCCTTGGTGCCGTTCGCTGCGCCAAGCCAACGCAGACCGGCGCCGTCGCTGCTGGCGAGTGCAGCTACCAGTTCGGGTGCATGGTTGAAGAAACCGAAATGCGCGAGCGTTGCGTCACTGGGGCCATTGGCGACAGGTTTGGTGACTTTTGCGGCTCGGCGGAACAGGTCGGCTGCCTCGCCGAGGAGCTTGGCTGTTGCTTTCGCCGTTGCCGCCGCAACACCCAGTCCGGCGAGCAGATCGCGAATGCGGTCCAGCTTGGCCGGTTGAGCGGTCGCGAAACCCTCGGCCGCCGTCAGGTCAGCGGCAGACAATGTGATGGCGCAGAGCCGCTTCACCGTTTCTTTCATCGCACTCTTAAGTCCGGCCTGGGTCGCGAATGCGACCTTGAAATCGGCATTAGCCTTCGATAGTACGCTCGCGGCAGGCAGCATCGTGTCATAGGGTGCGGGCACGCGTAGCAGAATGCTCTCCGCACCATAAAGGTCGACGCCGGTAACCGCCTTGATGATGGCAAGCGGCAAGGCCGTTTTCTTGACATTGGGGTTGATGTCCCAGTCGATATCGACCGCCCAGCCAAACGAGTGCAGGCTGAGTTTGTTCGGGTTGTTGGCGTTTGGTCGTATATTGAATCCGCCGATCTTGCCGATGGAGGCGACCGCCGCTGCGGCCCCCTTGGCGTTCGCGATCGCCTTGCCCTTGGCGAGCCGGGCCTTGAGTTCGGGGTGGACCGGGGCAGCACTGGCGGATTTGGGAAAAGCGGCACCGGTCAACTGTCCGTAATACGCGTTGATCCGCTTGATGGCCTTGTCCGGGTCGTTCAGGCCGCCGAACTGGCCGAGTAGGTTGGTCCGCAGCTGTTGGTAGCCGGCAAAGCCGCCATTGATATTGTTGCGCACAAAAGTCGAAAGCTTGTTCCATTCGGCAAGGGTGCTGGCCGAGGACGGCGTCGTTTCCATCACGGCAGCGTTGGTCTCAAGAACAGGGCCGTCGAAACGCCGTAGCGCGACCAGAAGTGCGTGATCCAACGCCGCCTGCAGCTCGTCGGAGCTGAGCTCCGCGTGCATTGCGCTGATTTGCTCGGCGTTGAGACCAGGAAATAGGGGCGTGGCGAGATGGTCGTCGAAGTCAAGCATTTGGCTCTCCAACTGCGGCCACATCCATAGCAGCGCGGCACGGTCGGTCACCTTGGCCGTCACCGCTTCGGCGATCGTGTTGACCCCGGACCGCGACACGGTCGCGACGCGTTCGAAATCCTCACTGGTGCCCACAAGCTCGGCCTCGGGAGGCCACGCTGGCCAGGTCGGTGCCTTGACGAGCGCTAGCATCTTGGTCAGCGCCTTAACCGCCAGATCGCCTGGTGTGAGGGCCGTTGAGACGAGCTTACCGTCGTCGGATTCGGCTCGCTTTTTTGCGTAATCGGCACTGCCGTTGTATCTCTGCCAACCAGCCTTCGCCCAGTCGATCCAGGTGATGTCTTTTTTGTATGAGCCGCGCAATGCATCGAGAAAGATGTTGATGCCGGAGCTCATATTGTCACGCCAATCCCAAGCGATCGAAGCCGTGAGTTGATCGGGATGCGTGAACTGGGAAAGCCCGACTCCGAAATCGAAGGACGACACCGGAAACCAAGCCGGGTCAGACGGCCACTTGAAGGAGACACCCATATAAGTATCGCCGGAATAGGACTTGGGCCGGAACTGCTTGTAGCCCGCCTCCCAAGCGAAGATTGCGTCCAGCATCGACCAGAGATTGGGGTCGCGGCCAGGCAATGCGGCACGAATCTGTTTCCTGACTGATTTGCTGTCCGGGTTGGCGCCAATGATACGCAAATGGACGAAATCCTGCAGCCAACCGGTCGCGCCGGGCGGTTTCACGGCCACGGTGACAATGGCGTGGCCGCCGCCGACGTGATCCGCGGGCGGGGTATCCTTAGCGAACAGAGTAAAGTCGGCAGTGCGGCTCTCGCCGCGCCATTCGTCGCCGAGCGGCACGACCTTGGCCCAATATTGCGGGTCGGTCTTTGTGCCACCCTTCCGATGGAAGCGGCCGAGCACGTGCAGACTCTGCAATCGCCATATGACCGGCGTCGTCGCGGGATCAAAGCCGGCAATTTTCAACGCCACCTTGAGTTCTGGCATGCCGTCCTCCACCGGCAGGGTCAAAACATTCTTGGTAAAGGTGCTGGCGCGCGGCACGCCACCGGGCCTGTACGGGCTGGGCGGATCCACACGATCGAGATTGTCGATGCGAAGCTCGAACGGGCCATCGACAAGTCGGCGCACCGGCAATACAAGCCCGTGATCTGCTCCTTCGAAGTCGTTATCCTTGATTACCGGCGGCATGAGGCTCCTCCGAAACGCTAGCCCGTAGTGGATCGGCGCTAGGAGCGTTTCCCGATTGAATTGAAGCGCTCCAAGCACTCTGAACGCTCATTCTTGGATATAGTCGGTACCATCAACATACGCCCAATAGTTGAATTGTAAATATTCACTCGGGATTTCTGGAGGTGATGTATGATTGTTTTTCGGCGCTCGCGAACTACGATGGTGCGGCTTGGTTTGGATAGATCGCATTGATGAGCAGGATGTCGCTGCCACTCAAATGTCCTGTCCGCCCAATGCTCGCGCTCGACAAAAGTGGCTCAATCGTTGACTCGTTATTCATGGAGAAGAAGGTCGAAGTCGAGTGCATGATCGACCTGTAGTCGTAAGGCCGTCGTTGGTTGACGGTGGTCCGCGCGATGTTAAGAAGGATACGCCCACGGCAACGACACCAACCATATCTAGTCCTCATCTTTGAGCAACGCGGAAAGCGATACCCGCATGAGGCCCGGGGGCGTGGCACCTGCTGCTGCCTCCAGGATCGATTCCCGCCGGAATTCGCGCGGACGGATGCGACTGCCACGCTGCCAGTCGATCTCGAAAGCCTCGGCGAAGTAGCTGGCGATAGGCGTATTGTCGAACAGCAGCGAGGCGTCGCGGTTGAGAGTCACGCCGGGCTTGCTCCAGTTATGACTGCCGATCAGCACACGTTTGCCATCGACGATCATGCCCTTGGTATGATGGTTCTCGATCTGCCTTACCCGATTGTCGATATCGACGCCTTTCGACTTGAAGAACCATGCGGCGTGGGTGGGGGCGGAGAATTTAGATCCGCCCGAGCGCAGGATCAGCCTGGCATCGCGCAACGTCAACAGCTTGTCCGTCAGAGCCTGGAGCAGCGTGTCGATGAAGCCACGATCCGCATCAGGATTGGACGGCATGGAGATGTAGGGGATTTGGAAAAGCAGGTTGTCGGTCGCCGAGCCGATCAGTTCCAGCACGGCCTCGGAATAGACCGCACCTTCCTGGTCGGGGGTAAGCAGCGGCTTCGCCCGTACGCGGCCGGAGAATGTCTTGGGCTTGAGCAGGCGGCTCGCTGGCGGTCGCTCTTCCAGGATCTGCTGGTCGAGCGCTACTTCGATAAACGCGTCCGATGCCTCGCGCTGGCGCGGCTGCTCGGATCCGCCCAGATCCTTCGAGCGCTGGAAATCCTGCAGGATATGGCTGCGGAAGCGGTCGGCCAGAGTGGCATTGTCGATCACCACGTGCCACTCGCGGTTTCCAGGCAGATCGACTCTGGCGGCGTTATCACGCTGCGCGTCACTGATCACCGGTTGGCTCGAGCCCGCCTTCCAGTTTCCCGATGAGAGCCAGAAGCTGTCGTCCTGCTTCACCGTGACCTTGATGTGGTACGCGTCCGAGATCAGGCCATTGCGTCCCTCCGGCGGAACCATCCGCTGGAACCGCCGCCGGAACCGATTGTTCCAGTCATTAAATACTTCGATCCGCTCGAACTCCTCCTTCGGGTTCTTAACCGGCGAATAGGTGACATTGTCACAAACCAGCGTCAGCGAGGCTCCGGCAACCAGCCTGGCCTCGAGGACATCCTTAATCTGCGGGGCGTGGAATTCGTAGATTGCCGAAACGAGATCGCCACCACGGCCATCCGACAGGAAAGCCTTGAGCTCATCCCAGGAATATTCCGGCCCGACATGTGCCCTGACCGTCATCTCCTCATCAACCTGGTCGAACGAGAAGGCCGCTCCTGTGCGCGCACTGTCGTCATAGGAAATCGCGTCGACTGACTCCGTGAGTGCCATGCCATCGATGATCTCGGTGGCATTGGCCGGCTCATAGCGCACCTCATAGCCGGCAAAGCGCACGGGTCCGCGATCCGCAACGTCGGCCAACCGATCGGCAGGCGCTGCCGCCGCGATATAGGGCTGCTCGCCAATCGCCCCGCCGACACTGCGGAATCCCACGCGCGCAGCGATCACACCCTCCGGTCGCGCGGCCCAAAATGCCTTGACAGCGGATTCCGCGTCCATCGTTGCGCCGCCGTCATCAGTCGGCCCGACACTGACCGCCGGCATGGCAGCCACGGTAACGTTCGCCATGGGCTGGCCGAGGCTGAAGTTGATGGTGAGCGGGATTGTCACGCTTACAGAGCCGCCCGTTGAGCCTACCGTTAGCCCACCGGGAGTGGTGGCCTGAACCGGAGAGACGGGAGTCAGCGTCTGCAGCGATGCCGCAGGCTTGGCCGGTTGCGTCGTTTCGATCTCAGGCGGCTTTGTCCAGCGCCGCTTGGTGACATAATCGCGCAAAATCGTTGCCGGCACCGCGAAGTTTGCCTCTTCATAGAGTCCTGCAAAATGCAAACCGACGGCGGTGCCGGTGCGCGGATCGAACACCGGTGAACCCGAGGCGCCGCCGAGCGTGGTGCAATCGTGACGCCAGGACGCACCGTCGCGCGGCATTGCGAGGCCCGGCGCCGCGCGTTTGATGTCGAAGCGTCCGCGATAGAGTTGTTCCATCAGGTCCTGGTCCGGGATGACGCGCTTGGATGCGCGCGCTGGATAGCCGACGGTGACCACGGATGTGTCGGGTTCGGCGTCGGACGATGCGATCGTAATTCGGTCGAGACGCGCGCCATCGGTGCGCCGGCGCACTTTGAGGAAGGCAATATCGACCGCCGGATCGCGCTCGATGTAGAGCACCTCCTCGACAGCGAAACTGCGCGCGGCGTCGCCCGCAAGGTCATCGAATTCGTGCAGCGTGTTGACCGAGGCGGTAATCGTTCCTCCGATCCCGCGGCTGAAGGCGTAACGACGTCCGTCCCAGCGGGCAATCAACTCGGCAACGTGGCGGTTAGTGACGACGATATCGACATCGACAAACCAGGCGGTACCCAGGAATTCGGCACCCGGAAAGGAAGTGACGTCAATGCGCCCGACCAGCGGCATCAGCGGCTTCAGTATATTGCGCCGCGCGTTGAGGTCGCGTACCAGTTCTTCCGCTTCAAGACCAAATGTCGTGACGTTCTCGATGTCCAGCCAGTCGTCCCTGACGAACAGTACCGGGCGCTCCTTGCGTACGATCGTCTCCAGCATGAGCTCGCGCCCGGTCGTCGCGGGCGCGGCGGAGGCGACCGACTCAAGCGCTACATCGCTCTCCAAAGACGCGGATTCCAGTTCGGCTTTATAGTGGGCGCTGGCATCTGGATGCCTGGCAAACAGGCGCTGCACGAATTCCTCGTTACGTGTGGTTCGCGCATTCTTCCGGCGCTGCCGCTCGACTGCCTCGTCCATTGGTTGGCTCCTCGTGATTTGTGATATCACCGCTGTGGTTGCTGTCGTGCGGATGGACGGGACAGGCAGTTGCCGCTCCTCTTCCCGCTGATGAGTGGGAGCCGCGTGCCAGAAACTCAACACCGGCCTGCGAAAATCGACCGTGGCCGCGAGCCGCTTCAACGGCGTCAACACGGCTTCGATCGATGCCAGATGGTCTTGTCGAAGCAGTCCTTTCTCGGCAGCGTTGCGATAGCCACCGAGGCGATCGATCGCGAAACGGAAGCCAAAGGTGAACATCGGCAAACCACGTTCCGACAACATGCAGAACAGCCTGATCGCCTCTTCATGCTCCCCGCGCCGAGCCAGAATCTCTGCTCGGATGCACAATCCATCCACCAGCCAGGGAAAGTCCTTGAAAAGGTTGTTGGTCCATCTGTTTAGCCAGTTGTCTTCGGACAGGCAGTCCGCCTCGCTGAGGTCCGGAGAGCCGACAAGAACCGACACATAGGCGCCAACCGCGGCGGCCACCGGGCGTATCCTCTTACCCTCCAACAGATCGCGGGACCTCTCCCAGTAGCCGCCGATGAGCTGCGAGAGCTGCTCGAGTTGGCGCGTGCCTAGATAGGCGAGCAGCAGGTCGGCATCGTCATCTTCCAGGTCGACATGAACGTCCGGATCGCCCGGCGTGAAGCTCAGAGTTGCCGACTCGCCATGGCTGGTCGGCACGGCCACGAGCAGGTCGCCCGTCTGATAATGCGCCTTTACGAATCGGATGCCAGCCTGCGCCGACATCTGGACCTTGCCTGCCGGATCCAGCGTCACCGGTTCCGCGCTCTCTGAAACCACGCCTTCCAGTCCGAGGTTCACCAGCGACAAGCTTGGCGCCTCGACCGACGCAACAGACTCGGAAGTCATATCGGCCTCAACAAGTGCGCTCGATCCCGGCGCATAAGAGGCGGCGACGCCCTCCAGGGCGAGACTATTGCGGGCTGCGCTGCTTGTCGCGAACACACGTGACGAAACCGCGTGCAAGCCGGACTGGGAGGTTGGCATGGCGACAAGTTCGACCACTTCCTGCTTCGTGGTCTTGTACAGTTTGAAAGCGGCCTGGAGAACATTTCCATCAGCCAGCACGGCACGCGCGGCATAGACACCAGGCTCCAGCTCTATACCGCCGGCGGCTTCTCTTAGCGTCGTTGAGCGCACGACTGTCAGGTCGTGTGCAAGGATCGACACCTGGGCACGCGCGTTCTCGAAGGCCTTCGGCACCGTGAGGAAGAGTTTTTTCTTTGCCATGGCGCTCAACCTATCGTGACCGGCCATTCCAACATGAGCTGGTTGACGAGCTGAAAAACGGGGGGGCGTTTGGCGCCACTCGCAGTCGGAAGGAGGCTGTAGACGCCGGCTGGCACATTGACTGGATACGGGTGGTCGGCGGTTGATGCGGCGATGCGCTTCTCGAAGCCAGTGTTCTGATTGGTCAGGAGAATTTCAGTAGCCGGGATTGCCGCATCCGGGCGCACCAGGACGCGGAAGTCTACGACCGGTGGATCGGCCAGCCAGCATAGTCTCGGGCGTCCGAACACGGTTCCCGTTGTCGGCGCGAATTGTCCCGTGCCCATCCATCCGAAGTAGTTCTCGAGGGCGGCGCTCAGCGAGACGCTATCGACCGGCCAGCGTCCCTGCGCGTCCTGCACGTCGCAATTGTCCGAACCCGTGTCCAGCGCCTTGAGCAGGCCGGCACAGAAATCGGTCGCCTGGCCCCGGATGGCCAAGGCGCGCAGGCCCGCATAGGTGGCGAGGAAGATCGGCGTGGTCCGGTCGTCCTTGCCCGCCATCGTCTCCCACACCGAAGCGGTATTCGCAGTGATGGCAACCGGTTCGAGCAACGGTTCACGGCATGCGTCGATGAAATAGAACTGGCTCCGCGCGATATTGCTGAATTCATCGTTGGTGGGCGCCATGCCGAGCACGAAATTAGACTTCACCTCGCAGCAGCGCTGCAGCTTGCCACCGCCCGCCGGATCGGTGAAATCAGCAAGGGTGATGAGCGTATCGCCGGAACGTTCGAGCCCATGGCCGGAATAATAAAACATGGTGACGCTGTCGCGATGAGGCGCGGCAGCGCGCCGCCATGCCCAGGCCTCCGTCACGAAATGAGCCCAGTCGGCCTGCTCGACGTTGGCGGCGCTGATATTGGTTCCGTCGGGCGCGGTGATACGCTCGCCTTGAGTATTGGTCATCTGCACGCCCCTTGGCGCGGTGATCGGCATGAGTTTCGCCACTTCGTCGGGCGCCGGCGACATCAGTAACCGGATCGAGCCCAGTGGCCGATACAGCGTATCGGCATGCGCGGCGAGCCAGCGGCAGACCTCCCAGGCACTCAGCGCCGGGGACGCGAGACGCTGTAGCCCGAAGCTTGCCGCGTCCGGCGGCTCGTCGATGCCGGGAAGATGCGTGTATTCGCTGACGCCGACGAGAAAGACATGGGTCTGCGGTTTCCCCGCGAGATCGGCGGTACGGTCGAAAACCAGCGTCATTTGTAGAGCTTCTTGATGGTGGCACGATCGCCTTCGCTCAACTTCTCGCGCTGGCCGACCACGCCGGGAAAGTCATGAACCAACTCGATAGTCGGCTTGCCGTCGACCGAGAACGCATTGAGCGGATAATGCATGATCGAGCCAAAGTCATAGGCCTCGACATCAATGCCGTCGTCTATATGCTGGGTGAAATTATGCTCCATCCCTTCCTGGATGCGGTCGAAACGGATTCGGATATGGGCATCGCGGTCGCCACGGCTCTGCTCGTGAAAGAGCCCCAGCGCGTGGCCGATCTCGTGAATGACGTTGCCCTTAGTGCATTCCGGGCCGAGCACCAGTTGCTGCATGCCGCCCCGCCTGCCTACCGCCGAGCGGCAGCCGGTGCCGGGGACGAAGCGTACATAGTTCTTATGCTCGGCGTTGGCAGGATCTCGCTTCTCGAACGTGATCGCGGTGTTTTGGCGCCAGTGATCCATCGCCTGCTCGACACGTTCGGGATGGGGTAGCGCAGGATCGATCTCGTATATCAGCTTGCCTTTGTCCCAGCGAAAGGCCTTGCCCTTTATGGCCACCCCCTGAGCTTGTACATCGGCGCGCAACAGGCCCGGCTGATCCTGCACCGCTTTGAGATTGGCTTCCGCCTCTTCCGGCGTGCCGATGACGATGCACCCCTCGACCACTGCCAGGCCGTCCACCACCGTATACTGTACCGGGCGCAGCTTGTCTCCCACCAACATGAAAGTGGTCTTGATTTCGTTCCCGCCAGTCTGTTCGCCGTCAGCCATGCCGTCCTCCTCTGAATTTCGTTGCTAGTGCATGATACTGGTCGCAAAAATCAGCAGCCGATGGACTGCGCTGCCCGGTTACCCGCGTGATCTTATTCAGAAGGCCGAAGTTCGCTCGGATTCTGCTGGTCGCCCGTGAACGTCTCGATCGTAAGATGGTACAAAGTGTCGACGCCAGCACGCCATGAATAGGATTGGACGGTGCCGAAGTCCCGAAAATCGGACGAACCTGCACGCCTGCCGCGCGCCGAGAGCGTATAATGCCGCCGTGTGTCGAGTCTGCCGGCGGGCACAGCCAGCCTGAACCGAGCGGACGCCGCTGCGCCTGGCGCCAGCCGCACCATGGTCTCGGCGATCACGATCGACGGGCCGTCCATCATCGTTGTGTCCTCAAAGCGAACCCGAACGTCAAGCCCCTCCGCGACCGGTCCTTGTGCAAGCTCAACCATGCCCAGGATATCAACAATCGTCATGCTCGATCGGCCGTTTCCGGCGAACTCCCGTCCTCGTCTCACAAAGCATGGGGGCGATAAATTGGGAAATAGCAACACACCGGCAAACGCCGCATATGCCCTCTTGCGACCTATGTAAGACAGCTCTCATGCCGGTCCGGCCCGCTCCTTGACTTTAAAGAAATCTACTACCATAAATCGCGTTACGTCAAGAGCACATGCAGTCCGGGCAAGAATATCGGTCGACTATTTCAAGGGCATCCGCGCGACGGTCGCCATCGGTACTCTATTTCTGCACTACTATTGACTATCGAAGCCGTGACGTGAAATTGCAGAAAAATCTACCCCATCGTATTTATAATATAAATCAACAAACTATCAATCGAGCTATAAATAAAAATACACGCTTTATTGGCATAATTTACTTTTTAGATTATCAATATTGTAGTTCGGAATTTCATATGGCGTGGCTTTTGGGAGAGATCGGACGATGAACTTGAAGTTTAGTTCCAGAATCGGATTGCTTTTTTTTACGATACTGATCGCGGCCATTTCCGGGCCGGCGGCAGGCGTGGAGAAGGTCAACAATGCAACCAGCGATACGGCCACGGCGACGAAGACCACGATCGTCAACGGCCGCGCATCGATTACGCTCAAGGGTGAGGAGGCGGAGGTCCTTGTAACGGTGGGTAAGGAGTTTCAAAACGAAACCACACATGAAAAGGTCGACGCCAAGTGGATCAAGTACCCGCTTGCGACCCCGTCGGACGGCACGTTCAAACTCATGTCAGGCGAGACCGCAACCTTCGAAGTCAGCGGCGAATTTGCCAAACCCGGCGTCTACGAGATTTTCATTGAGGCTGCGGGAAAGTTGGGGACCTCGCGCTATCCGGTGCGAATTACCCGCACTATGACGGCTGTCACGGACGGCTTGCTGTTGGAGCCCAAGCCGCTGCATGCCGATCTGAGCTTTCTCAACTTCCTCACCCCGAAGCCCTATCCGATCCAGTTGACCGCGCACAACGCATCGAACGAGCCTGTCGAGATCGGTCAGCCGATTGTCGGGCAGCTGCTTTTCGGCCCCACC
Source organism: Pararhizobium gei (assembly GCF_029223885.1). Classification (NCBI taxonomy): domain Bacteria; kingdom Pseudomonadati; phylum Pseudomonadota; class Alphaproteobacteria; order Hyphomicrobiales; family Rhizobiaceae; genus Pararhizobium; species Pararhizobium gei. The sequence continues at coordinate 87,897 of NZ_CP119410.1, read as the reverse complement.
GATGCCAAAGTGCAGTCGGCCACTGAGACAGAGCCAATGGTGAGCGACGACCGTTGCCCCCGCCCCCTGCCCGCTAACCAATCTTGTGTCTTCGCTGTGCAACTGCCGTCAGGCGTTGCCCCTGGCAGCTACTCGATCAATGTGATCGTGCCGGGCAACGGAGGCGGGCAGTCAGTACGGACGCTCAGTGTCGATGTCCGGGCGTCAGCATGGCTTGCAGGCATTGTCATCGCCCTGGGCGTGCTGCTTGGTGCCGCGGTGACCGACTGGCGCACCGCACGGCCAATTGCCGTCCATCGCATTGAAACAGCGCGCCTGCGTGACGCTGCGCAAACGCTAGCGAACACGACGAAACAGGCGGCGGTCAGGAGGCGGGCTACGCGGCTTGTCTCCGAGCTGACTGCGCTCGATACCGAGATTCTTGCTGGCGTGGACACCACGGCAAAAGTCGGGGACTACAAAGCCTGGATCGAACTGCTCACGCGGGCAGACGGAATGCTGATTGCAGTCACGCAGCCCACGGAACCCAGGAATAACGCGACCGAAACCTTCGGCCTTTTGGCACAACGGCTGTGCATCACGCTGGATGCCATCGAATGGAACCGCGATGCCGTTGCCGCCGCCTTGGAGACACTCTGCGCCGAACTTGCCGATTTCGATTTGCTGTACCAGGCAGCGCGTCGTTACGACCTGATAGCCGCCAAGCTGGCGCCGGCAGCGAGTTATTTGGGCACCGACGCGCCTGCCGAGTGGAATAGCGCGCTCGATCTTCGCAATGGCGCATTCGTTCCAATCGAGCCCGGCGGTGACGGCAAACACACCGCGACCCGCGCGACGGCGTTGAACGGTGCCACCGCGGTTCTGGAGAAAAAGCCTGCCGCCTTTGCCTCGGCCGTGCTCGAGAAGCTCGACAGGGAAATTACCAGAGCTTTGCAGGCACCACCGACGGATGACCTCAAGGCCGAGCTGGCAAAGCTTCAGCGGGACGTTAGGGCGCTGAAGTCCGCAAATCCGCCCGTTGAAGGAACATTGGACGACGTCTTGAAACTATCGGAGAGGTTTGTCGTGCTTTTGGGCCTGGAAAGTGCCGATGGGGCGATCAACGTGCCGATAATCCTCGCAGCGGAAAGCGGTCTGATAGTCAAATGGCCGAATGGCGCGCTTCAGCCAGCTGCCGGCGCGCCGCTGACAACTCTGCTTCATTCGCTCCGCGCCTGGGACTGGATCACCAACGTTATCGCGCTTGCCGGTATCGCGAGCGCGGGTGTGCTGGTGCTGTGGATGACGAATAATACCTGGGGCAGCGTGCAGGACATCGTGCTTGCGCTGCTGGCCGGCGCCGGCACCCGCCTGTCAATCGGCAAGATCGGGCAGCAGTGAAACAGCAGGGCGTCAACCACTAGGTGTAAGGAGCCCGTCGCAAATTTTCCTGGTTGGCTACAAGCTTGCAACAGGCCCGGATCAGTATTGGACTCCTGCAAGACTCCGTTGGCCTCGACTCTTTATCCGAATTTTGGGGTGGGAGGCGATCTGGATCGCATCTCCACCTTGAACCGGCTAACGCCAGATCACTCCCTTCGACCTCACCGGCGCTGATGCTGGCCTACGCGCCGCCAGCGGACGGTCAAAGCCGCGACATGGCTGGCCCGCTCAACTTCCCTTGCCTTGTCTATCGCGACAACCGCTCGACAATGACCCGCGAGGATCTTGCCAACAAGCCTTTTCACCACCCGCTACAAGTTCGTCCGAACCCTCGGACGGCATAACTGTCCATGCAACGCGAAGTGGAGTCAACATCATTGGGGGTGGTGCTGTATTTGAGATAGGGGTTTTTACAAACGCACCCCGCCAGTCCCATTTGGCGAGGCGGGACGATATTGACTGCAACGAGAAGCTGATGTTTACTTCGCCCGTCAAAAGAGAGGGAAATGAACTACGATCGGATAAAGTGTATCGTTCCCCTGCGTGAATAACCGCTTGGCGCCCGATAGCGCTCCGCGGTTCAAAATCCATCTTTTCTCTAATTCGTGTATCTCGCGCCTCACTGAGTCGGAACGTAGTGAACCGGCGCATGGTGGGAATGTAAAACTCAATACCGGCTAGCTTGATCGTGGCGATACCCGTGGACTACGCATGGTTCTAACTTCGTAAACCAGTTTCGTTCAAAAAGTGTCCGGGCCGCGAAAGGTCGGACCAGGGAGATGGCGATGGTGAAGCCAATTCTAAAAGCCGAAGATTCCGCCCGGCTGACAACTTTACTTGAAACTGCAAAGGCTCTCGTGGATACGCTCGGCGGCTTCCAGCCAACGGATGATGGCAAACCAAATAACGAAGGCAATGATCACCCGCCACGTGCATCGGCGCAGGAAGAGAGAGCCGTCGCGTCGGTAGTCCTTTCGGATCGCCAAAAACGACTTTGCGAACGCGTCATTAACGTGTTCGAAACAGGAACGGTCAATGGCAAGTACGACGCAATAAGCATCTACAACGACGGACCTGACGGGCGCCGGCAGATCACTTATGGCCGTTCGCAGACGACCGAGTACGGAAATTTGCGGGAACTCATCGACATGTATGCGGCGGCCAACGGGCGGTATTCTGCGGCATTGCGCACCTACGTTACGCGCATCGGTATCACCCCACTCGTTGATGACGGCACCTTCAAGGGGCTATTGCGTTCCGCCGGATTGGATCCGGTCATGCACCGAACTCAGGATCAGTTTTTCGACAAGCGCTACTTTCAGCCGGCGCTCCGCTGGGCGACTGATCATGGTTTTAACCGCGCACTTTCCATCCTCGTCATCTATGATTCCTTCATCCATAGCGGCGGTATCCTTGGCTTTCTCCGGCAACGTTTTCCTGAAAAAACACCCGACCGCGGCGGAGAAGAGAAAACCTGGATCCGCCAGTATCTGGATGTCAGGCATGCTTGGCTGTCGTTGCATGCTAATCCGGTCATCAGGGCAAGCAACTATCGTACAAACGACCTGAGCCGGGAGGTCAGGAACGGGAATTGGGATTTGTCGATCCTCCCGATCGTTGCGAACGGCACTCCCGTTACGGACCATGAACCGGATATTGGACCTTCAGTTCAAGATGCTCTCTTGAGCACGTTAATCGTCACTGACTGGAGCGAACTGGAACCTCCGTCAGCGTCCGAAACCTCGCGCCGCCGCGTCGATGATGCCAGTCCCGAGGCTCTTGCGGAGAAAATCCTAAACAACCCGAATATCCGGCTTGCAAGCGCTCACGTGTCAGGTGTCGATGACAATGCAACAGCTCATCAGAACATTGTGGATACTGCAAACGGCCTTTCCGCCAGTCGTAGTTCATATGGAACGGCACCAGGCGGCACGGTCGCACTCGATCCACGAATGCTGCAGGGTCTTCTCTCCCTCGCAGAGGAATTCGCATTCGACGTGTCTGAACTCTGCGGTGGCGAACATAGCCGCGCGTCTCGGCATTACCGCGGGGTCACCGCAGACGTGAACGTCATCAATGGCAGACATGTCTGCTCCGCTCACCCTGAACAGACGGAGTTTAGAAGGAAGTGCGCCGCTCTCGGTGCCACACAGGTTCTAGGGCCGGGAGATAATGGACATTCCAACCATATTCACGCGGCTTGGTCCGTGTAGAAATCGGGCACGGAGGACAGCATGGCAAAGAAAATTTCAGCCGATACGGACACCCAGGCTCGTGTGGGCAAAGCGATCGAAAATCTTCATAATGCGTTGGCAGATGCCACAGCGCTCATGCAAAGCCTGACCGACAACGACGAAGGTCAAGAGCTTGCTGCATCGGGAACGGCTCAGAGTTCAACCATTGATTTCGACAATGCGTTCACTCCTCTATCGCTGGAAGAGATGGCAGATGGTGAGGACGAGGCGCTTCTTCGAGAACTCGGCGCCAGGCATCATCTCGAGTTCGCAATCGAGAGGCTAATCGCGCTTCGCAACGAACGCTACCCACAAAGTCGTCCCCGCTATTGGGGCATCGTTAATTTCGATCTCCATTCGAGTAAACCGAGGCTTTTTGTCTTGGACTTGGCCGAGCGTGACACAAAATCCTATCTTTGCGCCCACGGCAAAGGATCTGAAGGGCCGACTGACGATGGATACGCAAACGTCTTTTCGAATGTCGAAGATTCCAATGCTTCCTCTCTCGGCATTTATCGTTGTGCGGAAACCTATCAATCAACCAAGAATGGCTATTCGCTTTGTCTCGATGGCCTGGAAGAAACGAATTCCCGTGCTCGTTCGCGCTATATTGTGATGCACGGAGCAGATTACGTTTCGGAGGCGTTCGCGAAAAAGTACGGCCGGATCGGCCGCAGCGAAGGATGCCCTGCGTTAGACCGCCAGTATTCAACGAAGATTATCGATCAGATGAAACAAGGGTCGTTCTTGCTACATTGGAAGTCCCCCTAAATTTGCACACGAAAACAACCATGGCCGTGCGAATTGGCACTATTCGGCCTTGCCCGAGCTGGCATTTTACTTCTGGCATCGTGGCATCGGCCGCGATACTTAACCGGAGAGTGGCATGGAATTTTACGAGCGAATGTTTCTTGGTATGCTGATATCGTGCGGTCTGGCCATGCCTGCCGCAGCAAGTAGCCGAAACTACAACAAGATCTGCGAGGCCTCTGCTGCGACTCTGGTGGATCAGTCTCATGTTGCAATCGCCAGCGACGACTACGAGACAATTTTGATCTATCAACGCGGGCAGCCTCAGCCCGTTTCGCGATACGACCTAGGTGACGACGCAACGGATATCGAAGCTGCGGCCAGGATCGATGATATCATCTACTGGACCACCTCCCACTCCCTGAACAAAGACGGCGAGGACAAGAAAAAAAGAAAGCTCCTCTTCGCAACCCGGATCAAATCTGATGGGACACTCTCTAGCGAGGGCAAGGTGTATCGCAATCTGCGCCAAGACTTGGCTCTCGCGCTGAATGAGACCGAGGCAAATTTGAAGGTGCGCTTCAATATTGAGGGTATGACCGACACCCCGGACGGACATCTGCTTATCGGTCTCAGAGGTCCGAGAACCGAGCAAGCCGACGAGGCAATCTTGGTGGAGATCGGAAATCCCGCAGAACTCATCGCTTCGAACGCAAAGGATAGGCGAGCGAGAGTCTCTCGGATCGTCAAACTCGGCCTGTCCGACGGGACCGGCGCAACGGGACGGGGAATCCGGGATATTGCGCGTGTTGGAGACCGTTATCTGATTGTCGCCGGCTCCGAACCAGACGGTGGCGTTCCCGCTCCGAAACTGTTCTGGTGGGATGGAAAGAGCGATAAAGCGACGGCCGGACCTGATGCGGATTTTTCGGGAATGACCCCCGAAGCGGTCGTTGTCTGGAACGATCACGAGGCCGAAATCTTCAGTGACAACGGAGGGGCAGTCATTGACGACGCCGAATGTGGTGACAAATCACCACCGGCAAACGCGAGTTTTCCGGCGCTTGACGTTGAGTTTTAGCCGATTCCGCTTCTCGGCACATGAGCTGCTTTTTTTACAAGGCCGAGTGAAATGGATCCGAAACACAGCAGACAATACATGCATATGTGGAAGAAATTATCTTGTAATACCAACGCTCAATGATTAGAATTCATGCGCCCATTTGCGGTGACCGACGGACATGATGCGCCAAGGCTGGTTTTCGAGTCTCCGCCAAGCGTCGCAGCAATGGTCGACGATGTCGTCGTATGATTTGAAGACCCGGTTTGAGAGCCAGTTCTGGCGCATGAACTGCCAGAGGTTTTCAACCGGGTTCAGTTCCGGGGATTTCGGCGGCAGCGGCAGAATGCTGATGTTTCCGGGCACAACGAGGTTGTTGGACATGTGCCAGCCCGCCTGATCCATGATGAGGATGGCGTGCGCGTTCTCGTCGACATGGCGGGAGATTTCGGCAAGATGCTGTGTCATCGCGTGGGTGTCGCACCACGGCATAACAAGAGCCGCCGCTTTGCCGAGCTTCGGACAAATCGCCCCGAAGATGTAGGCCGACCTAGTGCGTTGATCATGCGGTGCTGAAGGCCGCGTTCCGCGCCTGGCCCAGCGGCGCGTTATCTTGTTCTTCTGTCCGATCCGGGCCTCGTCCTGGAACCAAATCTCTACTCGCTTTCCTCGGGCTGCTCCGGCAGCAATTTCTGCCACAGCGGCGGGGAAGTTTTTTTAAATTCCTCAATCGCCTGGCTATCTTGCGCATGATGCGTTGGCCGGGCCGTGAGTTTGCGATAGCCCATCGCATGCAGTTCGCGCCCAAGCGTCTGACGGCTCACCGAGATACGGTGTTCCTGCCAAAGCCATTGCACAAGATCGACGAGCCTCCAGCGCACCACGCCATCAAGATAGGGAACGGGGCCTTTTTCTACCGCCTCGACGAGCGCCTTGCGCTGCTTGTCGTTCAGCAACGGCTCACGGCCCTTGGCCTTTCCACTCTTCAGGCCGTCTGGACCGTCTCGGTTGAAGCGCTCGACCCAATCGCGGATGATCTGCAAACCGACCCCGCCAATAGAGGCGGCCTGGCTCCGAGAACCGCCTTCGTAAATCACTGATAAAGCAAGCAATCGGCGGGACCAGTTAGCGTCCAGGCTCTTTCTGGCAAGCTGACGCAGGTCACAAGCAGTGTAATCCTGACGGATATTGAGGGCCGTTCCCATGGCGAAATCTCCTTCCGCCATGTTGAATCCTGATTTGCTCGAAAACGGAATCCCGTGAGTCGATTTCATCGGGCATTGGTATCAGATATGGCTATATTTGAAAATTACGAGAAGGAGGCCGCTTTGCAAGAGCTAGGCTTAACGCCCGCAAGACTGAACAGCACCATAGAGTTTGAACTGGCAGAAAGGACGCGCCTCCATCAGTCGATCGTGTCAAATTATTCAGCTGCACATGAAGCAAGGCAAACCTTACCATCTGCTATCACGCCTAAGCGGCCTCTAATACTCCTTGCACTCGGCGACTCGTGGTTCGATTATCCGCTACTTAATAATGGTCCGGTGCTACAAAAAACGGATATTGTCGCCCAACTTGAACAATACGGCGCCATGCCATTTAAGATTCTAAATCTCGCACACCGCGGTGATGCATCGACCGACGCAATGTCCTTACCCAAGCAACAGCGCGCAATTAGCGCTCTTCGGAACCGAGCAAACTGGGTTGGAGGGAAACCAGATGCAATTCTGTTTTCAGCAGGGGGTAACGATGTCGCCGGCGATCAATTTTGCAACTTTTTGGACTTCAACGATGGAACGTCGAAAGGTTTAAATATCAACAGATTTAAGAAGATTCTTGGCAGTGTCGAGGCGTCCTATTCAACTCTTTTTGAGCTTCGAAACCGATATGCTCCTGGCGTTCCGATCTATGGTCACTCTTATGGTTTGGCGATTCCAAACGGGGTGCATCCTTCCTGTGCGGGCCCATGGCTGAAGCCGTCGCTGGATTTGTGTGGCTGGTCACTGCAAGATGGAACCAGGATTGTTAAAGAGGCACTCCTTCAATTTGAGAGTATGCTTGAATCACTAGAGGTCGATGCCGGAAACAACTTTCACCTTATAAAAACACAAGGCCTACTAAAGGCGGCGGACTGGGCAAATGAACTCCATCCGGGCTACCTGGGATTTCGAAAGGTCGTGAAGAGATTCCGGGAGATAATTGCGAACCGGTATTCTCGGAATATGCCTAGCACTTGAAATCCGCGAGACCCAATGCCTTCCCGAAAAGTTATCTGGTCTTGAACCAATACGAACCGTCGGGCCACTGACCAAGTGTTGAATATCCATGATAATAAACGGTCGGTAGATCGTTGATGCGCGCCTTGCCTGATCCTGCATTTGTTTAGCCGGCCGCGATCGGATCATCGATGTCCTGGCTCTGAAAGTGGTCGATCAGAAAACGTGCGGCTGGTCCTGGCGGTGTATCGGTGCGGTAGACGGCCTGAAGGCGATATGGACCGCCTTTGCAGTCCGGAAGATCCAGTTGCACGAGGCGACCTGATTCTATGTCGTCTCTCACCATCGGCTCTGGCATATTGCCCCAACCGATACCCTCCTTGAGCAGCATATGCTTGGCGCCCAGATCGGCGAGCCGCCAGGTATGGTTTCCGACGACAGCAAACTCGTGGCCTTGGGTCAGAGGCGATCTGTCTGTCAGGACTAGCTGGATATGGCCCCGCGCTGCGCCCGGTGGATGCGACCCGCCAGCAAGAGGGTGGTCCGGGGACGCGACAGGGATAAGTTTTACAAAGCCAACCCCTATGCGTTCCAAGCCCGCGATCTCGACATCGAGTGGGCCACTGATGCCTATCGCGGCGGTTCGGTTAAGCACGATCTGCGTTACCGCGCCCAAGGCTTCGACGTAAAGCCGAAGAGATACGCTCGGAAATTCTTTTCGAAACGCTTTCAGAGCGTCCATGACGCGGGCGGCAGGAAGCATGACGTCGAGCGCAAGGTGCACCTCCGGCTCCACGCCGCGGAGCATGCTTTTTACTTTAGCCCGAAGATTGTCGATGCCATGGGCGACGCTCTTGGCTTCGGCAAGGACCGTCCTCCCCTCCAAAGTCAGTTGCGGCTTCTTCGTCGAAAGCCGATCGAAGAGCGTGACACCCAATTGCGTTTCGAGGTTGGCGATCGTGTAGCTGATCACAGAAGTCGCACGGTTGAGCTTCCTGGAAGCCGCCGCGAAGCTCCCCGTCTCAACAACGGTGATGAAGACTTTAAGCTGATCCAGCGTCGGCTGGCCGGGGTCTGACATTTCTAATTCCTCGATCATTTTCGCCGAAATTATCTGAGTTTTCCGAAACGTCTAGGGGGCCTACCTTCAATCCATCGAATTCAACCGCTGGAGCTGACAATGTCCTATTTGTCTAACGCTGACATCGAGCAGGTTATCCTGCCCTCGACCCGTGACCTCGGAGGCTTCTCCGTTCGCCGGGCGCTGCCTGCGGCCATGCGCCAGATGGTCGGGCCCTTCATATTCCTCGACAGTTTCGGGCCAGTGCGGTTCGGTGCTGGCGAGGGGATTGATACCCGCCCCCACCCGCATATCGGTCTCTCAACACTCACCTACCTTCTCGAAGGTGAGTTGCTGCATCGTGACAGCGAGAGCTACGTACAGTCGATCAGCCCCGGGGAAGTCAATCTGATGGTCGCCGGTTCCGGCATTGTTCACTCCGAGCGGACCCCGGAACATATCCGCAAGGATGGGGGCAAGCTCACGGGCCTGCAGAGCTGGATCGCTCTTCCCAAGCAATCGGAAGAGACTGCACCGCTTTTTCAGCACCTCGGCGCCCATGAACTGCCAACGATCAATGGTGAGGGCATCGATATGAAGCTTCTCGCCGGCACCCTGCACGGACGGCGCTCACCTGCCAGCACCTTCTCTGACCTCTTCTCCGCAGAGATCCAGCTTCAGGCTGGAGCACGCTACAGGATTGACGGGGAGCATATCGAGCGAGCGATCTTCGTCGTCAGCGGTGCGATCGAGATCATCGGGCAGGACGGTACCTACGGGCCGGATCGTCTTATCGTGTTCAAGCCGGGCGCGGAGATCGTTGTAAAGGCGAACCAGCCAGCCCGGTTTCTTGCCTTCGGAGGCGAGCCGCTTCCTGAAAAGCGGTTCATCCGCTGGAATTTCGTGGCCACGGATCAGGAGCGCATTCGCCATGCTGCCGACCAGTGGCGCGAACGACAATTCCCCGGCGTGCCGGGCGACGACGAGTTCATTCCCCTCCCCGACAACTTCAACTGAAACCCCATCTAATCAAGGAGAAATACAATGACTACCTATGCAATCATCGGTTCTGGTGCGATCGGCTCTGCACTTGCTGAACGCTTCCATGCTGCAGGCGTTGACGCCGTTATCGCCAACACACGCGGTCCGGGCTCGCTTCAGCCTGTCACCGACAAGTTCGGCAGCACGGTGAAGGCCGTCGAACTCGATCAGGCTCTTCAATCCGACGTTCTTATTCTGGCCGTGCCTTATGATGCGGTACCGGAAGTCGCTGGCAAAAAAGCGGTCTGGGATGGCCACACCATCGTGGACGCGACGAACGCTATCGACTTTCCTGCTTTCAAACCACGTGAACTTGGTGGCCGGCTGTCTTCGGAAATCGTCTCCGATCTCTTCCCTGGCGCTCAGCTCGTGAAAGCGTTCAACACCCTCCCGGCCGCTGTACTGGCTGCCGATCCGGTGAAAGCGAGCGGAAAGCGCGTTCTCTTTCTGTCGGGAAACTTTCCAGAGGCCAGTAAGAAGGTAGCAGATCTGATCGCTCGTTTGGGCTTTGCGCCGTCCGACCTTGGCAGTTTCAAAGCCTCCGGTTCACTTCAACATTTCGGGCAGGCACTGGTCGCGCTCAACCTACTGAGGGACTGAAACCGCTGCTGAGACGGGACAGCCGTTCAGGTTCGTAGGATCGTGCAATTCCCTTATGGCATCGTGATACCGCCTCTCTCAAAGCTTGTGGGATTACTCAACCATCAAACGACACGAGAGGAGAAAGAGATGGAATTCTTTGCCAATATAGTCCGGTCCTACCGCATAAAAAGGTTGAAGAAGGAGCTTGACCGCCTCCCCGACGAGCATCTGGCAGATCTCGGCGTTTCGCGCCTGGGCCTGCTCGTCGGGGATCCGCGATTGGGAACGGAAGTGCCGCGTCGGGCTAAGAGTTCCCCAACTCGCAGAACAGCCGGTAATCGGCGCTCATCCTGGGAAATCAAGTTAGGATGAAATAGATTGATAGCCGCGAATTTCGCGGCTATTTTTGTGTGACATTATCAAACGATTTTAGGAACATAGATGATCGAACGTCTCGCGCGCATTCTGGCCGACAACTGCCGAAACGACGGTGTCACTGAGACAGATGTCCCGCGGGTCCATATCTTACGTTCAGTCACGCCGACAGAGGCGGTTCCAATCTTGCACAAGCCGGCGGTTTGTTTCGTCGCGCAAGGCCGCAAGCAAACCACGCTGGCCGATCAGGCTTATCTATATGAGCCAATGAAATTTCTCATCGTCAGTGTCGATCTTCCTATCGCCGGTCAAATTCTTGAGGCTTCGCCTGAAATCCCGTACCTCTGCTTGCGACTCGATCTTCAACCCGCCGCCATTGCAGACGTCATCACCGCGGCCGTGCCCGGTGGGCTTCGAAACGAGGAGCCCCAGCGAGGGATCGCGGTCAGTGACGTGCCAGCGCAACTTCTTGACGCGGTCGTCAGGCTTGCAGAGCTGCTGGAAAGCGGACGTGAAAGCGACCGGGCCGTTCTGGCGCCGCTTGCAGAGCGCGAGATCCTTTACAGGCTGCTCCTTGGCGAGCAGGGCGACCGTCTCCGTCAGATCGCAATGGCCGAGAGCAAGCTTAGTCAGATCAACAAGGCCATCGCGATCATCAAGACCCAGTACGATCGGGCCTTGAAGATTGAGGAAGTTGCCGCTCAGGTCCATATGAGCGTTTCGTCGTTCCATCAGCATTTCAAAACGGTCACGGCGATGAGCCCCCTTCAATATCAGAAGCAGGTGCGACTGCAGGAGGCACGGCGACTGATGATCGCTCAGGCGCTGGATGCCGCATCCGCTGGTTTCTCGGTTGGATATGAAAGCCCCTCCCAGTTTTCGCGCGAATACGCCCGGATGTTTGGCCTTTCGCCGAAGAAGGATGTGGAAAAAATGAAGGCGATGCCCGCCACGAGTTGGCAATAGGTTCTCGAACTTCTGAGCCGTCTTCGGGCGGCTTCTCCATTTATGGAACCTATAGAATCGGGCAAGCCGCGCAGAGAAGCGTTCTACCGCCTTCGTGCCGAGGTCGTGCATGTTTGTCTCATGGACAGCCATTTGGCTGCCTTTCAAAAACGATGAGGAGAGAACCATGACGAAACTTACAAACATAGCTTTCATGCGAGCAAAGCAGGGAAGCGCCGATGTGCTCGGCGATTGGCTCAATCGGCTGGCCGAGCCAAGCCGTAGCGAGCCAGGCTGCATCAATTATGATGTCCATCGTTCGCTCGACGAGCCTGACGTCTGGTGCGTCTACGAGAACTGGCGCAGCAAGCAGGATCTGGACGCACATTTCGAAACGCCTCACATGAGACAGTTCGTGGATGCCGTCCCCACCATGATCCACGGCGTGCTTGATCTCCATTATCTGGCAATGACTACGGAGCAAGCTTATGCGCCGAGATGAACGACGCGCAGTGATAGCTGCGTCGATCCTCCTTGGTTCGATCCTGATCCTCGCAAGCCACCATGCATTTTCGAATGAGGTTGCAACGACGGAAAATCAACACATGGAGAACACCGTGATCAAGAACGAACATCCTTACGTCGGCATGTGGGTCACGGAAGACGGTTACATCCGTCATGAGCTTCTACCTAATGGTAGATATGATGAAGCGCGTGGAAAGAGGAAAAGCGCTTACCAGGGTAGCTACCGCATTACCGGAGACCACATCGATTATGTCGACGATACGGGTTTCACGGCAGACGGTGATTTCATCGATGATGTCCTCTACCATGCGGGCATGGTGTTGAGGCGCGAACATTAAAGGTAGAACAGGCGGCTTTCCGGCCCGCCTGCTCTTTCCTGTTATTCTACTGCTCTCACCGCCTCCATGATCATGTCCGCTACCCGCTTGGTCTGAGACATTTGGACCATATGGCTAGCCTTTATCTCAACCGCCTTTGTGTTGGAGCGGGAGTACATCCAGCGCAACAGGTCCGGGGAATGTGTCGCCCACGGAGGCCGGCACACGGCTTCTTGCGACCCTGCAACCGGCATTGCGCGGAATCGAGGCCGAACTCCAGGGTCTGCAGGATATGCGTTCTCACGTAGCCGGGACAATCCGGCTGACGACCGTGCAGGTCGCCTATGATATGCTCATACGCCCGAGGCTATCCGGGTTTGTCGCCAGGTATCCGCACGTCAGCATGGAGGTTTCCGTCAACGATGGCCTGACTGATGTCATCTCGGCAAGTTTTGACGGCGGTATTCGCTTTGGTTCGCTGGTCGAAAAAGACATGGTAGCGGTTGGTTTGTCTTCAACGTCGCCAGCCGCTATTGTTGGGAGCCCGGGATATCTGGCGAGCTTCGAGAGCCTGCCGTCAACGCCAGCTGACCTGCAATCCCACCGATGCATCAACTACCGGTTTGCGACCTCTGGCAGAATCTTCCGATGGCCCCTTGAAAAAGACAATGCGCGATTTGAGTTTCGAGGAGACGGGCCGCTTGTGCTGGACAGCGGCGAAGCAATCCGCGCGGCGGCCTTGGACGGCCTCGGGCTCGCCTTTTTGTTCGAGTCTCAGGTGACGGGTGACCTTGCGGCGGGCACCTTGGTAAAAGTGCTGCCGGATTGGGTACGGTCCCTGCCCGGTTTTAGCCTGTTCTACCCAAGCCGCCGGCAGGTCTCGCCTGCTTTCAGAGCGTGGATCGACTACGTGAAGGAGAGCAAGTCTGATCACTCTTCTCCAGCGGGTCTGGAAGTGTGACGCCAATGCTCGGCATCCATAACGGGCGTCGAATGGAACGTTGTGCTGTAGTCCTGTAGAAAGGTAGATGCGTCGAAGTAACCCGTGCTCCTTGCGAGCTCGCATGGATCCTGAATACCCAACATCAGCAGTCGCCGGGACTCCTGCAGACGCAGGGTGCGCACGTAGCCAGCAACGTTCATTCCTGTCACAAGTCTGAAATCACGATCGAGGGTCATGGTCCGAGCGCCAGCCCAAATGGAGAGGTCTTTTGGCGCATCGCTTTTGCGGAAATGTCGGCGCAGGTAGCCGGCAGCCCGCGTAATGTGCTGAAATCGGCGCGCTGGCAGTGATAGTTGCCTGAGGACAGGGCTCGAGCATTCCGACAGCAGATGATAGCTGATTTCTTTTTCCAACAGGGGCCAAAGCACCCTAGCTTCTCGCGGTTCTGCGAGAAGCTGCAATGTCCGGACAAGTGCGTCTTCCAGAGAGATGGAGGACGGAACGATACCCATTCCTGGGTGAAGACAGTTAGCGTCAGACTGGCTTGTGCTAATGCCGCGAAGTCCAGCGAAAGTTTCCTGCCTCAACTCAATGCGCAAACACAGAAAGGGCTCTAAAGGGGAAGCCTCCAACACTTGCCCACGCACAGGCAACGCGACGGAAACTGCAAGCGCCGCCCCCGGTTCGTAGGTATAATTCAGGGAACCAGCGGACACCTGCTTACGGCCCTGAGCGACGAAACAAAGGCTCGGCTCATAGATGGTGTGTATCGGGGCCGTCGGACGTGAGGCGCGCAGCAGGAAAACGCCGGGCAGGATGGTCGAGAAGACGCCGTCCATCCCGGTATTTTGTCCGATCAGTGCTGCTATCTTCTGACTTTTATACATCAGTTCAAACTTTAAGGAGGGACCGGCAGGAGCGCCGGTCTCCTCGTGACCATCCTTATTCAATGATGTCCGTGGAAGCGGAGAGATCCTGCCAACGATCGATTTCCTGATCGACCTTCCCGATTTTCTCCCTTGCCATGGCGATAGCGTCCGATCCCGTGAGCAGGCGCACCGGAGGCTCGTTCTGATTGGCAAGCGTCACGATCGCGCTCGCCAGTTTCTTGGGGTCGCCAGCTTGTTTGTGGCTGTAGCTGTCGTAGGTGGCGCGGATATTGGCGGAGACTTCGGCGTAGTCATCGATCGTCTTGTCACCGTAACGAACCGATGAACTGTCGAGAAAGTCCGTACGGACGAAGCCGGGCGCTACGATCGAGACCTTGATGCCGAAGTCGGCAACCTCAAGCGCGAGCGATTCAGAGAACCCTTCGACAGCATATTTCGTGGCGCAGTAGACTGTAGAACCCGCAAAGCCAACGGACCCGCCAATCGATGATACATTGAGGATGTGGCCGCCGCGCTGTTTGCGCATGACGGGGAGCACCGCGCGGGTCACGTTGAGGAGACCGAACACGTTGGTGTTGAACTGGTTGACGATTGCAGCGGAGCCGATTTCTTCGAATAGTCCGAGTTGGCCGAAGCCGGCATTGTTCAGAAGAACGTCGATGCGGCCGAAATAGGCCACAGCAGCGTCGACTGCAGTTGCGGCTTGTTCTTCGTTCGATACATCGAGCTGAAGAGCCAAAACATCGTCATCGCCCTTGTATGCCTTCGTGAGCTGCTCGACATTGCGGCCAGTGATGACAACCTTATCTCCGGCAGCCAACGCCGCACGTGCCACTTCCTTGCCGATACCGCGGGCTGCACCAGTGATAAACCAAACCTTCGACATTTTGCTTTCCTCTCGCTTGCGCCGATTGCGCTTTGGACACGAGAGAAACTTAGCGACTGACCGAATGCGACCGGTAGATTAAGCCTCTACGAAGGTTGCCTGTTTCTCCAAGAATGATTTGAAATGTGGAGAAGCCACCTGTCGAAATGCCCGCCATCTGGCCTGACGCGCCTTGCACATCGAAGGCGGATCACGTTGCCTCAGCGCGGCGGCATGGTGCTTGCTGGCGCTTCCTTGGGTGGAACATGGGTGTTTCCAATGGCTTCCCGAAACCGTCATGGAAGCCGGCTGCTGACCAGGCATGTTCGCAGCCGATTTTTACGGTTCCGTCGTCGTCTCACGGTTGATACCATGGTCCGTGAAAGTAACGAGATTGCCACTAAGTTATCAGCTCAAACAGGCCGGGCTGCGACGTCAATCGTACCCCTACTCCATATACCTCTTTGGCTTTCTCAGGCGATAGCCATCCACGGTTTACGGTTTCTAAAACCCTCACCCGATCGCGATCAAGCGGACTACCGTAGCCGCCCCCGCCGCAAGCTCTGAAGGCGATCTTTGCCCCGTTTTCGATCACCACTTCCGCGAAGGCAGGTAGGTCGGCGGTATGACCCGTGGAAGTAATCTTCCAACTTGAGCTTGCTCCCCCATTTCGACCACCTAGCACGCCCTTAGGGGGAAACGTCGTTCCATCCGCAGCATATACGATCGTCATGTCGTGCTCCAGTGGATAAAAGACGCCACCAACTGCAGGAGCGCCTTCGAATTGGCCGTATCCTTGGCTGTCTGCAACAACACCTCGGCTCTCGATAATGATTGGATACATCGACTCGTCCACCTCGACCGAGTCTAACTGGATCAGACCCGCGTTGGCAGGGCCGCAATAGGTAAGCCAGCCATCGTACTCGCTGCGCGCTCCACCGCCTGCGTAGCCGACGAATATCTGGTTCACGTAAGACCGACCGCCTTTGAAGGGGTCGCGACCCGAGATGACACCGATGCCTGCCGGAAGATGGGACCCGCCTTCCGCTTGGCCATACGGCGCACCCATCTCGGAGAATACACAGTTTCCCGCCATCATAAGGCGGTCATTGACGTTGGTGGTCGCGACCGATGTACCTACCTGCGGCGAAGGCTTGCCAACCACGCTCCCTTCCCTCAGGAGCACCTTTATCTGTGACTTTGCTCCTTCATTGTGAGGAACAGACTCATCAAGATTGTTGAAAACTCCGATACGGCAGGACCCTGTTGCTGTGTTCTCCGAGAGATTGAGGCCGCCAGGCACGTTGTCGATATTGTCGCGGGCGTCCACGACGATTTCTCCGGCTTGGGGATCGACCGTCACCGTGATCCTGACTGGAATTCCATCTTCCGCCACTCCAGGTACTGGATCGTGCCGGGTTTCATAAGTGTAGCTCCCGGCCGGAAGTTTTGCGATCGCCGCCTTCGCGCACCGAGCACCATAATCGAACCAGTCTTCAACAAAGTCCGTCACGACGTCCCTGCCATACTTACCAACCAGTTCCGCAATCCGCTTTTCGCCCGTGCGGCAAGCGCCGATCTGCGCACGGACATCGCCCAGCCAAAGTTCCGGCACTCTATTTCTCGTGCTGCCGATCCGAAGGATATCGGCCTTCTCGACGTAATTCTCTGCCACACGCACACACGGAAAATGAATGCCCTCTTCGAATATGCTCTTGGCGAAAGGCAGATATGTAGAGGGCACAGGCGCTCCGGTGTCCGCGTGATGCGAGAGAGCGATCATCCAGAAGAGCGGCTCGCCGTCATAGAAGACAGGCATTGCCACTATAAGGTCGGCGTGATGGGTGCCGCCCGTGAAAGGGCAGTTATTGAAGAAGATGTCGCCCGGCTTGATGTCGTCAAAGAACCGGGTGATCGGGCGCGTCGCCATGTCCATGGACATCACATGGATCGGCAGCGCGTCCTCGACAGAAACCAGGCGATGGTCGTAGGTGAGGATGGCGCAGCTGAAATCGCGGGCATTTTTGATCACGGCCGAGCGGCTGGCGCGCATCACCACGAGTGTCATCTCGCGCACGATCGCTTCGAAACGGCTCTTGAGAACCGACATTATGAATGGGTCCACCCGACGATTCATATGCTCGGCTTCGAACTTCGCGACAGTATTCATGTGGTTCTCCTGCGGTCATTCGACCGTTACGACGACATTCCCGTAGTCGTCGATCGTTGCGCGATGGCTCCTCTTGAGGAAGGCGGTGAATGTGTCCGCATCGATGACGCAGGGGCCATCAACCGCGGCCCCGCAGCCGAGAGACGAGAGCTTGAATACCGGGATTTCTTCGCGGCGACCGAGCGAATGACTGTAAACGGCTCGGGAACCTGCGGCCGTGACGGTTTCTATCTGACGAGGCACTTTGTGGTTAAGCCAGATATCCTGGCCGTCGCGCTTGCCGATGGACCTGAGTTTCCATCCGGTGAACTCGACCACGTCACCATCCGACCTAATCGAATAGATGCGCTCGTGCATTCGGTGGAAATCCTCCACAAGACGTTGAAGCTGGCCTGGCGTTACCGCGCGGTCTTTTGGAACAAATGGCACCTCGATTTCGAATGACTGGTACTCGTATCGTCCAAGGAAGGCGAACTCGAAGCGCTGGTTCTCCGGCGACACCCCTGCTTCGGCAAGGAATTGACGGCCTGCTTTGAGGAGCCCTCCGAGAGCGTCAGTGACACCTTCAGCGTCAAACGTCGCGCTGGAAGTAAGTAGGACGGCGGTATCCTCTCTCCGGATATCAGAAATGAGTCCGCCGAATGCGCTCAATCCCGCCATGAATCTTGGTATCATATATCTTTTGAGGCCGAGGATATCGGCCATGTCTGCAATGTGTATCGCCGTTGCGCCGCCACCGCAGACGAAGAAGCTATCACGCGGGTTGATGCCCTCACGCACCGTGATCTCTTCGATCGCGGCGACCATGTTGTGATTGCTTGTGGTATAGATCGCGAATGCCGATTCCTCGATCGACAGACCTAGAGGCGCGGCGACTTCCGCCAGTGCTTGCTCCGCCCGCTCCTTGCTTAGCTTCATCTTTCCGCCGAGGAAGTAGTCGGGATCGATGATACCGAGGACGACGTTCGCATCCGTTACCGTGGGTTTCATGCCTCCCCGTTGATAGCAGGCAGGGCCCGGTCGAGCGCCTGCGCTATGAGGGCCGACATGAAGCATCCCTCCAGCATCGACCGAAGCGATAGAACCACCTCCAGCGCCGACGGACCTTACGTCCACCTTGGGAATGCCCAGAGAGTCGTCGTGGATCATGGAATCTGGCGTAACGATGATCTGGTGGCTTCGCAGAGCGGAAACGTCAAACGTGGTACCGCCCATGTCGCCGACGATTATGTCGGGCTCGGATGATAAAGCCAGCGCCGCCATCGGTGCGAGTGTCGGCCCGGACATGACGCTATAGATAGGCTTCCGGATCATCTCTGGCACCGGCATCATCCCGCCCACGCAGTTCGCCAGAAGCAACTCCCCTGCGAACTGCGCCTCGTCTAGTGCCATCTTGAGCCGCTCGATATAGGTGCGAACGATGGGATTGATCGAGGCGTCGATGGCGGCCGCGATCACGCGTTTGTATTCCCGCGGCATCGGATTGATCTCATGGCTCAGGGTTACAGGAACTCCCGGCAGTTCACGCTCAAGGATTTCCCGGACCTTCAGCTCGTGCTGGCTGTTGACCACGGACCAAAGGAGCCCGACGGCGACCGCCTCGACGGCGGAAGCCTTGAAATCGGAAGCGGCGCGCAAAACGTCGTCTTCGAGCAGGCTTGTGAGGACGCGACCCCGGGCATCGATCCTCTCGGTCACTGTCCTAGTCAAATGCCGCGGTACGTAAGGCTCAGGATAATTGAGTTTCCACTGGAAGGCTCCTTTTCGCGGACCTTCGCGCAGCACGAGGATGTCCTGGTGTCCGGCTGTCAGGATCAACCCTACCTTCACCGTCTTCTTCTCGACCAGAGCGTTGGTCGAAACGGTGGACCCGTGGACGATAAGGTCGATATCTTTGAGGAAGGCGTCAGGCGCGAGGCCATAACCTTCGGCGGCCACGTTCAGGACATTGATGAACCCTTTCTCGAACTCGCCCGGCGTGGTGGGCGACTTAAAAATCGAGATCTCGCCATTCTTATCTGACACAAGGCAGTCGGTGAAAGTCCCGCCGATATCGATACAAACCTGATATCCCATAGCTTCCTCTATTAATGTCTGCTGTGGCCACGGCTGGTGACCAGGGCAATGATGATGATCGCGCCGAGGCAGATCTGCTGGAGATAGCCGTCTACCTGAGTAAGGTTCATTCCGTTCGACAGCACGGTGACAAACAGCGCGCCAAGGACTGCGGCTCCAACGCCGCCCTCGCCGCCGGAGAGCTTCACGCCTCCGACTACAGCGGCCGCGATGGATTCCAGGGTGAGGTTGCCTCCCAGGTTCGGTTCACCCGAGCCAGTTCGCGCTGTCAGCATCAAAGCGCCGAGCCCGACGAGCATTCCGCACAGGCAGTAGGCCGCCGCAACGACGGGACCACTCCTGATCCCGGCGACCACGGCGGCTTTGGGGTTGGCCCCAATTATATAGAGGCTGCGTCCGAATGAGGTCAAATTCATCAACACGGACAATCCCGCGAAAACCACAGCCGCGACGACCACCGGAACGGGAAGCCCTAGGAACGAGCTTTGGGCAAACAACTGACTGAATTGAAGAGTGAAACCGCTGACCGGAAAGCCTCCGCTTACTGTTGAGGCGAGGGATAAAACTATGTTGGCGACGCCGAGCGTCGTCACGAGCGGGTTTATTCCGATTCCTGCAATCAGCACACCGTTTGCCATGCCTATAATCACAGCCACAACAAGGCCGGTAAATATGCCGGCGGCTATCGCTAATACCAACCGTCACTGATTAGAACCCTTGCGCCCATTTGCGTCGGCCGATTGACATGATCTTCCATGGTCGTTGCTGGAGGGTTCTCCAAGCGTAGCAGCAGTGGTCGACGATATCCTCGTAGGATTTGAAGACTCGGTTTGAGAGCCAGTTGTCCCTCATGAACTGCCAGATGTTTTCGACCGGGTTCAACTCGGGCGATTTGGGCGGCAGTGGCAGGATGGTGATGTTTTCTGGAACGACGAGATTGTTGGACATGTGCCATCCGGCCTGATCCATGATGAGGACGGCGTGTGCATGAACGGCGACGTTGCGGGATATCTCGATCAGGTGCTGGTTCATGGCATGGGTGTCGCACCACGGCATGACGAGAGCGGCGGCCTTGCCGTGCTTGGGACAGATGGCACCGAAGATATAGGCCGATCGGGTTCGCTGGTCGTGCGGCGCGGACGGCCTTGAGCCCCGCTTGGCCCAACGACGCGTGATCTTGTTCTTCTGGCCTATCCGGGCTTCGTCCTGGAACCAGATTTCGATTACTTTGCCCTTGGCGGGACCTGCGGCGATTTCTGCCACAGCGGCGGGGAAGTTTTTTTAAATGCCTCGGCCGCCTCGGCATCCTGCGCATGATGTCTTGGGCGAGCCGAGAGCTTGCGATAGCCCATGGCACGCACTTCGCGGCCCAGGGTCTCCTCGCTCACCGAGATGCGGAACTCTTCCCAAATCCATTGCGCCAGATCACACAGACGCCAGCGAACGACTCCATCCAGATACGGGGTCGGTCCGCGCTCTATGGCTTGCGCCAAAGCCGTTCGCTGTTCATCGTTCAGGAGAGAAGGTTTGCCCGGGGCCTTGCCGTTGATAAGGCCGGCGGGACCGCGTTCATTGAAGCGCACCACCCAGTCGCGCACGATCTGAACCGTCACACTGCCAAGCCGGGCGGCATCGGCGCGTGAGCCGCCATCATAGATCGATGCAAGTGCCAGAAGCCGCCGTGCCTGATCGGCATCGCGTGTCTGCCGAGCCAGAAGCCGCAACCTGGCTCCGTCGAAGTCCGATCGCAAAGAAATCGCTGAACCCATCACAAACCTCCAGTTTGCATCACAGATTCAGATTCGTTGGCTGCTGGGAATCCCCTTCAGAGTCATGCTCACTGACGGTTGGTATAAGGTGGGCTCGCCCACCGCGACCATTACAATGGCAGAGAGGACACTGACGAGCGAAACTGCGAAGCCGAGCGAGAGATCAAATCCCCGAGTTACGATCACGACCGTCTGCGCCATTGCGAATATGGCCAGGTAGCTTGTTTGTGTGACTATATTGAAGATGTTCGCCTGCGAGAACACGCGGGGCTCGACGATCGAGAAGCCGACGAACACAGCAATTACTGCAGCAGGCAGCGTCCATGTCCGCAGCTTGGCCTTGTCGAAGGAACGGTTTTCAGGGAGAGCCAATTCCGCCATCACTTCTTCCTTATGAGGGATCGTTCGGTCCACAGCGCGGCGATCAGGATGACGCCCAGCATCAGCGTTTGGAAACGACTGTCGATCTTGAGGAGGTTCATGGCGTTGTTGGTGACTGCGAGAAAGAGCGCCGCGACCGCCACCAGTTCGGCCCGCCCGACACCGCCGCGCAAGGACACACCTCCTATAACCGCGGCGGCGATCGTCTCGAGAGCAAGCGTGGCTCCGATCGTGCCCTGCCCGGAGCCAAGGCGCGCCGTCATAAGGTATCCGGTTATCGCCGCCAGGGTGCTGGAGATCATATAGGCAGCGAGTGTGGTGCGTATCGTGCCGACTCCGGAAAGCCGTGCCGACCGAAAATCGCTACCCACCGCGTAGAGATGCCGACCGAAGGCTGTCTGACGCTGCATAATCACAAGGCAGACGGTTACGGCGAGTGTGATTACGACAACGACGGGTATTCCTCCGATCTGGCCCCGTCCAACGCCGTCGGAGAACTGCTGCAGGACACCATAAATCGGTATGCCCTGGGTGTAGTAAAGCGTCGTCCCTGTAATCATGGAAGCCGTGGCAAGTGTCACCATGAAAGGTGACAGCTTCCACACCGCGATAAGGACGCCGTTCACCAAGCCCACCAGCCCGCCAGCGAGAAGGCATGCTGCCAGAGCGGTCAATGACACTGCTACCGGCATGTCTGGAGCGAATGACGACAGGTACAGCATTACGGTGGCGGTCAGAACCGAGGAAATTGCGACCATCGCACCCACCGAAAGATCGAATCCCCCTGTGGTCATCACGACCATCTGGGCGAGTGCCGGAAGCAGGAGAAACGAGAAGTTTCTAAGAAGGTTGAGGATATTGAGGCGGTTGATGAACCTCGGCTCCAACAAGTATGTCCCCACCGCCGCGACAACGAGGAACGTCAGGACAATTCCTCCCTGGGCGATGAACCTGTCGCGCCTGCTCCTACCGCGCCCATTCGGCATTCCCGAAACAGCTATGCTTGTCACTGGAGTTTCCTTTCCTCTGCCGAGTTCCCAAAATAGTGGGAAAGCACGGCAGCCTCGGTCATTCCCTCTCCGTGAAGCTCCGCAACGACTGAGCTCTGGTGCATCACGTAAATCCTGGAAGACAGGTTGATGAGTTCAGGGAGTTCGGACGTCGATAGGATCACGCACGCCCCTCGTTCGACCAGCCTCTTGATAAGCTGATACACATCGGATTTGGCTCCGACGTCGATGCCGACTGTCGGCTCATCGAATACGTAAACCTCGTATTCTTTGATCAGCCCGCGAGCGAGCATTGCCTTCTGCTGGTTGCCGCCGGAAAACGTCGACACCGGGCTCTCCGGCGAAAGTGGCCTAAGCTTCAACTCCTGCAAAGGTCCTCTAACGACCCGTCGCTCGCGCAGGATGTCTAGAAAAGGGCCTGCCTTCAAGGAGGTGAGGTCCAGGGAGCTCATTGTCACGTTCTCCCGAACTGGCCGCGAGAGTGCCAGACCCTCCGCTCCCCTGTCTGGTGGAAAATAGCAAAGGCCGCGGTCGAGCATTGAAGAGGGATGCTGCTGGCCTATCTTCTTCCCAAGTACTTCGATCGAGCCTCCTGTTATAGAGGTGAGACCGAAGATAGCGCGGCAGAGCTCGCTTCGCCCACAGCCCACCAGCCCCGCTAGACCGACCACCTCGCCCGCTCTAGCGGTGAAGGAGGCGTGTCTGACCGTGCCGTCAGCGGTAGATAAGTCACTTACCTGAACGGCTACTGATCCGGGAGCGGAGCTGATCACCGGGAACAGCTGCTCCATAGGGCGGCCTACCATCATCTCGATCAGTTCTTGGTCCGACACGTCCGCTGTATTGACTGTGCCGATCCTGCGACCGCCGCGTAGAACAGTAACCCGATCAGACAGATTGCGGATTTCGGACATGCGGTGCGAGACGTAGATGATTCCGACGCCGCCCATCTTGAGCTGGGCGATGGCGTCAAACAGCTTTCCCGCCTCTCCGTCAGTAAGAGATGCCGTCGGTTCGTCCAATATCAGGACACGGGGACTGGTCCGTAGGGCCTTTGCTATCTCCACCATCTGCTTCTGAGCGCGCGTAAGGCTTAAGACCTGTTGGTCGAGATCGATATCGAAGGAAAGTTGCTGTAACAACTGCTCTGCTTCGCTTCTCATGCCTCGGCGATCCAGTAAAAATCCCCGGCGCTTCTCACGTCCCAGGAACAGGCTCTCGAGCACTGTCAGATCAGGGGGCAGGCTGAATTCCTGGAACACGGCCGCCACGCCGAGCTCGTTCGCCATGTTCGGAGACATCGAAGCATGGCTCTTTCCTTGCAGCTCAATCGAACCTGTTGTCGGGGGGAATGTGCCGACCAAGAGGTTGATGAGCGTCGACTTACCCGCTCCATTTTCACCGAGCAGCGCATGGACTTCGCCGCTCCGCAGTTCGAAATCGACGGCTTCAAGCGCAACAGCGCCCCCGAACCGTTTTCCGAGATTCTGACCTAACAACATCTGCGTTTCCAAAGTTGAGAACCGTAGGCGGCTAGTCCGCCTACGGGAGCTTCACTTCACAGAGAATTCAGGTTTTGTACCCTCAGGGGCGAATATCTGGGTGGTATCGAAGGTCGCAATATTGTCCTTCGTTACGATACCGGGCGCCACAAGTAGGACTTTCTCATAAGGCTTCTTCTCCAGGGCTCGAACGGCCAGGTCGACGCTGATCTTTCCCATCATGACAGGAAACTCGGAGGCGAAGCCAACGACTTTCCCATCCGCGACCGCTTTGAGCATCGTCTGGTTTTCGTAAGAAGCCATGATTGTCACGTCTTCCCTTCCGGTATCTGCGACCGCTCCGACAGCTGCTTCGGCCGTGGGCGCTCCCCCCCAGATCACATTGATATCGGCGTAGGTCTGGAGGGCGTCCTCCACCAGCCTTAGCTGTGCCGGCACGCTGGCCTCGCCATATTGCTCGGCCAGAAGCTGAATGTTGCCAGTTTTCAAAGCATCGCGGAAACCAGCCATATAGCTCTCCGCCCATCCGCTGCCTTGCGGTCCGGGGAAGCCGACGGCGGCCCCTTTATTCTCACCGAGGTGCTTCTTGAGGAATTCGCCCGTCTGCAGGCCTTTCTGGTAGGTATCAGGGGTGATGCGGGCGGTAATCGGAGTTTCAAGGATCGGGTTTGCAACAGCAATGTTTACGATCCCCTTTTTCATTCCCTCATTGATCTTCGAGGCGAGCCCCGCTTCAGAAATGGGGGCGATGAGGATCGCGTCGGCACCTGCCGCGAGGCAGTCATCGTACTGGGCAATCTGCTTCGGGAGGGCTGTGTAACCACCAGCCTGGAATGCACTCACCTTCACGCCGAGGCGCTTCGCCTCCTCGATAAGTCCGTAGTTCACGGACACCCAATAGCTGTCTTGCATATGAGGATACAGGACGCAGAGGTTCCAAGCCTTTTCTGCTTTCAGGAGCGGCGTATACTCAATTTGCTCGACCTTCTTGAGGTCGCCGTTTTTTGCAGCTGCAATCTTGAACGGCCACCAGTCCTTGGCGTGCACAGGCTGGGTGGAAAGCAAGAGTCCAATGACTGTTGCTACTGAGGAAAGACGCGACAGTTTCTGCATAACAAGCTCCCGGTTCTGAATTAGTTCCCTTGCGCCTTTGGCGTCTGGAAGTAGAACTTATATCTTATAAGTTATTTATCAAGGCGTTTTTTCGCTTATCGTTTTCTCAGGTCACAGCGGCTGTCACAGGCATGTTGTCGGTTTCGCCTCTCCAAACCAGAGCAGGTTGGACGGGTAAACCCGCAAACCTCCTCCGTCCGCTGCGCATGGATTTCCGCGACAATGTGCATGCGGGTTCGAGAGAGCTAAGCTGCTTTCCGATCCCCCAGAGCGGCTTTAACCGTGGGAACAACTACCTCGCCGAAAAACCTAATACTCGTCATCAGATCCTTGTGCGGCAGAGTTCCTGCGCTGTACTTGAGCTGGAAACGCTGGATGCCTAGAGTGAAGATTACCGGAGCGAGCTTTGCCGCGACTGTTTCGGGGGAACCGACATACAGCGAACCGTTATCGATTTCAGATACGAACTCATCCATGGTAACGGGTCCCCAACCCCGCTCCTTCCCGATCCTGTCGCGCATGACCCGGTAATGCGGCCAGAACTCGTCTCGAGCCCTTGCATCTGTCGCGGCTACATATCCTGGAGAATGGATACCTATAGGCTGCTGTTCTTTGGCGAGCTTGTGTGTCGCCTCCCGATAGAGGTCGACGTAAGGCTTGAAGCGGTAAGGGCTGCCGCCAATGATTGCCAACATCAAGGGTAGCGCGTACTGCGCCGCCCGAATGACCGAGTTCGGACTACCGCCAACACCGATCCAGGTCTTGAGCTTCCCGTTCTGGACGGGAGGAAATACACTCTGATCCTTTAGTGGAGGCCGCGTGTCGCCTGACCACGTCACCGGCTTCTGTTCAAGCAGCTTTGAAAACAGGTCTAGCTTTTCCTGGAATAGTGTCTCGTAGTCATCCAGCGAAAGCCCGAACAGGGGGAATGACTCGGTAAAAGAGCCCCGTCCCAAAATCGCTTCGGCGCGTCCGTTGGAAACGGCATCCAGTGTCGAGAAGCGTTGAAAGACTCTGATCGGATCGTCCGAACTCAAGACCGTAACTGCGGAGCCAAGCTTGATCCGGGATGTCACTCCCGCAATCGCTGCCAGAACGGTTTCAGGCGAAGACACCGCGAAGTCTTCTCTATGGTGTTCGCCAACGCCGAAGAAGTCGATGCCGAGTTCATCCGCGAGCTTCGCTTCCTCTATAACATTTCGAACTACGGTCGCGTGTGGCTCCGGTCGGCCCGTGCTGTCGTAGGTAACATCGCCAAAGGTATCGAGCCCGAATTCTACTGCTGGAGTTTGCATGGTGCATTCCTTCGCTGCCTCCCATCTGTGGAGACTGGTCGTTTCATTGAGGCAACATAGGCGTTCCCCGCATGCTCTGGAATTTGGATAATTTAGATTATGTTGTTCGATTTCATCGAATGATCGTGTCGCCTCTGCAAGTTAGGCGCCGAAAAGGGGACGTCTGTTTTTGCGGCGTTGAGCAATATGTACGACCGCTACATTGTCCCCGCCGCCGTTGGTTCCTCAATCAAACGCGACGGCCGCTAACGAGGCGAACAGAAGCCATCAAGAAAGCGAGCCGCTACATGCTGCAACCTCTTCAGGTCGTAGCCGCCCTCCTGCACCAGTAGGACGGGCAGCGAGACATCTCCAATCAGCCTACCTACTTTTTCAAATGTCTCTTCGGTCACGGCCAGCCCCTTCGCTGGATCGCTCGCGAGTGCATCAAAACCAAGCGACACGACCACAGCCGCGGGGTTGTGTTCAAGCGCTGCGGTCAAGATGCCCTCGACGCCGACAAGGTACTCCTTGTCGCCCGCGTCTTTGTCTAAGGGGTGGTTCATGTTGGCACCTTCGGCAGACATACCACCCACCTCTTCACGAAAACCCGTGAAGTGGGGGTAATAGCCTGCCGGGCTGCGGTGGATGGAGGCAAAAAAGATACTCGCATCGTTCCAGAATATGTCCTGCGTGCCATTCCCATGGTGGACATCCAAATCGACGATGGCAACGCGCATTCCCTCCGCAGCCAGTCGCCGAGCGGCAATTGCGGCGTTGTTCAAATAGGTTGCACCTCCGCCATAGTCTGGCCCGGCGTGGTGACCTGATGGACGGCAAAGAGCGTAGACCTGACGTTCTCCTTTTACGACGAGATCCGCTGCAGTAACAGCTGTTTGAGCTGCCCAGTAAGCAGCGTCCCAGGTCCCCTCGTCCACGGGTGTTATTTGATCACGCAGATGAAAACCCGCCTTGGCAATGAGCGGCCAGTTAACCCGATAGGTCTCACGTCGCGTCTCAAAGGCTGCGGGCACAACGGAACCAGGCAAGCCATCTCTTTGCCATTCGCTGTGAGCGCATGCCAGAAAAGACAGGTATTCGGTCGAGTGCACAGTGGCAAGCGCTTCAAGGCCATGGTCTGATGCGCCTACAACTTCAAGGCCCGCTTGCCTGACAGCTCGCAGGAGAACATCCAGTCGTTCGGGGACGTCGCGGCTTGGACGAGGTACGCCGTTCTCGACCACGTCACCTGGAACGTGTAACCTGTGGAGGTGGGAATAGACGACCTTCATCTTAGGCCAGCCCACCCTATCCCGGCGACGCAAACGTATTTGATCTCCAGGTATTCGTTGATCCCGTACGTTGATCCTTCTCTCCCGAGACCGGACTGCTTCACCCCTCCGAACGGAGCTGACTCGCTTCCGATTAGCCCGGTGTTGACACCGACCATGCCTGCCTCAAGTGCCTCAGCCACCCTCCATATGCGCGCATAATTCCCGGTGAAGAAATAGGACGCCAGCCCGTATTCCGTGTTGTTGGCCATGGCGATGACCTCGGTGCGAAACGCGATCAGGAGAGCCAGCGGAGCAAATGTCTCTTCCTTCGCCACCTTCATCTCCTGGGTAACGCCCGTCATGACGGTTGGCTCGAAAAAATTTCCACCCAGTTCGCTCCAGCGCCCGCCAGCGATGACGGTCGGTCTGCGATAGCGCTCCCATCAAAGGGATCGGTCACGGAAATACGATCAGCCCACGTTGCTTCGACCCAGTTCCCTGCCACGAAGGCTCGATCACGCATCAGTTTAGGGTTGCGAAGGTGGAGATCCCGGAAGACAACCATAATAGTCTGTCCTGAAGTTCAAGCCGGGATCAGTACCGCATCGCCACTGTCCCATCCGAGGGACAACGCCTGAGACGGCTTGATGTCGATGTTGGTGCCTGCATTGGGGAGCTTTGCAATGAGCGTGGAAGCCTCGCTGACCCTGACATGGACGCGCTTGTGGTCGCCAAGATAGATCACCTCCTCGACAGTCCCGCTAAAGGTGTTGAGGCACGCCTCAGCGGTATCGAGCCGCACCCGTTCGGGTCGGACAGATATCATGACCCGTTGGCATTCTGAGAAGTCCATTTGGCTTCGAACGATCATTCTGTGACCGGTTTCTGTTTGGACGACATATTCATCACCGTTCCGCCCGGAAATCTCACCCGCAAGGCGGTTGTTCTCCCCGATGAAGCCTGCAACGAAGGGAGTAGCGGGACGCTCGTAAAGTTCAGCTGGCGGAGCCAGTTGTTCGATCTTCCCAGCGTTGAACACCGCAACACGGTCGGACATCGTCAAGGCCTCCGACTGGTCGTGGGTGACATAGACCACGGTAATCCCGAGACGCTCGTGAAGGTGTTTTATTTCCAGCTGGAGATGCTCGCGCAAGTTCTTGTCCAGAGCGCCGAGCGGCTCATCCATAAGGACTACGTCTGGCTCGAAAACGATCGCCCGAGCGAGTGCAATCCGCTGCTGCTGCCCGCCCGAAAGCTGCGCGGGCTTTCGTTCGGCAAAAGCTCCCATCTGCACCACATCCAGAACCTTGCGGACACGATCATTACGTTCGGCTTTGGATAGCTTGCGGACGCGCAAGGGATAGTCCAGGTTTTCCGCAACGGTCATGTGCGGGAAGAGGGCATAATTCTGGAACACCATCCCGATGTTCCGGCGATGCGGTGGCACGGATGCCAATGAGCGACCAGCGATGCGGATGTGGCCGCCGCTGGGAGCCTCGAACCCCGCGAGCATCATCAGACTCGTCGTCTTGCCCGAGCCCGATGGTCCAAGCATTGTCAGAAACTCGCCTTGGGAGATGGAGAGGTTGAGGCTGTCCACGACGAGGTTTCGCCCGTCATAGCTTTTATCGACATTGATGAATTCCACATACGTTGAAGATGACATAGCGGTTCCCCTTTTTATGATGCGCTTATGCCGTTGCATGGACCGGAGGCCGTCTGCCCGACCACGGGCGAGCTTCCTCAAGCTGAGCGGCAAGTTGAAACAGTGTTTCCTCGTCGTTGAAGCGACCCGTAAATTGTGTGCCGACCGGGAGTCCAGCCGGTGTCCAGTACAGAGGCACGCTCATGGACGGCAGACCGGCCATATTGGCGAATGTGGTGAACGATAGGAACTGGAGGAACCGCTCCATGACTTCCTCACCGCCGTGAATGTCCGCATCGAAGTGCCCGAGCAAAGGCGGAGGAGAGCCGAGTGTCGGTGTCAGCCAGAGATCGAAGTCGCCGAGGAAGTTCGCGATGGTCCGGCCGACACCATGAAACCAATTGAGGTCTACCAAATAATCGGCCGCCGTGACCTTCGAGCCAACGCTGTACAGGTATTGGTTGAAGGGCTCGACACCGGTCGCTAGGCTTTCGGGCCTGACATTCCTGCTTCTGGCCAGAGCCGTGATGGCCCTGGTGGCGGTCATTGCCCAGAACCGCTTGTAGTAAGTGCGGTAGGTATCGCCATCCAGCTGCGGGGTGGCTTCGACCACCTCATGTCCCAGGCTTTCGCAAAGACGTGCGGTTTCGATCGTCGCCTTTGCGCACTCCGGATCTACATATGTGTCGAGCAGCGAGGTGGTGGTCACCGCAATCCTGAGCCGGCGCGGCCTTGATCGCAACACGTCGATATAGCTGAGCTCCGGGGTGGGAGCCGTATAGGGGTCTCCAGCCAAAGTCCCTCGGGTCGCATCTAGGAGAGCGGCGCTGTCACGGACGCTCACCGATAGAACATGTTCATTCACGATCCCACCTGTACTGTCCCCCAGATCCGGGCCGAGTGTGATCCTTCCACGCGACGGCTTTAGACCAAATAAGCCACAGCATGACGCCGGAATTCGAATCGAGCCCGCTCCGTCACCGCCATGGGCTGCGGGGACGATGCCAGCAGCCACGGCGGCCCCAGCGCCGCCGCTCGATCCGCCGCTTGACCGTGAAATGTCCCATGGATTGCGGGTGGCTCCGAAGATTTTCGGCTCTGTGGTCCCGAGGGTACCGAACTCGCAGAGATTGGTCTTGCCGAACGTACTGAGCCCAGCTTTGCGGTACCTGCGCATCAGTTCGCTGTCGTGGTCCGGCACAAAATCCCGTGTGATCTCCGAAGCACCCGTGGTTGGCACGCCTGCCATGTGGCAATACAGGTCTTTGACGAGGAAGGGAGCGCCCGCAAAAACGCTGCTCTTATCTGCGCCCCGCGCTTCCCTGCGAGCCTCCTCATGCAGAGGCCGGATGATGGCGTTCAGTTGCGGGTTTGTCTTTTCGGACCGCCTTATGGCGCCCTCCAGAAGCTCTTCGGCAGTCACCTGCCCTGCCTTGACGAGCGCCGCCTGGGCGCAGAGATCGAGTTTTGCAAGTTCATCCATCGTACACGCTCAATTCTTGAATTCAGAAACAGCGTCTTCGAGCGCCGCGGAAATACCGCCCACAAGCTCGTCGATCTGTGGTGTTGTCATGATGAATGGCGGGCAGACGGAAATCACATCGCCCATGTTCCGGATCATGACGCCGTGTGCGCGGCAACGACGCTCGACAAATGCGCCAACTTTGAGGGCTGGCTCAAACGCGGTCCTCGTCGACTTGTCGGCTACGAGCTCGATCCCGGCGAGAAAGCCTGCGCCGCGAATTTCACCTACAAAGGGGCTGCCAGCGATCGAGGTCTCAAGCTTCTCGAAAAGATAACGGCCTAGTTCCCGGGAACGCGCGGGGATATCCATTTCACGGTATGTACGGAGCACCTCGGCGGCCACAGCCGCCGTTACGGGGTGACCCGAATACGTGAAACCGTGTCCGAAAACCCCAATGCGATCGGCCTCGTCAGCTATTGTTTGGTAAACGTGATCTCCGATCACTGCTGCGGCGATAGGGACATAACCCGAGGACAGGCCCTTCGCGATGGACATCATTTCGGGTACGAAACCGAAGCTCTCGCATCCGAACCAGTTGCCACTGCGTCCGAAGCCGCAGACCACCTCGTCCGAGAGAAGGAGAATGTCATGGCGCTTGAGGACTTCGCTGATGCGTGGGAAATACCCGGGCGGAGGCGTAACGACCCCGCCTGCACCCATGACCGGTTCGGCGATCATTGCGGCTATGGTTTCGTGTCCTTCTGCGGTAATCAGGCTCTCCAGGTCGGCAATCAGACGATCGCAGTAAGCTTCCTCCGATTCGCCCGGCATACCGTGTTTGTAGAAGTGTGGCTTCTCCGCGTAGATAACGTTCAGACCTGGCAGATTGAAGCTCTCGTGCATGTGCGGCAGGCCGCCGAGAGCTGCTCCCATCACGGTACTGCCGTGGAAGGCGCCCTTTCTGCTGATGATCTTACGTTTGGATGGTTTTCCCCGGGCGATGTTATAATACCAGGCCAGCTTGACCATCGTGTCATTGGCTTCCGAGCCTGAGTTGACCAGAAATACCCTGCTCCCTGAAATTGGCGAAAGCTCGGCGATCTGCTCAACCACGTCCGCGCAAGGATCGTTCGAGCGATGATTGAACGTATGGTAGGTCGCCAGCGTCTTCATCTGTCTGGCCGCCACTTCTGCCAGACGCTCGTTCTCGAAGCCGAGCGATGCACACCAAAGCCCACCCATACCTTCCAGATATCGGTTGCCGAGCTCGTCGACGACATAGCAGCCCTCCCCTTTGGTGATCATCAACGGGCCGTCAACCTCCTGACGGCGGGGATTGGTCTGCGAGTGAAAATGGTACGCCATATCGCGTGACCGGAGCGAATTAAGCACGATAGCCTCCAAAGCGTTCTTGTGTTTTATAACTTATAAGTTATCAGAAGAAGTTGACAACTGCTTTGTTGGATTTGGAATAAAATTCGTCATCTAACGTGCACGGCTGGATTATAAGATATAAGTGGTTGGTCGTGGCGTCCGGTTCAGGTATGCAAGCAGTAGGGATTAGGAGTTGAGACGATGAGTGTTATGGACATGCAGCCGGGGGAGATGGGGAGCCTGTCTGCCAGGATTTATACCAAGCTGCGTGAGGGTTTGATTGTGGGGAGTTTTGCTCCCGGCGAGCGGCTTTTGATGCAAGAGCTCGCGGAAAGGCTCGGCACGAGTGTCACCCCTGTGCGTGAAGCGTGCTTGCGTCTTGTGAGCGAGCAGGCATTCGAACTCCGTTCGGGCCGGTTTGTCGTTGTCCCGGAACTCAGTCAAGATCGTTATGTACAGATAAAAGTGATACGTACTGCTCTTGAGGGCCTTGCTGCTGAACTTGCGGTAGAGAATGTGTCAGCAGCGGACATCGAGCAGCTAAAGAACTTCCACGAAGCTTTTGTCGCGAGCGAGAAGTCTGATGACTTTGAGGCTGCACGATCGGCAAACAGGTCTTTCCATTTCGGCGTCTATCGCCTTTCAAAAATGCCGATGCTCATCGCGCAAATCGAGACAATGTGGGTGTCTATGGGACCCATCCTCAATGTCTATTATCGAGAGATCCCACACGATTACGTTGGCGCCGAAGAGCATGAGCACCTCCTGGAAGCTCTTCGGTTGAAGAACAAGAAAAAGGCCCGAGCGGCAATCGAGAATGATATTACACGGGCATCAACAAGCTTTCTGCGATATTTCGAAGAGCGGGAGCTGGTTTAGCTCCCGATCACTTGGTTCTCAGTTTGTAACTTCAGCAATACGCGGGGTGCGCAAGCCTGCCGTTTCACCGCCGTCGACAGTGATGACCGTTCCATTCACATAGCTGGAGTGATCGGACAGGAGCCATGCAACCACGTCTGCGACCTCTTCCGGCGTACCGAAGCGGTTCGCCGGAATACGCAGTTCAAGCTGCTTTTTCCTCAGTGGATCAGCGATAATCTTGTTCATCATTCGTGTTGCGATCTGTCCAGGGCACACTGCATTGAAGCGCACTTCTTCCCCAAACTCGAGAGCCAGCGCTTCGGTCATTCCGATGACGGCAGCTTTCGATGCGCAATAGACTGCCAGTCCCTCCTCGCCCGTCTTGCCGGCGATGCTGGCGATGTTTACAACCGAGCCCCTCCCCTTCCTTAGGCCCGCTAGAGCGTGGCGTGTGAAGAGGAACGCGCTGCGCGCATTAACCGCGAGTACCTCGTCCCAGTCCGCCTGTGTTGCCTCAGAGAATGAAATGCGTTTTGACATTCCCGCATTGTTGACGAGACCTGAAAGACTTCCACCACCCAATTCGAGAGCATACTCGACGACCTTTCTGCAGTCATTTTCCTCAGTGACATCACCCGGGACAAAAACGACAGTCGCGTTTGCTTCGGCAAGTTCTGCGCCAGCGACAGCGTCTCTACCGGTTGCAACTACCTGTCTTCCTGCTGCTGCAAGCGTTTCGACGCAAGCCCGTCCAATCCCGTGCGTGGCTCCAGTTACGATGATCATTTACCAATTACTCCGACTTATTCTGCGGGTTCGCATGAGCGGCCGCGCGTTTCTGGACGAGGGCTCCACCACTCATTGGGATGATCGAGATGATGACGAGCAGCGTCGACATTGCCAGGATAGATGGGTCGATATTGTCCCTAAGACCGTCAAACATCTGTCGCGGCAGGGTTTTCTGTCCCGGACCACTGATAAATAGGGCAACGACCACCTCATCGAACGAAAAGACGAAAGCAAACAGCGCACCCGACACGACGCCGGGAGCAATCAGGGGAAGTGTCACTGTACGAAATGCGTGAAAAGGCGAAGCACCCAAGCTTGCCGCTGCTCGCACCAGGTTCATATCGAAGTTCTTCAGTGTCGCGGTCACGGTGATCACGACAAAGGGTACCGCAAGCACGGCGTGAGCCAGTACAAGGCCCAGGAAGGAAGCAACGAGGCCCAGTTTCGCGAAGAAGAAGTACATTCCGACACCGCTAATCACGACGGGGACGATCATCGGAGAGATGATGACGGCGAGAATCGTCGATCGTGCGGGAAGATGTCCTCTTGAGAGACCGAGAGCTGCCACAGTGCCGAGGACCGTTGCGACCGCAGTCGCGCCCGCGCCGATGATGAGGCTGTTCAGCAGCGCAGCCATCCATGGCTGCGGCTGCAATATCTTATAGTACCACTGCAGCGAGAAGCCGGGTAGCGGATACGAAAGAAAGTTCGCCGAACTGAAAGAGATCGGGATGATTGCGAAGGTCGGCCCAATCAGGAAAACCATCGCGAAAAAACAAAACCCAATCTGTAAGCGTCTGATATTAGCAGGCATGACTCACTCCATTCCAACGATCCGGTCGATACCGACGATCCTGCCGATAATGATGTACAGCGCCAGAATGCAGCTCAAAAGAAGGACGCCGAGTGCGGCTGACATGCCCCAGTTGATTGTCGTGTTCGCATAGAAGGCGACAAAATAGCTGAGCATTTGGTCCGATGCGCCGCCAACCAGTGTCGGTGTGACATAATAACCTGCTGCGATGATGAATGTCAGGAGACAACCAGCACCGACGCCGGGCAGCGTAAGCGGGAGATATACTCTGAGGAATGTTGTCAACGGCCCTGCCCCCAGAGATGATGAGGCGCGGACGAAGGTCGGCGAGATACCCTTCATGACACTGATAAGCGGTAGCACCATGAACGGCAGCAGGATGTGGACCATTGCAATATAAAGGCCGGTTCTGTTGAACACGAGCTCAAGCGGGGCGTCCGTCAAACCAAGTGCCTGTAACACGCGATTGACTATCCCTTCCTTCTGAAGAATCACGATCCAGGCACTCGTTCTCACCAAAAGCGAGGTCCAGAACGGCAACAGAACGCAAGCCAGCATGATGGCCGAGAATCGTCCCCCGACAGAAACGACCGCATTGGCTATTGGATAGGCAAGGAGAACGCAGATGAGCGTTACGACAGCGCTGATGACCAGCGTTCTCATCAGCGTAGAAAGGAAAAGCCGCTCTTCCCGAGGAGCGAGCTTGGCACCTCCTTCGTCTCCAGGTCTAAGATCGACAGCAGACAGCAGATAGAATGCTGTCAATGCGGACCCGTTCCGCTGGATTACCCTCCAGTAGGCAGGATCATTCCATTGTTCGTCGATAGCCAATAAGTGCTGCTGCGCTACTGTTATTTCGGCGTTGCGAACGTTGCGAACTGTCTTGGCAAGGAGGCTGCGGAAGCCAGTTATCTCGTAGTTCAGACGACGGCCAGCTTCGGCAAGAACGTTCGGTGGAACATCGGATTTTATGTCAGCGACAAGCGCGTCGAAGGCCTCCGGGGGTGGAGGACCTGATCCATCCCATGTTTTCAAAACTTCCAGTGTTTGCGGCAGTGCGTTGCGAACCTCGGGGTTGTTCACCGCGTAGAACAGCATGGTTCCCAGCGGTAGAACGAATGCGAAGACGATGAACGCAACGAGCGGTCCGATCAGCATGACCGAGATCATTCTCTGCCTTTTTCGGTCGGCGCGAAAACCAGCCGCGAGCGCTAACGCGCGTCCGGGCTGGGCGGCGGCAGCCCCGGAGGACTGCCGCACTGCCAATTCGGATGTCACTGAGCCCGCCATGTTGCGAACCTCGCCTCAAGAGCCTCACCATTGTCCGCCCAGAACTCGGTGTTGAGGCCGACAGCGTTTTTCAGATTTTCCTCGGTGGTGGGAAGGTCCTTCGCCAGCTCGGGCTTGACGTTTGAGATGGCTTTCTTGTTGGTCACTCCGTAGGTGATATACTGCGGGAAGGCCGACTGCGCGGTGTCGGAGGATGCGAAAGCAATGAATTTTTCAGCGTTTTCCCGGTTGGCGCTTCCCTTCACGATGCCCCAGTAGTCAATGCCATAAACCTGACCATCCCAGAGAAGGGCGAAGTTTTTACCCGTCGCATTCGCGGCCGACACACGGCCGTTAAAGGTTGCTGTTGCCGCGACGTCACCAGACGCCAGACGCTCCAGCGACTCCGCTCCAGACGTCCACCAGATTATGTCCGATTTGATCTGATCGAGCTTGGCGAAGGCGCGATCCTGACCGGCTTTGGTCGACAGAACATCGTAAACCTCTCTAGCGGGCACGCCGTCTGCAAGCAGAGCGATCTCGAGCGTCATCTTGGCAGTTTGTCTAAAACCTCGCTTGCCAGGCCATTTCTGAGTATTCCAAAAGTCTGCCCAGTTCTTCGGCCCATCAGCGAGCCTGGACTTGTCATAGCTTGGAACCATGGACCAGACGAAAGCGCCAACTCCGCACTCACTGTAAGCTTCAGGAATGAAGTCTTCCTGATTTCCTATCCTAGTCCAGTCGAGTTCTTCAAACAGGCCTTCTGCGCATCCTGACAGCAGCGTGTTCTGCTCGACCTGCATGACGTCCCAGGAAACGCTCCCGCTGGCCACCATTGCACGAACCTTGGCCATCTGACCTGAATAAGAGTCTTCGGTGACGCTCACACCAGACGACTTCGCAAAAGGTTCGAAAAAGGCTTTTCGCTCCGCGTCCTGAAGCACGCCACCTGCACCAACCACGGTCAGGCTTCCTGAATCCGCCAGCGCCGCGGATGTAACGCCGAGGCATGCGAGCAGCATAAGCCCGCTGAAAAGTTTACGATATGGCATGGGGTTCCTCCTCATTGCGCTACCCACCGGTTGAATCGTTGTTGCAGCTCCTCTTCGTGATCGACCCAAAATGGGGTGTTCAGGGCCACAGCGCCTGCCATGTTCTTCTCAGCGGTAGGAAGTTGAGGGGCTATATCGGCAGAAATACTGGCGGTCGCCTTTGCGTTCGTGACGCCATAGACCATCTTTTCCGCAAATGCTTTTTGAGGCTCGGGGCTTGTCATGTAGGTGACAATATCAAATGCCGCCTTCGTATTGCTGCCCTTAGGAATAGCCCAAAAATCCATAGCGTAAAGTTGATTGGTCCAGAACATCTGGAAGTGCTTGCCCTGCTGATTGGCTGCAATAACACGACCGTTATACGCAGACGTCATGGTGACCTCGCCAGACGCGAGCCATTCCATCGGCTGGGCACCGCTTTCCCACCACTGGATGTTAGGCTTCAACTGGTCGAGCTTGGCGAAGGCGCGATCCTGACCTTCCTTCGTCGCCAAAACCTTGTACAGATCCTCCGGCTTTACGCCGTCGGCCAGAAGTGCGATTTCCACCGTCATCCGCGCCTGCTTGCGCAAGCCTCGCTTCCCAGGCCATTTCTTGACATCCCAGAAATCTGCCCAGGATGTCACGCCGGTGGTCTTGTCCCCGTCGTAAGCCAGTATCTTCGACCAGACGAACGCGCCAACCCCGCAGTCGGATTTGGCAGGTCCAATGATGTCTGTTGCGTTCGGCAATGTCTTCCAGTCGAACGTTTCGAGAAGTCCTTGGTCGCAAGCCAAGATCATCTCATTCTCGTCCATCTGCACGACATCCCATGTCGTCGTTGCAGTCTCGACCATCGCCTTCACCTTGGCGATGCCTCCTGTGTAAGACTCCTCCAGAAGTGGTGCTCCCGACTTTTGTTCGTAAGGCTTGAAGAGTGTCTCGCGCATCGCCTCCTGCGTTGCGCCGCCGAAGCCGACGACCGTAAGATCGCGGGCAAGTGTCGGAGTCGTGGTCGCAAAACACGCGACCGTGACCATCAATGTAATTAACCGATGTTTCATTGGTTCCCCTTTTTTGATTGAGATCAGGTTCTGGAAGTTAAGCCGCGGCCGACCGCGCGAGGTGGGCCATGGTGGTGTCGATAAGCTCGAGAGTCTCGTTCAACACGGTCTCGTCGTGGCTGAGGGAGAGGTAGAGGCGTTTGAGCTGAAGCGGCTGGAAAATCTGTTTTCCCTCTATCAGTGCCCTCCGGAACCGCATGTCGAGATCGTTGTCGTTCCGGAGCAGATCGGCGTATTCCCGGAACTCGCCATCGAAGAAGTAAACGAGCCAGACCGAGCCAAAGCCCGCCGACTGCGCTCTGATGCCGTGCCGCGCTATAATTTCGTCGATCTGCTTCCGGAGGTAGCTACCGAGTTCGAAGAGGCGGTCGTAGACGCCGGGCTTTGACAACTCTTGAACGGTGGCTTTCACGGCGGACAGAGAAGACGGTGTTCCATTGAAGGTGCCACCCATGAACACGGCTCCGTCGCCAGTTCTCCCGACACGTTCCATGATGTCCCTGCTGCCGGCAACAAGACCAATCGGGTAGCCGCTAGTGGCTGCCTTGCCAAAGGTGGCGAGGTCGGGGGTGATGCCGACGATCGACTGGTAGCCGCCAAGCGCGTGCCGGAACCCCGTAATAACTTCGTCGAATATCAGTACAACGCCGTTTTCGCTCGTTATCCTGCGCAGGTCCTGTAGGAACTGGTTCTGTGCAATGACGGCGCCCATATTGTGCGCGATTGGTTCGATGATGATCGCGGCAACCTCGCCGGGGTTGGCTCTGATATAGTCCTCAACGGCGGTTGCATTGTTGTAGGGCAAAATCTTCGTATATCGAGCCGCGTCATAAAGGATTCCGTCGGACATCGGGTCGAACGAGCCGATCATCTGGCGGCTGGACTGGCCGTTCATCGCGACGTAGTCGTGCCACCCGTGATAGCCGCCCTGGAACTTGATAATTTGTTTTCGCCCCGTGTAGGCACGGGCTAGACGGAGGGCATGGTATGTGGCTTCCGATCCGCTGCTGCAGAACGCGACCTGGTCGGCGCACGGGATGGCCTTTACAAGGAGCTCGGCGACCTCGACCTCCAGTTCGAGCACACCGGCGCCGATCAAATCGACACTCTCGTTGACACCCGCGATCGCCTTGAAGATTGCCGGGTTGCGGTGCCCGAGCACGTTTGCACCGAACGCGCAGTGATAGTCTGTGTAGCGATTGCCGTCGGCGTCGTAGAGGTAAGGCCCGTCCGCCCTGGAGAAAGCGATAGGCGCTCCAAGGCGTCGGCTGGGGCTGAGAAGACCGCCGGGAATGACGGCTTCAGCGCGGCGTGCGATAACCTCGTTATTCGTCATGCGCTTGCTCCTTCGATGGCCTCGAGCAAGACAGCGCGAATCCCGGCAGCATCAAGCCGATAGTGCCTGTAGAGATGGGTCGGAGGAGCGATGAGGCTGTACTCGTCCCTGATACCGTGGCGAACGAGACGAGCGCCTTTACCCTTTTCAGCAAGGACTTCAGCTACCGCGCCACCGAGACCGCCGATAATGTTGTGTTCCTCCACCGTGAGGATGATTTTGGAGCGCGCGGATGCCTCCAGTATGGCTTCCTCGTCGAGTGGTTTAATGGAATGCATGTCAATCAGACCGACCGAGTAGCCAGCCTCGTTGAGCTCTTCCATTGCTTTTTTCGCACCATGGACCGGGTGCCCGGCCGCGATGATAGTAACGTCGTTGCCTATGCCGTGAACAATCCCCTTCCCAAGCTGGAAATCGACGCCGTTGTCGTAAACCACTGGGTCATGTCCGCGGTGAATGCGGAAATAGATTGGCAAAGGATAATCGACGGTCGCCTTGAGTGCCGCGGCGAGAGCCGGGCCGTCCGCTGTCGAAACGACGGCCAGGTTCGCGATGCTTCTCGTGATCGCGATGTCCTCCGTTGCGTGATGGGAGGTACCGTAAAAACCGAGCGAAATGCCGGTGTGATGGCCGATCAGGCGGACCGGCTGTCTGCAATAAGCGACATCCATTCGGATCTGCTCGCAGCAAAGCAGTGCAAGAAAAGACGCGAACGTGGCCACGTATGGGATAACACCCGTCGTTGCCATACCCGCTGCAGCGGAGACCATGTTCTGTTCAGAGATCCCAAACTGGACAAACCGCTCCGGAAAGCGTTGGGCAAACTCGTTCAAACCGTTGGAATACTGAAGATCTGCGGTTCCCGCCATCACAGGATGACCGGCTTCCACGAGTTCGATCAGGGCATTGGAAAAAGTTGGAAGCGAGGGGGCGCGGCGATTGACTTCGCGGTACTGCCACGAGTCCTTGGAAATCAGCTGGTTCATTATGAGATCACCGTATTTTGGATCGTTTCGAGGGCATTCGCTTCGTCTTCCGCACCAAGGAAGCCGAGGTGCCAGCCTGGTTCGGTTTCCATGTAATCGATGCCCTTGCCCTTGACGGTCTTCGCGATAATGCAGCAAGGTTTCGTGCGACCCTTGTCGGCTTTGACCTGCCGCAGTAGAGCGGTGAGAGCATGGATGTCGTGGCCGTTGACGGTGTGGACTTCCCATCCAAACGCTCGCCATTTTTCATCCAGAGGTTCGACAGCAAGGATATCGTCAACCTTTCCATCAAGCTGATAGCCGTTGCGGTCGACAATCGCGATCAGATTGGAGAGGCCGTGGCTCGAGCCAGACAAGGCGGCCTCCCAGACTTGCCCTTCCTGCATCTCTCCGTCTCCGAGAAGTACGAAGGCGTTGAAGTCACGCTTATGGAAGCGACCTCCGAGGAGCATTCCGACGCCGTTGGACAAAGCATGTCCGATGGAGCCGGAGCTGAAGTCGACGCCTGGCACCTTGGTCATATCTGGGTGGTCGCCGAGTGGGCTCCCTAGACGCGTGTAGGAATCCAGCCAGCTTGGGTCGAAGTAACCGAGATCGGCCAAAATCGGGAAAAGCCCGACGGCGGCGTGGCCTTTACCCATGAGGAAGCGGTCGCGGTCGGGCCATGCGGGCTCGCCTTTTTTGATCCTCATGACGTCGTAGTACAGAGCTGCAAAAATCTCGGCGCATGAGAACACTGACGTGTAGTGCCCCACTTTAGCGATTGATATCAGCCGGATCGTTTCCAGCCGCACGAATTTTGCACGCTCGCGGAGATGCTCCAACTGCGCATCAGACAATGGGTCATTGTTGCGATCCATCGGTGGATGGCCGCTATAGAAATTTAACGATGTCACGGATATACTCCCGTTGTTCCCTAACTTATAAGTTATAAGATATAGAGAATTTCACGGAAGGCAACACGGATTTTTGACAATGGAATCGGTCGATAAAATCGAACGTAATGGACAAAATTATGCAGCTTTTATCGAACGATGAAAAAGCAGATGTTGCATTCATCGACACCAACATCCTCACGGAGTTACCGAAATGACCAAGGTTCTCGTTCTCTACTACTCGTCCTACGGCCACATCGAGACAATGG
Source organism: Pararhizobium gei (assembly GCF_029223885.1). NCBI lineage: Bacteria > Pseudomonadati > Pseudomonadota > Alphaproteobacteria > Hyphomicrobiales > Rhizobiaceae > Pararhizobium > Pararhizobium gei. Next base: position 46,325 of record NZ_CP119410.1, on the reverse strand, counting down.
CAGGCTCAATCGCTGAAGGCGCAAGAAGCGCCGGCGCCGATGTTACGATCAAGCGTGTCCCGGAAACTGTCCCGCTCGAAATTGCCGAAAAGTCTCATTTCAAGATCAACCAGGAGGCACCGATTGCGACAGTCGCGGAACTCGCCGACTACGACGCGATCATCGTCGGTACCGGCACACGCTTCGGGCGGATGTCGTCGCAGATGGCAGCCTTCCTCGACCAGGCCGGTGGTCTGTGGGCACGGGGTGCTCTCAACGGCAAGGTGGGCGCAGCGTTCGCATCGACCGGCACCCAGCACGGCGGCCAGGAAACCACCTTGTTTTCGATCATCACCAACCTCATGCACTTTGGCATGATCATCGTTGGCCTGCCCTATAGCCACCAGGGCCAGATGAGCACTGAAGAAATTGTTGGCGGCGCTCCTTATGGGGCAACGACAGTTGCCGGTGGCGACGGGTCGCGCCAGCCTTCGCAAATCGATCTCGCCGGTGCCTTCCATCAGGGCGAAATCGTCGCCCGCACTGCTGCCGCTCTTGTCGCTGCCCGCAACTAAACCCGCCTAACTCACTCTTGAAATTCAGCTCCAACCAGACCAGCCGATTGCGATCGGCTGGCAAGGAGAAGTCATGTCCTCGCTTTTCTCAAACAAGGTCGTCGCGGTCACCGGTGCAGGCTCTGGGATCGGTCGGGCGATAGCACTTGGGCTCGCTCGCGACGGCGCGACAGTGCATCTGGCTGATCGCGATGCCGAGGGTCTCACCCAAACGGCAGAGCTCATCCGCGCCGAAGATGGCCGGGCATTCACAACCGAGCTCGATGTCGCGAGCGAACTTCAGGTCGTCGGATGGATCGAACAGATCGATGCCGCATCCGGTCGGCTCGACGCGGCCTTCAACAATGCCGGGATAACCGGCCCTGCAAAACGGATTGAAGATTATCCATTGGAAGACTTTCAGCGGGTCATCGCAGTCAATCTCCAGAGTGTCTTTCTCGGGATGAAGTACCAGATCCCGCTGATCAAGCGTAGTGGTGGTGGCTCTATCGTGAACACGGCTTCCGTCGCCGCTTTGACGGGACCGGGAGGCATGAGTGCCTACGCTGCTTCCAAGCACGGGGTGCAGGGCCTGACCCGGGTCGTCGCGATGGAGAATGCAGCGCACGGCATTCGCGTCAACGCGATCGCGCCTGGCTGGACTGAAACGCCAATGGTTGCGGCAAACAGCCACCAGAACCCGGCGTTTGCGGCACTCGCTCAGAACGCCATTCCTGCCAAACGCGGCGGCAAGCCGGAGGAAATCGCGGCCGCGGCAATCTGGCTTGCCTCCGACGCCGCCTCCTATGTCACCGGACATATGCTGACCGTCGACGGCGGCATGACAATCGGTGGTTTTGAACTCTGACACCGAATCTTGAAAGGAAAATCCCATGTCAGACCAACCTGAATCATTGAAAGCAATCGTCCGCCGCAACACACTCGAGGTGCAGTCCGGCGGCAACTTCGAACTTTTCGACGAGCTTTTCGCCGACGATTTTCTGGACCACACACCGCAGCCAGGCGGGACGCCAGACAAGGAAGGAGCGCGTCGTCTTTACCACGCGCTGCGCGAAGCCTTCCCTGACTTCCGCGCGGAAATTCACTGGCAAGCGGTCGATGGCGACATCGTGACGACTTTCAAGACCTATCACGGCACGCACCGGGGCGTCGTCCTTGGGATCGCACCAACGGGCCGCCAGATCAAGTTCGAAACCGTGGACGCCATGCGCATCCGCAACGGCAAAATCGCCGAACACTGGGGCGTGGCCAACCTCTATTATCTTCTGCAGCAACTCGACGCCCTGCCCTCCTCGGCCCCCAAAGTGCCGGAACATTAAGGATCACCACAATGAGCAACAGTAACATTCTCGACGGCAAAGTCGTCATCGTAACCGGCGCATCAAGCGGCATTGGACGTGCGATCGCCATTCGGGCCGCCGGACATGGCGCCAAAGCAGTCATCGTCTCGGACGTCGTGGAAGCACCGCGCGAAGGCGGTGAACCCACTGCTTCGGAGATCAGAAAACTGGGGGCCAAATCCGTCTTCGTGAAAGCAGACGTCAGCCGCAAGGCTGACAACGACGCCCTCGTTGCGGCGGCAGAAGAATTCGGCGGCGTCGATGTCATGGTCGCAAATGCAGGCATTACGCTGAAGACAGACGGGGCGGAGGTTCCGGAAGACGATTACCGCCGCCTGATGTCTGTCAATCTCGATGGCCCGCTGTTTGGCGCGCAGGCAGCTGCACGTCAGATGAAAGCACTCAACAAGCAGGGCAGCATTGTCCTCATGGCAAGCATGGGCGGGATCTCTGGCGCCGGCATCACCGTCGCCTACTCGACCAGCAAGGGCGGCGTTGTGCTGATGGCCAAATCATTGGCCGACGCTCTTGGCCCCGACGGTATCCGCGTCAATGCAGTCGCACCCGGCACCATCGACACGGAGCTTCTTCGCACGAGCCCCGGTATCGCCCAGGCCTCCGAGGGCTTTCGCCAGAGGACGCCGCTTCGCCGGCTTGGCAAGCCGGCGGAAGTCGGAGATGCTGTCGCTTTCCTTGGCTCGGACCTGTCGAGCTATGTGTCGGGCACTGCGCTCCTGGTGGATGGAGGGCTGCTCTCCGTTATCTGATTGCTCGACCCTCCAGTCGGACCCGCGCCCTCAAAAGCGCGGGTTTTTCTTTGCCTCCATCGTTCGATTTTTTCGACGATAATCTGCGATATTATCCAGCTTTTTCGTTCGCTCGGATGGTGGCAATTTCTCCTCACGACGCAGCCACGGTGGCTACGCCCCAAACTTAAGGAGAACGTCCATGTCTTATTCCGATGCAATCGCCCAGCGCGTTGAAACTCTCTCCCATTCGGCCCTCATCAACGGCGTCACGCCTCTCACCGGCCGTGTCCTGCTGGCAGCAATCTTCCTTCTGTCCGGTATCAGCAAGATCTCTGACCCGGCTGGAACGATCGGCTATATCAATATGGTTGGCCTGCCCTTCCCGCCGCTGTCCTACGGCGCAGCGGTCGTGACTGAACTCTTGGGCAGCATTGCCCTGATCCTCGGTTTCCAGACCCGCATCGTCGCTCTGATCCTTGCCCTGTTCAGCGTTGCCACGGCACTGACGTTCCACAACAACCTCAGCGACCTGAACCAGTTCATCCACTTCTTCAAGAACATCGCAATGGCCGGCGGTCTGCTGCAGGTCGTGGCGTTCGGCGCGGGTCGTTACAGCCTCGACGCCCGCCGTTAAGCGAAGCACCCGATCAAAGGAAAAGCCCGGACGATGGTCCGGGCTTTCCGCGTTTTTACTTACCCCATTCCGGACCACCATCCGTGCAGGTCTGGCCCCCATCGACAGGCAAGACAATTCCGGTGATCCAGGCAGCTTCATCACTGGCAAGAAAAGCGACCGCCGAGGCAACCTCTTCGGGTTGGCCTGCCCGCCTCAACGGGATCCGGTCCCAGGCTTTCTCCAGAAGCCCATCGTCATCCATGATAGCATCCACCATTCCCGTGACAGTAAGTCCCGGTGCCACTGTGTTTGCTCTGACGCCGAACTTGCCGAGGTCGCAGGCTGCTGAGCGGGTCAGGTTTGCGACACCGCCCTTTGCTGCATTGTAAGCCGCATGGCTCCAGCCGCCACCAAGGGATGAGACGGAGCCAATGTTGACGATCGAACCCTTGGTCTCCTTAAGATGCGGAACCGCTGCACGGCTCATGTAGAAGACACCGGAGAGGTCCGAGGCAATGCACTCGTCCCAATCCTGATCGCTCGTCTCTTCGATGGTGCCGACGAGATTCATGCCGGCGGCATTGACGACAGTGTCGATGCGGCCGAACCGCTTGGCCGTCGCCGCGACAAGGGCGTCGCAGTCCGGCCGTGAAGAAACATTGGCGACAAAGGTGCCGCTGCGCTCAGTCGGCATCTTATAGGCAGCTTCCGATAATCGCTTCTCGGTTCTGCCGGAGATCATCACGGACGCTCCTTCCTCAAGAAGCCGGTTGGCAATGGCGGCGCCGATACCGGAACCACCGCCGGTCACAATTGCTACTCTTCCTTCAAACCGTTTTGACATGACACACTCCTTCATTCTCCGTGGCGAAGGCCGCGGCAGTGTCGGTTTCGTGTTTGGGTTTGACTGGATTGGTTCAGGTTGCCGGGAAGTCGGCCGAACGTGACAAGGCCTCCCAGGCAACAACGTTTGCCTTCAGGTCCTCCGCCTTCTTTAGGGCAGCGTCCGCGGCGTCATTGCCGAGCGGAAGGTGGTGCGGAGGCTGCTCAGCCAGCACGGCCTCCCGGATGGCTTTCGCCGCACGCGCGGGGTCGCCAGCCTGTTTTCCGACCGATGCGTGGTAAGCTCGACGTGCCTCGCCCGCTGTGCCATCGTAGTCGTCGATGGACGCAGAGACCTCGTTTGACGAACCTGCCCACTCCGTCCTGAAGGCGCTTGGCTCGACAGTCATCACATTGATCCCGAGCTGAGCGACTTCTTTGCGAAGCGTATCCGACAGGCCTTCCACGGCAAATTTCGTGGCGCAGTAATAACCGACCCCTGTGTAGCCGACCAGGCCGCCGATTGATGTCAGATTGACAATCGTACCACTGCGGCGGGCGCGCATATGTGGAAGGACCGCATGGATCGTGTTTGCGGTGCCAAAGAAATTGACGTCAAACAGGCGACGGGCATTTTGTTCATCGGTTTCCTCAATAGCACCGAAGAAGCCGATCCCGGCGTTGTTGATCAGGACGTCGATCCGACCGAAGCGGGCCTCTGCCGCATCAACGACCTTCTGGCACTGATCCCGATCGATGACATCGAGTGGAAGGATCAGGGCGTCACCTTTCTGTTCAAGATCCGCGATCTTGTCGGTCTTGCGGGCGGTGACGACAACCTGTTCACCCGTCTCCAGCAGGTGTTCCGCGATGTAGCGACCGAAGCCTGTAGAGCATCCGGTTACGAGCCAGACTTTGGGGTTTTGCGTGCTCATTTCATATACTCCTTTCTGTTTCAGGCCTGCGGGGACCGTTGCTGGTAGCCGCAGATTTCCACGTCTTCGACGCAAAGGTCAGGAACCTTCGCCATGAAGGCCTGGACGTAGTTCGTGCTCATATGCAGTTTGAAATCCGAGGCATGCCGCCAGTCTTCGAGCACCATCCAAACGTCGGCGACGTCGTTGGACTGGTGGATTTCGTAGCGCAGGCAGCCTTCCTCATTGCGCGAGGGGGTGACGAGCTGGAGCAGCTCGGCACCCAGATCCTGGGAACGGCCTGGCTTTGCGGTGAAGTAGGCCACGTTGGTCAATTCAGCCATTTCGGGTCTCCTTGTTCAGTAAAGCCGATGCGGTTTTTTCAGACGCCGTTGATCGCAACGATACGCGACCCGGCGGCGGCCTGACGTTGAGCCGCAAGCGGCGCATAGTCCGGCGATGCGAAGAGCTCACGGATAGCGTTCTTGTCCGGGAACTCGATGATGAGCATGTTGGTGGCTTTCCAGCCTTCCAGCTCCAGAGGGGTTTCATCGATGGCGATAAGCTTGCCGCCGGCTTTGGCAACGAGCGGCAAGGCCTTTGATCGATAGTCTTCGATCGACTTCATGTCGTGGATGTCGAGATCAACGACGAGATAAGCAGACATGGTTTTCTTCCTTTCGTAATGGGTTGCTGGTGCATTTTGGGCCCGGCGCCTCTCAGGGGAGATGGCGCCATTTGACCATCCGATCTCGAAGGTCGAGTGTGCCGCCATCGACGGTGAACGTACCGTCACCCCGGTGATGCATCATTCGACGCTCCTTACGGTTCTCGTTGATCCAGATCCTCGTCGCCTCAAGGATGAAGAGGTTGTAAGGATCCGAGAGCCTGGTATCGACGACCCGGCATTCAATGTTGGCCAGGCAGTCTGAGAGGAGCGGGGCTGATACGTCCCTCGCAGGTCGCGTTTTGAGACCATACCTCTGGAATTTATCCACCCTGTCGCCCGAGCAGTTCCCGACGTCGACAACGGTCTCGGCGAGATCAAGACCGGGTACAGCGATAACACATTCTCCGGTTTTCCGGAGAGCCTGATAGCTGTGATCCCAGGGCCCGATGACACAACCGATCAGCGGCGGGTCGTGCTGGATCATCATATGGAAGCCCATCGTCATCACGTTGGGCTTGCCGTTGTGACTGGTCGAGACCATGACGATCGGGCCAGGTTCCAGGACGCGATATGCTTGAGATGCGGGTAATTCCTTCATGACAATCTCCCTTGAGAGGTCCCTGCATCAATGCAGGGACCCTTCAGGGCCGGTCTGTTACCAACCCTGTTCTACTGGCAGAACGAACAGCTCGGCGACGTCCACATGGGTCGGGGCCTGGGCTGCGAAGACGATGGTGTCGCCGATATCCTCGCCCTGGAGGAAGGTCATCTGGCCGGCCAGCTCATCCATCTGCTTGCGGTAGCCCGGATCTGTGATGTGGTCGTAGAGCTCGGTGGCAACGGCGCCCGGCTGGATGCAGGTCACGCGAATGCCATGCTTCTGACCGACTTCCATACGCAGGCCATCAGAGAAAGCCGTGACCGCATGTTTTGTCGCGCAGTAGACCGACAGGCCCTTGAAGATTTTGCGACCGGCGATCGAGGACATGTTGAACACGTGGCCGGAATGCTGCTTGATCATCTGGGGCAAAACGGCGGCCGTCGTGTTGAGCAGGCCCTTCACGTTCACGTCCACCATCCGCTGCCACTCGTCGACCTTGAACTGATCGATATCGGAGAGGGGCATAAGACCGGCATTGTTGACGAGGAGGTCGATCGAACCATAGGCATCGATCAGCTTCTTCACGCCCGCTTCGACCGAAGTCGTGTCAACCACGTCCATTTCGATCACAAGGGCTTCTCCGCCCTTGGCTTCGATCTGTTTCTTGAGATCGTCGAGCTTGTCGGTGCGCCGTGCAGCGATACCAACTTTTGCACCGGCTTCAGCAAGCTTTGCAGCGGTCGCAGCGCCAATGCCACTCGATGCGCCGGTGACCAGTGCGATCTTTCCGTTGAGGTTGGTCATTGTCTTTACTCCTTGTCTCAAAGCCCACCACCGCGGTGGGCGTTTCGTTTCGACAAGGAGGAATTTAAGCCGATCGTCGGCGCCCTTCTCTCGGGGCCTTGCTCGACCTGTCGCGATCTTGCTCGAAATCGCGACAGGTCGAAAATTTAGCCTCGCCGATAGTGGCTCGGCGGCAGGCCGGTCTCGCGACGGAAGACCTGGGCGAAGTGGCTTGGGCTCGAATAGCCGACGGACATGCCAATCTCGATGATGCTCGTATCTGTCTCCTGCAGGAGAAGCTGTGCCCGGGCAACGCGCTGGCGAATGAAGTAGCGCGAGGGCGAGAGCCCGGTCGCCTTCTTGAACAAACGACTAAAATGAAATTCGCTCATGCCGACCGTCTCGGCTAACTGGGCGAGATTGAACGGCTCGGCTAGATGTTCTTCCAGGTGGGCCACGGCCCGACGGAGCTTGAAGCCGGGGAGCGCGTTCTGCCGATCGTCGGTCGCTTCACTGGCGGCGTAATTCCGGATCAGTTGCACGGCAAGGGACTGGGCGAGGCCCTGAATGAAGAGCTGGCTCCCCTTCCCTTCAGACGTCAGCTCCTGATGGATCACTGCAAGAATGTGTGACAGCTGCGTGTCCTTGCCCCCGGAAATGTCGCGAAGTGCAGGAGGGGCGGCGCAGCCCAGCACGTCGTAGGCGACGCGCTCGAAAAGCGGAACGGAGAGATAAAGATGCATGACCTGGAAAGGTGCGTCACCGATGGCGCGCCAGCGCATCTCGTATGGGGTAGGAGAGCGGGTCAGAAAAAAATCGCCAACTGTGACGGTGTTGGCGACCCAGTCCCCGTCAAGGTCGCGTTCCTCAACGACAGCTTCGCCTGACATCACCCAGACGATCAGGGGTTCCGCGACTGCGGGAACGAGAAAGGGCTCCTGCTTGTTCATGCGGGAATAGACCTGCACGAACATGTCATTCCACGCAGGACTATCGCCACTGACAAGCGTGCGACCGGCTATATATTGTTCAAGCCCGAGCGGGGACGTCCGATCGGGCCTTGCAATAACCTCTTCCAGTTCGGGCACGAGGACCGCTGGATAAATAGGGTTCCCGGTAACAGCCGGTATTGGAGGGGAAACGTTCTGACGGGATGCTTCGACGTTTGCCAATGCGGACACTTTCGTAAAGCCGGCAGAGCTGCCTCAAGATTACATGGAGCTTCAATGGAATACGTCCCGGTTCACATCACCGCCCACAACCACCATCAATGATGCAATGCAGCATTTGGTTTCGTCCGATAGGAAAATAAAACTGGTCTCTTCTGACTCCTTGAGGCAGATGAAATCCACATCAACGTCGCAAGAAAGTATTTCCGGCCTGGTGGCACCATCCGGAAAGCTTCCGACGGCATCTTTTTCAAAGAGCGAACGCAAGATCGCGCCCTCCCCTGGTCGTGCTCGAATGAATGTGACTGCTTCACTGCCGAACATGATCCACTCCATCGATGGTTCGTTTCGAACAAGCATCGTCCATGACGATCGAAGAGCGGTAGAACGACGCTCCAATGAGATTGCCTGATCCTGCAAAAATCCATTGTTCGTAACCCTCGCAAATTCATTTGAGGGAGACCGACGCGCTGCCAAAGTGGCTGGACACCCAATGGCCTCAAACCATCAGTCGGAGCACATATTCGGTCTTCGATGATCAAGAGGGGCTGCCATCAACCCGCTTGTCGTCGAACAACGAGATACGGTCATGGGCAATCAGCAAAGCTTTTTCGATCAATGGATAGCCGGCATAGGGAATGATGTTGAAGAGGGTCTCGACAATCTCTTCTCGGGTGGCCCCGAGATTGAGAGCTGCATCGATGTGGACGCCGAGCGGCTTCTCTGCCGCGACGGTCCCCTGGGCGGCGAGAGCAGAGATTGCACCCAATTCACGGTCCTTTGGATTAATGGCGGGGCGGCAAAAGATATCGCCGTAGCAATGGGCAACGATAAGCCTACCCAAACCAGGCGCAACATCCTTGAAGCTGTCGACCACATCAGCGCCGGATCCTCCTGATGTCTCGGCAAGTGTTGCGATACCCCTCATGAAGCGTCGCTCGTCATCTTTTGTGGTCTCGACTCTTTTCTTGGTACCCACCTGTGGCCGTTCGGAAGCCGCCAGGACATTTTTGGCTCTGCCGGCAGCGTTGAGCGAGGCGGGGAACCCGGAATAGACGCTCAGTTGGATAACCATCTCGACAATATCACGATCGGTAGCACCCGCAGCCAATGCCGAAACAATATGACCGTCAAAGCTCGCCCCTACTTTCCCTCGTGCCGCCAGCATTGCAGCCGACGCGAGGTGGGTCAGTCTGGGTTCCAGGTGCACCGCACCGAATATCTCCTCGTGGAGCGTATGCTCGCGCCATTTCAAGAACTCAGGCGCAAACCGGTCGAGTATGGCGACCCCGACCGAGGACATATCCGAGACAGCAGGTGATGCTTTTGTCTTGGTGACATTTTCAATTTCGCCGCGATCGGTAAGAATATCACGGACGAGAGGAACGGCATTGATCGCGGTCGGAAGCCCGAGAAGACCTGCGGAAATAAACAACAGATCGACGATATCGTCGCTGGTTCCCCCGGCGTTCAGCAATCCCTTGAGGTGAAAAGAAAGCTGAGACTGCGCCGATCCGTGGGCCAACAATGTGGCCGCAGTCAGAATCTGCCGTGTCCGCAGATCCAGGCCGTCCCGCGACAGCACATCGCCATAGGGAAACTGAATGGTGAACCGCGCCAGATCTTCCGAGAAGCTGGCAAGCTGGCTTACCGGCCCGCCAAAATTCTCGCCCCCGATCTGCTTGAGGACGGCAAGGCCGCGCAGGTGTTTTTGCATGTCTCCTGGCGAAGCCAAATTCTCGAGCTGCTCTTCGATATTGGTCATTATCATCGCTTTCTATTTGATCTGATTTTCACGGGCGCGGATGTCTGCATCGAGCGAAAGAATTGGACCACACCGGCACTGGATATGCCGGTGTGCTGTTGAGACTACTCCTTGCGATAGAGAACCATTCCCGCGTGGTACAGGACGTCATCGACAAAATCGCCGTCGGCCGTAAACCCGGTATCGTCCCAATACTCGATGTGGTCTCCCGACACCTCGTATCGTCCCTGATAGGCGCTTTCGCGTGAGCCGCGCGCTTCGTCGTAACGGCCATTCGGGAGCAACTGGTGCCGGATGCGACCGTCTGCGGTCTGCCACATGCCGACATAAGGGTGCGTGAGCATCGGGCTGGTCATCGAGCCAGCTCCGTCTTGCCCAGGAAAGACTGAATGGTCTCGGGCTCGACGACCCAGGCGTAGTTCAGTTCATGGCGGATTTTCCATGTGCCGGCAGTGCATTCCCAGCCCAGCTGCGAGCGGCCATCAAACGCGATCACCTTGCCGTCAAGACGATCAATGCGGCCGACGAAACCAAGAGTCGTCGAAGAAACTGTTTCACTGATGATCGCGTCGTGACCTCCGGTCAGGCCGTGGCGAACCGATCGGGCAGCGTTCTGCAACGCCTCCCAGTTGGCGCCATAGCGGGCGGAGTTGTCAAAGAGCTGCGTGTCGCCCGGCGCGAAATTATCGTAGAAAACCCCTTTGGTGTTTTCCAGGTCGTAATACCGGTTCAGCTTTTCCGCGAACACGAATTTACCATCACCTTCATTGCGTTCCCAGCCCTTCATGATCCAGTCGGCATGGAGTGCGAGAGGAGAATCGGCGCCGTCCTGGGGGCATGCCCTATCCTGTGCAGCGACGGGTCCGGCGAAGATCCCGAAAGTCAAAGCTGCGGCGAGTGTGATCTTGATGTTTGTCATGGGAATCTCTCCTTCGATGATCGGTTGTTCTGTCTGCCAGCCGCCAAAGTTCCGGTCGGCTATGAGCAATAGATAGACAAGTTCGATTGTCGCTTGTATTCCCTTTCCGCTAACGAAATTGGTTAGCGACATACGACAATGACAATCGATTTAAACCTGCTGCCGGTGTTTCTGGCAGTCGCCGAAGAGGGAAATTTCAGGGCGGCCGCTGATCGCCTCGGTGTTACTCGCTCGGCTGTAAGCCAAGGAATAAGACGGCTTGAGGATATCTGTGGCATCGCGCTCGTCAGCCGCACGACGCGCAGCGTGCGGCTGACCGAGGCGGGCGACCGCTTCCGTGAAGCCTTGTCTCAGCCGATGGCCGAGGTGAGATCCGCTTTCGAGAACGTGGCAGGTGACGCCAGACCCAGCGGCCTGCTGCGGATCGCGGTCACATCGATTGCGGAACGGTTTCTATCCGGCTCGCTAATCGCGTCCTTCGCCGAAGCCCATCCCACCATCACCATCGACGTCACGGTGACCGACGACGTCTTCGACATCGTTGCCGCCGGCTTCGATGCAGGGGTCCGGCTGGGTGACGTGATCGAGCAGGATATGGTCGCGGTTCCACTGACCAAAGAAGAGAGAGAAGTGGTGGTCGCGACGCCGGGATATTTTCAGATCCACGGAACGCCCCGCCATCCTCGGGAACTGGCCAATCATCGCTGTATCGGCTGGCGTCCGTCTCCAAGTGCTGCGCCATACCGATGGGAGTTTGAGGAGGATGGCATACCTTTCGACGTTGCCGTCGAGCCGCAAATTACCACCAACGATCTGCATCTGATGATCCGGACCGCGCTCGCTGGCGGGGGTATCACATTCGCACTGGAAGAGACGTTTCGTTCATTTATCGAGCGCGGCGAGTTGATCACGGCGTTGGACGACTATCTGCCGCCATTTCCAGGGTTCTTCCTTTACTTCCCCAACCGCCGGAATATGGCGCCCAAGCTGCGCGCACTCATTGACCACGTTCGTGCGTACAAACTGACGTCGTCCTAGCCCTCTGTAGCCAGAACTCATCGGATTTGTTCGTCGGTTTGAACACCTGCAACGGGCTGCAATTCCCTGGTTCAGCGGGGCCCAACCGCGCCCTGGTGGCGCAGATTGGTGAGAATGGGCACGTGGCTCCAGAAGGTCAGAGTGGCAAGACCCACGGCGAAATCGACGTTCGTCACTATGGAAGAAGAGGCTGGCGTGAGCCTCTTCCCGGATCCGCCTGTTTCGCCCTATTACAGGCGGCTGTCAGATCTTAAGCGTAGTTGATGGGCAGCCAGTCGTAATTCGTGCTGTCTTTGCGCACATGGCCTATGCCCGGAAAGGCGACATGCGCGCCTGCTACCAGATATTTACCGTCCACCGCCTGTTTGAATGCAAGGTCGCGTGCAGCCACAGCGCCTTTCTGGTCGATGTCGAATTCGATCGCGACGCCAGGTTCATCGAATTGCAGGATATCGCCATGTGTGATGTCGCCCCAGAATACGATCTTCTGGCCTTCGCTTTCCAGCGTGATGGCGCTGTGACCCGGTGTGTGTCCTGCGTAAAGAATCGACCCAAGCCCGGGGACGGGCGCTGCATTATCCGCGAAGGTTTCGAATTTCCCGGCCTTCACATAAGGCGTCACGCACTGGTACGCCTCGGCAAAATGCTGCTTGACGACGCCGGTTGCCGCCTTGGCGTTGTCCGCGCTCAGCCAGAATTTCGCCTCGCGTTCATTGACCCGCAATGTGGCGTTCGAGAAGGTACGCTTGCCATTGCTCACCAATCCGCCGGAATGATCGGTGTGGATATGGGTGAGGACCACATCATCGATGTCATGCGTCTTGTAACCTGATGCCTCGATATTGGCGACGAGCTTGCCGAGCGAGGCCCCGAGATATGCACCGGTGCCTGCGTCGATCAGCACCAGTCTTTCGCCGGTGTTGACAAGGAAAGCATTGACGGAGGTTGGGATGATGTCCGGCAGAAAGGCATCATTCAACGCGCTCTGCGCATGTTGCTCGGTGGTGTTTGTGTAAAGCTTTGCCAGCGGCAGCGCGACGGTGCCGTCCGACAGGGCGGTGACCTCCACGGAGCCGATTTTCAGCCGGTAGAAACCGGGTGCCTGAACAACGGCATAGGGTGCCTTGGCGAAGGCGATCGACGGTGTGACGAAGGGTGCGGCAATGAGGCCGGAAAGAGCGCCTTTGAGAATTGAACGACGAGATGGCATGGGTTTGCTCCTTGGCTGAGTGTGCGGAACGGCTTGCAAGTTCCTGCCCATCAGCTAATGATGTCTCGGTCAGCAATCAAATCGATACCGTTCATGCAAGTCATCGATCATTTCAATCTTCGTTCCTTCGACCTCAATCTTCTCGTGGCCTTCGACGCGATGATGGAAGAGATGAGCGTCACCCGTGCAGCGCAGCGGCTGAAAATCCAGCAACCTGCCATGAGCCACAACATATCCACCCTACGCACGCTCTTTCAGGATGACTTGTTCATCCGCGTAGGACAGGTGATGAAGCCCACCGCACGCGCGCTGAATTTGTCCGGCCCGGTGCGGCAGGCACTGCGGCAGGCGCAGGCGGCCGTGTTGATGGCGGATGCATTCGATCCGGCCACCGAGCACCGCACATTCCGGCTGGGACTTTCCAGCGAGGTGGAACTGCTATTGCTGCCCGATCTGACGGCGCGGCTGCGGGAAATCGCGCCGGGCATCCGTATTCTGGCCCGTGGTGGTGATGCGGCAGAAGTCGATGCGATGCTGGATGCGGGCGTCATCGATCTTTCTGTGGGGTGCAGTTATCTGCCGGATTCACGGCACCATAGCGAATCGCTGTATCAGTCCAGCGTATTGTGCTGTTTCAATCCCCAATACCTGAAGCTCTCCAATCCGGTGGATCTTGATGCCTATATGGCCGCACAACATGCGGTGATCTCGCAGACGGACAGCCTGCATGGCTGCGTCAAGGATGCGCTGGAGCATGCAGGTGCAGAACTGGAAGTCGTGGCGGCAGCTCCCGATTTCATGTCGATATTGGCCACCGCGCGTTCATCTGCGGTGATTGCCACCGTATCTTCGCGCATTGCGCTTCGTTATGGCCCGCTGTTGGGGCTTCAGGTCAGCCCGGTGCCATTGGCGCTTTCTTTTCCACCCGTGGCAATGGTCTGGCCGCTGCAGATGGACAGCGATCTTGGCTGCGCATGGTTGCGGCAGCAAATCCGTGAGGCGATGCTGGGGACGAACGAGAGCAACATCACGGATATTGCAGCGCGATTCCATAAAGATCAGGGGTGTTTGATGGCCTCGTCTTGAACCAACTCGAACCGCTGACCCCGTTGAAACTTCTGCGGTTATGCAGCAATATCAGAACCTTAGTGCCTATCGCCCGGCAACGCTCTTGAACAGGGGAGCAGGCGAGCTCGAAGCGTTAATATAAACCTCCAACCGAGACGGTTTGAGGCGGGCCAACGCTGTACCCTGTCCCGTCATCGTCGAACGCACACGTATAAATGTCCCAGTTCGTTTGGGGGCTACCGCGTACAAGTGAGACTATGGTGATAATATCTCGCTCAGGGCCCGCGTTCCGCTCTTAATGACCAACAACTCCAGGTCGGCGTAAAAGGGTGCTTTGAAATTAACATTAGGACGCGCGTTCCCGTTTATGAATTCCACGAAAACTCCATCCCTCTTTCGAGAAGAGCGCTCAAACAGTTCGCGGTATCTCCTTGGAGTAACGCCGTGAAAGTGCTTAAAGCGCACCGCATCGTATTCATCGAAGATTCCTCTGTTGGCGCCTTCAATCTGAATAGAATCCGAATGCAGGTCAAAAGCCAAACTCTTGGGATAGGGCTCAAGAAAAATCACTTCCGAGATCCCAGTCGCGACGATGTGCTTAGCGCACATATGGCACGGAAACGTCGTGCAATATAGTATTGCGCCTTTCAATGGGATCCCAAGTCGCGCCGCATCGGTAATAGCTGACATTTCTGCGTGAACGATCCGGCCATATTCCAGTGCATCCATAAACTGACTGTCTCTGATCGGCTTGGAATCGAAATAGGCCTCGAAATCATCTTCAGGGTTGCTAATCTCGAAGAGTTCTCGGAGCAGCTCCTTTTTCCGTCGATCATTGGAATCTTCCCCATAAGTAAATTCTCGAGCGTCGAAGGGCGGCTCATCGCACCAATATGTTCCACCTGTCGCTTTGGGAACTTCATTCGAACCCATGCTCAATATTTCTCCTGTAGGTCGAAATACGGCGGCCCCAACTTGCCTTGACAAGTCCAAGGTACGAAGGGCGGCTGCTTTCGCAGCAAACATCGAGTATTCCATTTTGGAAGGTGAAATATAATTTGCCGAAAACAGAAGAAAACAAAACCTCTCTATTTGCTTCTTGACCGACTCTTTCCCCAATTCATCCTGATTTACTATGAAGTCAGCGTCATGGAATATTTTTGCAACGCGTTGCCCGTGCGAATTACTTATCTCATTTTGATCTCTTACTACCAAATTGTTAGCTGCAGACCTGAACGAATCTACGTCCGCGCTGTTTTGCTCGTGCGCAAGTTTTCGAGAGAGATACTCAATTCGAGAAAGCTTTTTTGAGTAAACTGAAATCTGAAAAAAACCGCGTCCATAAACCGACCTCATCAAGTCGACTTCTTCTTTGCGCTTGAATTGATGAATTATAAAAACTCGCCGCGAATAACTGATTTTATCTTCGCGCTTGAATGCCTTTTGCCTTAATCGTGTTACCCGAAATATTGTATATGCGGCAAGAATTGCATCATCATTAAATATTGATCGTACGTGGTTTCCAAAATTTATATAATCATCAATCCTCGTGTCTGTGGGGGCGCCTGATAGAGGCAAATCTATATTTAGAGATCTTTTTATATTTGAAAAATAGTCAGTGACCTTCACCGGTATAACTTGATAATTCTGCGCTACAAAAAAATCTGATAGTGATCGAATTGTGGAAGAGATATCGACGCCCACTGGAGCAACGATTCCGATAAACAATTCAGGGAACTCAATGCTGGACAGCGGGTTTTCCAAGTTAACTCAACCTTAAAATTTTGATAGCATGATCAAGTCAACGGGAGAACAAACCATGCACACGCCACGTTCATCTGATATTAAAGCGGGTAAGCTCGGGCACTATGTCGATGATTTGGTTTCCGAAAACAGCTCGTATTACCAGCGATGGTTGATCGCTGAAGGCGATGTTTCTAACGCTAATCTGATTCGCAGCAAAGATACCGATGCACAGATTTCAGCCAGGAAGGCCGAAACTGCTGCATAAAATAATCTGTTCCGGCGGCTGCAACGCCGCCGTCACACCTTAAGGCGAACCAACTCTGCCAGGTGCCTTATCGAAGAGCAGCGAGACGAACGCGCACTCGTCCCAACCGATTGGCTTAGCGGTGACTCTGATCAAACTGATATCACCCTGTGTGAGCGGGCCTCTCCATTAGGTCAACAGGAGTGGACTCGGTGTTCCAGCAGAGACTACGAGCAACAGCCGTTTCTTTGCACGGCTTAGGGCTACGTACAGCAGGCAGCGCGCCTCGGCTGTGTCCGGAAAAGTCTTAGCGTCGCAAGGCATCACGATGACGCCGTCGCATTCAAGTCCCTTTGCTTTGTGAATCGTGCTTATCGCCTTGGCGGGCGGCGTCGGTCGCGAATGCGTCCGCTGATGTGTGATCTGAGCGAACCCTTCTTCCGCGTCCGCGTGCCCGCCCAATCTGATAGCTTCCCAAAACTCTGACGGACAATCCAGTTCGATGCCGGTGAAGTCGGCATGGCTGCGGCGCAAGTCAGCTAAGTTGCGCAAGGCGCCGGCGACACCCCGATGATCAGGTGTCTCGACGATATGGCGGGCAATTCCCTGGATGGCGGCGGGCTTTCCGCTTGTCGATCTTGTGCAGCGCTCCATTGCCTCACGAACCAGCCGGTCGCCAAAAGCAGAGGGGCTGAATCCTTTACCGACCTCACCCATGAAACCCACTAGGGCCTGAGCCAATTCTATCGGCTTGCCCTGATGCGCAATCGTCGCTTCGACCAAGCCTTCAATCCTGGGCGGGTGTGGCCTTCCCAAAGAGGAAGGCGCCTGCCAAAAAAGGCGCGGAGGTTCTGTGCTGTATCGGAAAAGTGCGACACGATCAGAAGTGAGCTATTCGCCCGCTCGAACGCGTCGATCCTTCTGCGATCTGCCGTAGCCAGTTGATAGTCGCCATAGCGACGCGCCTGATTTTCAGCAAACACGACCTCGACACTGCGGGGCAGCTTGGCTCTGAGATCAAGTTTACCGCCCGCTTTCAAAACGCGGCGCGCCTCGAGCGTCCAGGAGCCGAGATCCGGACAGCCATCGCGCCAACGATGGGGGGTGTCCAATTCCTCATACGCGTCAGCGCCGCTTGCAAGACTTTGCCAGTCTGCCGGGGGCCGGCCGCCAGGCAACACCTTGTCCTTGTAAATATGCTGCATCGGATCGGCGAATAACCGCAACCGCGCGCCTTCCCGGTGCAGCGCCATGCCTATCGCGTGCTGATCGCCGCTGCAGTCCTGATGTTCGTCGCAAACCACAAATGGGTAGCGCCGGGCCAAAGCTGCGGCGACCATGGCATGTCGATCGAGGAACGACGCCACCCTCATTGCGAGTTGCGAATAGCCATCCTTGATTCGACGGGCCCATGCCGCCGGATCCGCCGGAAGATCGAGGCCGGCGTGATAAGCGCCCGCGATTTGGCTAATCAGGCCGTCAATCGTTCTGATTTCAACTCGCGCGCCTACGCCGCGGGTGCGCTCGGCAAAAACCGAGCAAGCGGCGTGCGTATGCGTCAGGATCAGCAAGCGCCCATCAACGGCGCGGGCAATCTCGCTTGCGTAGTCGGCGCCCTGATGTGTCTTGCCGCAGCCCGCAGGGGCCTCAATCACGACAAGCCTTTCGTCGGATCGTAGCGCCGCCCGGACCGAGGCATCGCTCATTGCGGCAAGTCCTCGATGCTGGGCAGACCCACGGCACTGCGGACGCTGTTGCAGAAGGGAAGCAACTGAGGTTTCAGCGAAGGCCAGAGACCGAGTGTGAAAACTTTCCCCGCAAGTTCACGGCCGCCGCCCAGCGACTTGAACCAGGTCCCACCATGGGATTTGTACGTTCCCTTGTCTTCGTCCCGCCCAGCGGGAACGGTTCCCAACGCCGCTTCGAGCATGGTCGGCCTCAGCTGATCGCCCGCCGCGGTCGCGAGCTCGGCAAAGGTTTTAGCCTCAAGGCCGAGCCGCAGCGCAAGCGTCTGGCGCCGCATTCCTGTGCGGTCGCCAAGAGTGTCAGCCATCAGCGCTTCGAGCTTGCCTTCCGGCGTCACCCCGAACACATTTTCTTCGAGGCAGCCTTTTGGCCACCGAAACAGCAGGGCCCCAAGCACTTCTTCGAGCGCTTTCCAGCGTGTGGGATGCTTGCCATTTTCATCATCGGCGAAGCCGCCAAAGCTCAGCCCGCCCGAGTTCAACGCTTCTAACAGCTCCAGAGTGTATTCATGCCCGCCGCCATTGCTGATGTGCACGCCGAATTGGGACAACGGCGCGCCGAGTGCGCGTCTGAGCAGAATGCTGGCAAATCCGACCTCGGTCAGGCCCTCCGCCACGATCGTGACGCGGGCCAGAAAGGCGTTCGGATCATTCGCCCGATGACGGGCGACCTTGTTGGTATCCAGCGGACCAATCTGGCCAGTATGGTCGACATACCAAAGGCTCGCTTTGGAAGCTGCAGCGATCGCATCCGGGCTGTGGGTTGTGACGAAGACCTGAGCGCCGCTATCCTGGAGCTTCTCGACGAGCGCATGCTGTCGGTATGGCTCAAGTCCCCGCTCCACTTCGTCGACAATCGTAACAGGGCGGTCGCCTTGCCGTTGCTCAGCGATGGCAAGCGCGGCGAGGCGGCGCGTTCCGGCGCCCCAGCTTGCCAGCGGCAATGGAATGCCGTTGCGGTCTGCCGTCAGACCGACGAGTGAGGCAATCGACGCGCCCTGCCCCCCTGTGATCGAAAGGTCCAATCCCACGGGTAGACTGCGTTCGCTGAAGGTCTTGTCCAGATCGGCGAGCGCCTTTTTCGCCGCATCGCCAAGCGCGTCCTTCACTTCTGCTTCAGCCAGCTCGCTGGCGAGACGTGAGCGCAGGCCCTTGTCCGATAGCAGCCGATCAAGCGCAGAGCCTTGGACGAGGCGCAGGTCTCGGTCGTTACGATCATCGCCGCTCAGACGCACAAGCCCGATCGAACGCCTGAGCATCACAGGCAAAGTGTCGGTGGACCCATCTGGTTGCAGCACCTCGTAGATGAGTTCCAGGTCTTCGGTGCCCTTGACCATGAGGCGATAGACAGGCTCCGCTGAATCGCCATCAAGGGCCGGCACGACAGGATCCTTACCATCCCAAGCCCAGGGCCAAGCCGGACGCGCTTGAGTGGAGATAGCACTGTCAACGGGCAACGCGATGACGGCCTCGATCTCAAATCCACTTTCGATATCGCGACCGAAATAGTCGGTGTCGGACAACGTTAAAGGATTCACGGGACTGAGGACGAGGCCAATGGCGTCAAGAACGGTGGTCTTCCCGACATCGCCACCGCCCAGTACCAAATTGACCCCAGGACCGGGACGCCAGACCAAATTGCCAATGCCCCGGAAACGGGTGATCGAAAGACGGCGGATTATCGCCGCAGGTGGAGCGACTTGGCCGTTCATGTCTGTGCCCCTGTATTCAACATCCCCTCCCAGCCCCTTTTTTCTTATTCGGCCCTAAGCGTTCGCTCTCGCCGAGATGTCAGCGCAGTGTTCCATCAGCGCCGGGAAAGGCTCTGCGTCCTCCTGAAAAAGGCCGTCCTCGACCATTCGGGCATAATCTTCCTCTAGTGCCTTTGCACTGTCACCAGCCGGGACCAGCTGCAGACCGCCGTTGACCGCGGCTACGTAATCGATCGGCGTGCGGTCGGCCGCTTTTTCCGAGAAGAACATCGTCTTGTGTCGAGCGACGGCGTTCGCCAAATCGCCATCCGCAATGGCTGAGGCCGCGAAGCCGGCTTCATCGAGGCGCGCAACGTCATGCCAATGCCGCGCGAAGCGATCGCCCCGCAGCCGTTCTTGAAGACAAAAGACGTGGATCGCCGTCGCCTTCTCCCAGAAGGTCCGCTCCGCATGCATCACCCTCGGCCGAGCACTCGGGAAGTCCACCGCGTCGACCAGGCCGGCAGCATCGCAGACGACGTCGCGAAAGCTGGCCGGCTCGCCCGTCGATCGCGCCCCGAATTCGAGCATTACAATGGGCGCAACATAACCCGAGCCAGCCGTCGTCGCCTCATAGTCGATGAACAGCTTGTCGTTTTCGACGCGGATCGCGGCGGCGAGCGATCCGCTGACAAGAGCTTCGGCGACAACCGGCTGCACCGTGCTCGCCACCCATTCGGGCAGTCGCTTTCGGACCTCGCTCGACCAGCGCTTCTCCTCGCTGCGGGTTTTCGGCAGGGCCTCGCCGTTGTCGCCCACCAGGTCGGGGGCAAGCGCGCGGATGTCATAGGTGAGGTCGACGTCCTCGGAAAATCGACGGATGACACCATAGGCTTTCGATAGCGACGTGCCGCCCTTGAAGACCAGATGCTTGCTCAGGGGCGAGCCATAGAGAACGGCAAGCGCCCAGACCACCCAGGCATCTTTTTCGAGGAGGTGCGCCGGGCGACCGGATCGGTCCGCCGCGACGCCCAAGACTTCGCGGCGATCTGCGGCCGAAAGGCTGAGGAACGCGTCAGCCATGCGCCGCCTTTCCCACGCTGCGCGCGAGCCAGGTCGGAAGCTGCGGCGCCGCGGCCACCAGCTCGTTGAAGGTGGTCTGCGGAAGTTTGCGCTTCAAAGCCAAAAGCGCCGCCTCAGCCTTTTCGGGACCAAGCCAGGCCAGCGCCCGGACTGCCTCACCGGCCGGGCGATTGGCCAATGCGAGCTGCCAGCGCGGTGCGTGCCGCAGTTCGACCACCTGCTTGCCGAGGTTCATTTTCCGGGTGCGGCCCGAGGTCAAATAGACCGAGCGGACCGGAACCTGTGTCGTGAGGCCAAGAGTGTTGGCGGCCGCGGCACCACTGGACACGATGACTTCACCGCGCTGGCTGGCGACCGCCTCGACCGCCTGTTCCACCGAAGGCGACCGCGTGCCGAATCGGCTTGTCACGGGACGCAGATAGACGCCGCGGCCAGCGCGAATCAACTGCCCGCGCTCCGCCAGGCGCGACAGCGCCTGGTCCACCGCAGCCCGATTGCCGAGGTGCAGCAAGCTCTTCGCGGACACGGGAGTACCCTCGGGCAAACCGCCCGCATGTGCCAAAATCTGTTCGCTCAACCGTTGCATATCAATCTCCCGTCAGAAATATACGCAGTTTTCTGACAGTTTGCAATCGGCCGCTTGCTGTCGTCTGGCTAGATCAGCGGAGCCCCGCATCGAGCAAGCCATCCAAAAGTCCTCGCGCGACCGAACTGGCCCCGCCCGTGTTGCCAAGCTCAACGTGTTCGGCGACGGCGGCCCACAGCGCGGCAAGCTCCTGAACGAAGGGTGTGGTGATTGTCCCGGATCGGCGGGTCAACATTCGTGTGGCCAAAAACAGCTTTCCGGCCGGTCCAGGATCGTCACCGGCGGCAGTGAGCAAAAGCGCATTACGCAAAGCGTGTTCGTCCTAGTTGCGACCGACCTTTTTTACGGCAACGGCGGCCGATTTCAGCGCCAGGCGATCGCGCCAGCAGCCAAGCCATGGCGGATCGGCAAGAGTCAGATCATCCAGCGATTTCGGGGCGATACCAGCGGCGAAGGCGGGCGAGAGCGAATCCATGAGCGGGATTGTAAATCTGATGCGCGGTTTAAGCCAGTAATATCGCCTTAAACCGCACCACACGTCAACGCAATAAAACGACCGATAATCTTGCATTATCGGACGTTATGCTCCTTGTATAGAAATGGCCCAAATCATCGAGCAAAACACGGATGTTCCCGTCGAGGAGACCTCAGCGCCGTCTCCCAGCACGGCTTCTGGGGGTGATGTTTCCACACCGGAGGTGTCGGGCGACAGCCCCCTCCCCTCACCCGTTGGCGACTATCAGACGCCAGCTCATCTTGCCGATCGCGCCCGCGGCTATGTCGAAGCCGCCAGCTCCGTCAACACCCGAAAAGCCTACGCCGACTGGAAGCACTTTTTCGCGTGGTGCCGGCGGTTCAATCTGGCTCCCCTCCCCCGCATCCAAATACAGGCGAACTCTACATCGCGGCCTGCGCCTCCCGCACAGTAGACAGGGCCACAAAGGCCAACTCCGTCTCAACCATCGAACGGCGCCTCTCCTTACTATTCTGGAATTATGCTCAGCGCGGCCTCACCCTTGATCGCAAAGACAGGCACATTCCCACTGTGATGGCCGGCATCCGCAACAGCCATGCCAGGCAGCCCGTTCGAAGGAAGCGATCATGGCCGAGGATATCATCGCCATGATCGAGACGCTCGGACGCGGTTCACTGCGCGGCCTGTGTGACTGCGCATGCTCCACATGGGTTTTGCCGGTGGTCTTCTGCGCTCAGAAATCGTCGGTCTTGACCTCAAGGCCAACCAGACCGAGGACGGTCGCGGCTGGATTGAAATCCTCAACAAGGGCATGCTCGTCACCCTGCGTGGTAAAACCGGATGGCGTAAGGTCGAAGTCGTTCGCGGCTCGTCCGACGCCAACTGTCCGGTCGCTGCGGTCAAGATCTGAATCAAGTTCGACAAGCTGGCGCATGGTCCTCTTTTCTGACAGGTTACGAGGCAGGGCAAAGCTGCTGGGTCCGATCGACTAAACGACAAGGAGACAGCACGACTTATAAAACGGGCTGCGATGGCCGCCGGCGTATGTGGCGATCTCAGCGAGATCGAGTGCGCTTTCAAGTTCTCCGGTCATTCCATCCGCGCAAGCCTTGCCTCCTCTGCCGAAGTCGGCGAACGCTATATCAAGAAGCAGCTTAGCCATGCCTCCGCTGAAATGACGCGTCGATATCGGCGATTCAGGGATCGGTTTCACATTAATCTAACCAAGCCGAGCGGGCTGTATAAGCAGATAAACGAGAGGTAAGCGACGATCTCACCTACCAAATGACCGGCACTTTACTCCATTACAAAAACGGAGAATGGTAGCAGCAGTTGGCCACCTTTGCGGCGATGTTTATTTCGCCGCAAAGTCGGGGTGGTTCAAACCAGCAGAGCACCGTCAGCCCGCTAGCGAGATCCAGTATAATGCAACACTTTGACACTGATGCGCTCGCGACCTTCGTGGCAGTTGCCGACGCTGGCGGTTTCACGGCCGCTGGATTGCGAATCGGCAAGTCACAAGCGACCGTCAGCCTCCTTATCGCACGTTTTGAAGATCAGGTCGGGAGAAAGCTCTTCGACAGGACAAGGCGCGGCGTGCACCTGACTGAAACCGGCGAGATTCTGATCGGCTATGCGCGCCGCATGATTGCCATCGAGGACGAGGCATTGGCAGCGCTCGATCCAGGCGCCATGCGCGGCTATGTCCGTCTGGGAATGCCCGACGACTACATCGAACTTTTCGGTAAGCCACTGATCGAAGAATTTTCTCGCGACAACCCTCGCATTCAAGTCGAGATCCAGTGCGACTTTTCACGCTCGCTTGAAGCAATGGTGGAACACGGCACTATCAATCTCGCTATCATAACCCGTGCACCGGATTCGATTATCGGAGAATTGCTTCGTCGGGAACAACTGATCTGGTGCGGCCCTTCGGAAGGACACACGGAGCGCCAGCGGCCCCTTCCGCTTGCCTTGTTCCCGGAGAAGGATTGTCGCGCGCGACCGCATATCGTTCAAGCACTTACCCAGGCTGGAATTGGATGGCGTGCAGCGTGGACATCGTCACATTTGCCATCGATCCAGGCAGCGCTGGATGCAGGTGCTGCCGTTACCGCGTTGCCAGCCTCCGTTGTCGCGTCACGACACCGCCGTCTGACCGAGCAGGACGACGGTCTGCCGGCGTTGAAACCCCTTGAGATCGCCCTGCTCGTTCCACACGGCGCGCGCGCGGCCGTTCGAACGGTCGCCAGTTTCGTTCGGTCACACTTTCAGCAGCTTTGACATTATCAGCCGGATACCTTGATCAGGCTCGCAATTCGGCGCACAGCCAGTTGGTAGCCTTCGGTTCCGAGACCGGCGATGACGCCATCGGCGCGATGGGAAACGAAGGAATGGTGACGAAAGGCTTCTCGCTTGTGCACGTTCGAGATATGCACTTCGATGACCGGCGGTTCGAAAGCGTTCAAGGCATCGAGAATAGCGACCGACGTATGCGTGAATGCAGCGGGATTGATCACAATTCCAGCCCCGTCTTCGCGAGCCTCATGGACCCAGTCGATGATCTCATACTCGCGGTTGCTTTGATGGAATCTGATGTCGTGTCCCAACTCCACGGCAATACGGCGACAATCCGCCTCCACGTCGGCAAGCGTCTCATAACCGTAGATATGCGGCTGGCGTTTGCCGAGAAGATTGAGGTTGGGGCCGTTGAGGATGTAAATGAGGCTCATGTTCTTTGCTTTCAATTGCAAGGGGTCACGGCGGGTCGTGAATACTGACCAACGGCGCTACGCGGCCATATCTCTCGCAGCCTCTTCAAAAATACCAATCATAGCGTCGATAACGTCATCGGTATGGGCGTCCGAAAGATAAAGGCGACCGAATGCGAAGGGCATGATCAGCAGACCATGTCGACGAAGTGTTTCGTGAAGTTTGAGCGTCATGACTGCGTTTGCCAGCCCCAGCGTCTCCGCGTAGTTTGACGGTGGGCTGTCAGCAAACCAGATCGTGAACACGGAGCCCTCGCCCGAGGTCGTGACTGTCATACCATTCTTGGCGAACGCGGTCCGTATCCCATGTCTCAGGCGCTCGCCTCGTGCGAGAAGCGCCGGGTAGTTCAAATCCTTGAGAACCTGGAACGTGGAAATGACGGATGCGGTGGCAACGGGATTGCCGCTGTAAGTCCCGGCGCGGTTGACTGCGCCCTCTTCGGCAAGCGCCATGAGCTCGGGTCGACCGACGACTGCAGCGACAGCGATGCCGCTGCCGATGGCCTTGCCGACGGTGGCCAGATCAGCCTCCACGCCGATGCCATGTCCCGCAAGGCCGAGGCCCGTGCGAAATCCCATCAGCACTTCATCGAGAATGACGAGCGCGCCATGGCGCCGCGCCGTCGCTTCGACATGAGCGAGATATCCGGGTGCTGCCGGAACGCATCCCGCATTGGCCAGCATGGGCTCCAGGATAACGGCGGCAATATCGCCGTTTTCCGCAAACAGTTGATCGACATCTTCAAAATCGTTGAAACGCAATAGGGTGGTGCGGTCCCGAACAGGTCTCGCGATCGCGGACATTGCGGCATCGGCGGAGCCCGCCTGCCCGAGCGTAACGTCATCGTACCATCCGTCGTAACCGGCAGCCATTTTGGCGACGGTGGAGCGGCCAGTAGCAGCGCGCGCGATCCTGCAGGCAAGGTGAACCGCCTCGCTGCCGGTGTTCGTGAAAATCACCCGCGACAGATGGCGCGTCGCGGACGTCAGCATGCGCGCTGCCTCCTCTTCGCCGTCATGGGCAAAGGCAGGCATCGGGCCGTCGCGCAAGGCGGCCGCTACCGCCTCGACGACCAGTGGATGCGCATGACCGATCACGGTCGCTCCAAAACCGAGTGCCGTGTCGATGTATCGGCGTTGCGCATCGTCCCAGACATAGGCGCCATTGGACCGCCGGGTGATGAACGGTTTGCCGTCCAAGGGCGGCAGGGCTCGCCCGGCACTGGAGATCCCTCCGACCAGATGTGTCGTCATTGTCCTGTATCCATTTGTTGTAACCGCTGGCGGTCCTAGAAACCGAAGTAGCGCGGCAGCCATTCCGTCGTCTCGGGAATGAAGGCGACGAGCAGAAGGCAGATGTTGCTGGTGATGAAGAACGGGATGAGCCGTCGAGTGACCGCGTTTACCCCCACCTTTGCGACATTGCAGACGACAAAGATATTGGTGCCGACCGGTGGAGTGAACAACCCGATGCCAAGCGCCATCGTGAAGATCAGGCCGAGCTGGTACGGCTGGAGCCCGGCTTCGACGCCGATCGGATGAACGATCGGGGCAAGAATGATCAGTGAAGGCCCAAGATCCGCCCACGTGCCGACGAAAGTCAAAAGCGCCAGGATCAGCAGGATCGTAATCGTTGGGCCAGCACCCCAGGCGTGCAGCAGCCCGGCAGTCCACTGCGGAATCTGCTCGACCGTCAGGATCCAGGAGAACGGAACGGAGACGGCCATGATGATCATGATGGCGCCGGTCATCCGCACCGTTTCCACTCCGATCTTCCACAGGCCCGCCCAGGTGATTTCCCGGTAGAGAATGCCTCCAACCAAAAGAGCCCAGACGACAGCGACGAAAGCAGCTTCCGTCGTCGTTGCAAGCCCGCTCAACATGGAGCTGAGGACCGCGATGGGCATCATCAAAGCAGGGAGGGCGCGGAAGAGATGCCGGGTGAAACTCCGGACGGTCGGTCGTGTCTCCAACTTCGGAAAATTCTCCTTCACCCCGATCCACCAGGCCGTGAGCCCAAACGTGACGGCCAGCATAAGACCGGGAATGATGCCGGCTGCAAAGAGCCCGCCGATGGACGTATCCGTTATGACCCCGTACATGATCATGACGACGCTTGGCGGCAGAATAATGCCGAGCGTACCGGCGGCGGCGGTAACGGCTGCCGAGAAATCCCTGGGATAGCCGCGTTCGGCCATGGCCGGGATCATGATGGCGCCGACGGCACCGGTGTCAGCTGTGGCAGAGCCCGTTATGCCTCCATAGACCATGCAGGTTGCGACGTTGACGACGCCCAGTCCGCCTCTTACCCACCCGAACATGTCATTGGCAAGATCGATGATGCGGCGTGTCAGGCCACCCTCGTTCATGATGCCGCCTGCAACGAGAAACAACGGGATGGATGCCAGCGAAATGGAATCGGCACCCATATAGACCTGTTGTGCAAACCAGGACGGAGGCAGCGGAACCAACCCGGAGAAGATGACGACAAGCGTGGAAACAGCGATCGACCAGGCGACCGGCACGCCGGTGTAGAGGGTCACCGCGAAAACTCCGAAGAGAACCAGAAGTGTCATTGAGCGCGCTCCCGGAAAGCCGAAACGATGCGCGCAGTCGCGATTACGGCCAGCGTCGCCCCCATGAAGACGATGATGCTTTGAACCGCCCAGCTCGGCACCCGCATGACCGGCGTGGGAACGAAGCCAGTCCGTCCAAGCATGGCCGTGCCGCTCCACAGAAAGGCCGCCGCAACGCTCAATAGAATGAAGTTGTGATAAATACGAAACCACCGGCTACGTCCGCTTGTCGAGGTATTCCCGTCGATGGAGACATTCTCGCCGGCAACCTCGGAGAGAACGGCCCCGATGGCCGTCGTCCACAAAAAGAGAATACTGACCATTTCGAATGACCAGGTAATGCCCGAAAGGCCGAGATATCGGCCGACAGCGCCGAGACCGGTTGAAAAGACCAGAGCGACGACGACCAGGACGCCGACGATCGTCATCACCAGAACCGCTGAGGAACCGAGGTGTTTCATGGGAGCTTCCATCAAAGGAGGAACGAAACTTTGCAAACGGCGATGCGGCGACAACCCCTCGGACAACCGGTCGTGATGTCGCCGCAGGCTTCGGCTATTGACCAGCGGCTGCCGCGCGCACGGACGATACCAGTTCGTCGCCCCATTCAGCCCCGAATTTCACGTAAACAGGATCAACCATGGCACGGAACGGTGTGGTGTCTACCGTCGTTACCGTCACGCCCTTCGATTTGAGGTCTTCAATGACTTTGGCGTAAACCTCGTCAAGCTGGTTGCGATACCAGACTGTCGTCTCTTCCACCGCCTTTGTAACGGCAGCCTGATATTCCGGGCTGAGAGCGTCGAAGCGTTCCCTGTTCATGTACCAGTAGTTCGGCGTCCAGATATAGTTCGAGACGGACAGGAATTTCGCACTCTCGTACCATTTCTGATCCGCGAAATCGCGGATTTCCGGCTCCACGCCATCAACCACATGCGATTGCAGGGATGTATAGACCTCGCCGAAAGGCAGGGATTGCGGCAACGCGCCCAGTTGTTCGATGGTTGCGAGTATGACGGGGTTTGGCGGCGTCCGCAGTTTCAAACCCTTCATATCCTCCGGTGTGGCGATCGATTTGCTGACCGTTGCAAACTGCCGGAAGCCGGAATCGAGCGCGCCAAGCATCTTGAAGCCGTTGTCGCCGCCGGTGTCGAAGACCTTTTTGCCGACCGGGCCGTCAAGGAATGCGTGGGCTGCCTTCGCATCGGAAAACAGGAAGGGCAAAGTGACGACGTTTAGCTTCGGATCAATCGCATCGGCAACACCACCGAGCCCGATATCGATTGAACCAGACCCGACGCCATCGGCAATCGGGCCCTCGTCTCCCAACTGACCGTCCGGAAATATCTGAACCGTCAGGCCATCTTTGGTCCCCGCGGAAAGCTTGTCGGCGAACATGACGACAGCGTCCTGAATAAGGCTTTTCGAGCTTGACGCGTGGGCAAGCCGCAGCGTTTCGGCATTCGCCTGAACGGCACCGAGCAGGAGGATGCTCGCGATGGTGGACATGGA
Organism: Pararhizobium gei; assembly: GCF_029223885.1. NCBI lineage: Bacteria > Pseudomonadati > Pseudomonadota > Alphaproteobacteria > Hyphomicrobiales > Rhizobiaceae > Pararhizobium > Pararhizobium gei. Next base: position 17,678 of record NZ_CP119410.1, on the reverse strand, counting down.
AAGGCGGCAGGTATGCGCCCGTATGATCTTGAATTTTAACATGTTACCCTCTTTGTCGTTGTTATGACCGAGAGTATGTGCGGCCTCGCTCGGGGGTTCAATCCGTAAAGCGATGGCGGCGATTACAAGGTGTTATGTTTGTATATCAGAACGTTATGATGCGCCGCTTGCCATTGCAGCCGCCCCACGTTTAGATCGGAAAATCCCTTCGAACCTACAGGCTCGTCGGGAACGGATGTCCGCGAATGGCGGACCTGGGGATTTTCCATGAAGACTTCAATAGCGACCGTATCGATCAGCGGCGAATTGCCGGAGAAGCTGGCGGCAATTGCCAAGGCGGGGTTCGACGGCGTCGAAATCGTCGAGAACGATTTCCTTGCCTTTGACGGCAGCCCTGCGGATGTGGGACGGATGGTGCGCGACCAAGGTCTGGAGATCACGCTGTTCCAGCCGTTTCGCGATTTCGAAGGCATGCCGGAACCGCATCGCACACGTGCCTTTGATCGAGCCGAGCGCAAGTTCGATATCATGCAGCAACTCGGCACCGATCTGTTGCTGGTTTGCTCGAATGTCTCGCCGGTTTCGCTCGGCGGTATCGACCGGACGGCGGCGGATTTTCATGAGCTTGGCGAACGGGCGGCAAAACGCAATCTCAGGGTCGGTTACGAGGCGCTTGCCTGGGGACGACACATCTTCGATCATCGTGATGCATGGGAGATCGTTCGGCGCGCGGATCATGCAAATATTGGTCTGATCCTCGACAGCTTCCATACCTTGTCGCGCAAGATCGATATCAACTCGATCCACTCGATCCCCAAGGAAAAGATCTTCATCGTCCAGTTGGCCGACGCGCCGCTGATCGACATGGACCTGCTTTACTGGAGCCGCCACTTCCGCAACATGCCCGGCGAAGGCGATCTGCCGGTGGCGGCTTTCACCACCGTCATCGCCGAAACCGATTATGACGGTTACTTCTCGCTGGAGATATTCAACGACCAGTTCCGCGGCGGCTCCGCCAAGGCGATCGCAGCCGACGGGCATCGATCGCTGGTTACGCTCGGCGACCGGGTCCGGCGCAATCCGAATGTGGGGCTTACGGTTGCCGCAATGCCGGATCGCACCCCGGTGAAAGGCGTCGGTTTCGTGGAGTTCTCCGTCGATGAAACGGATGTGGCCGAACTGGTTGCCCTCCTGTCCACTCTCGGATTTCGCAAGACAGCGCAGCACAGGACAAAGCAGGTCGGTGTCTACCGGCAGGGCGACATCCGGTTGCTGATCAACACTGAGCGCGCGGGTTTTGCCAATGCCTCCTATGCCGTGCATGGCCCATCCGCCTACGCCGTGGCTCTGGCGGTCGATGACGCGGCGGAGACCATGGCGCGGGCAACGGCGCTGGGCGCGGAACCGTTCAGCCAGCCGGTCGGGTCCGGCGAGGTCGACATTCCCGCCATTCGTGGCGTCGGTGGAGGGGTTATCTATCTGCTTGACGAGAAAGCTGATCTCGGTCGCATGTGGGACATCGATTTCATGTCCGTCGCCGATGAAGAAGAAAGCCGGCCGGCTCATCTGCGCACCATCGACCATATCGCCCAGACGGTCGCCTACGAGGAAATGCCGACCTGGCTGTTGTTCTATACGGCAATCTTCCGGACACAGAAGACACCGATGGTCGATATCATCGATCCGGCTGGTGTCGTGCGCAGCCAAGTGATTGAAAACGCCGCCGGGACCTTGCGCATTACGCTAAACGGAGCGGAAAACCGCCGCACGCTCGCCGGCCACTTCATCGCTGAAACCTTCGGTTCGAGCATCCAGCATCTGGCGTTCAGCACGGACGATATTTTCGCGACAGCCGCAGCCTTGAAACAGAACGGTTTCCGGCCGTTGCATATCTTGCCTAACTATTACGATGATGTCGAGGCGCGCTTCGGGCTTGATCCGGAGCTCAGCGAGCGGCTGAAGTCGGAAAATATCCTCTACGACCGCGACAAGTACGGCGAATTCTTCCAGCTCTACAGCGGCGTCTATGGCGAGGGCTTTTTCTTCGAGATCGTCGAACGGCGCGGCTATCGCGGCTACGGCGCTGCCAACACCATCTTCCGTATCGCCGCCCTCAAGAAACAGATCCGGCCCACGGGGATGCCACTCGTTCCGGATGTCGCTCGGTTATAGAGAGGAGTGTCCGCGGCATGTTCGCCCATGGTCGGGGCATTTTTCATCCTGTTGTTTTTGGCCGCATGTAGACAGCGTATACCCATGGAGCGACAGCCGCGACGACGGCGACCAGCATGACAGTCGCGCCTGCCGATGCCAGCCCGATATTGGATCGCAGGAAAAGGAAATCCATGATGAATTTGGCCGGGACGTCGGTTGCCGTTCCTGGTCCGCCATTGGTCAACGCCACGACCAGATCGTAGGATTTCACCACGGATATGCCAAGGAGGACGACCGACGTAACGATCATGGGGCTGAGGATCGGTATGATGATCGAGATGTAAGCACGCCATGTAGGAACACCATCAACGCGGATGGCCTTCCACAGGTCGGGATCGACACCACGCAGGCCGGCCAGCATCAGCGCCATGACAAGACCTGCCGACTGCCAGACGGCGGCGAGAACGACCGCGTAGATCGCCTTGTCGGGATCGACCACCCAGTCAAACTCGAACGAGGTCCAGCCGAGGTCGTTGACGGCCTTCTGAATGCCGAGCGCCGGGTTCATCATCCACTGCCAGATGACACCGGTGACAATGAAGGAAAGAGAATACGGGTAGAGATAGATGGTCCGGAACACGTTCTCCGCCCGGATCTTCTGATCGAGCGCCACCGCCATCAGGAAGCCGAGAACAAGACATATGAGAATGAACAAAATGCCGAAGACGAACATGTTGTCAATGGACTGAAGCCATCTCGGCGTTCCGAACAGACGTTTGTACTGGCTGAACCCGGCATAGTTTGCTACCGGGAGCAGCTTGGAATTCGTAAACGAGATGCCGACGGTCCAGACCATGGTGCCGATATAGGCAACGGCAACGATGATCCAGGACGGCCAGAGGGCAATGCCTGCCATGTTCAGACGTCTTGGCGGCTTGCGTGTGGAAGGCATTGTCGGCATCTCCCGGCTTCTCTTTATTCGGTCGTTTCGATGGCCTGCGCAAGCGCGGCGACGAAATCGTCCGAGGTCATGGATGGCGTGTTCCAGAACTGGATGACAGCATCCTGGACCGCACCGACGCGGTCACTCGATGTCATCATCTCGATCCCGGCCACCTGCTGTTCAGGGTTTTTCATCGCTGCAAAGCCCTTTGCGGCACAGGCGTCGAAGCTCGAGGGATCGGCGTCCAGCCGGGCGGGCAGACCGCCCTTGAGATTGTTGAACGCCACCTGGACCTCCGGCGACATCATCGTTTCCGCCAGCAGCTTGTGCACCGGCGCCATCTCCGCGCTGGCCGATTTCGGAAGAACGAATACATCGGAACTCATGATGTAATAGTCCTTGCCGCCAAAGCCGATGGTGCAGTCATAGTCGACGCCCGGCTTCAGTCCGGCCGCGGTAAACTCGCCCTTGGCCCAGTCGCCCATGAACTGCACGGCGGCCGTTCCCTTGATCACCATGCTGGTGGCATCGTTCCATTTCAGACCGGCGGATCCGGCATCCATATAGGTCGTGTATTTCCTCAGATCCTCGGCAAATGCCTTGAATTCCGGCGATTTGACCACGTCCACATTGCCATCGCGGAAAATGGCATAATAGAGATCGAGATCACCGCGGAACATCATCAGCTGGTAGAAGACTTCCAGCTGGACCCAGGGTTCGCCGGACTGCGCGACAGGCGTGATGCCGGCGGCCTTGATCTTGTCCAGCATCGGGAAGAACTCGTCCCATTTCGTGGGAAGGGTCACGCCCGCCTTCTTCAGCGCCGACGTCGAAGACCACATCCAGTTCACGCCGTGATTGTCGATCGGGATAGCGTAAACCTTGTTGTCATAGGTGACGGCCGACATGAATGCCGGTGGCAGGGCATCTGCCCATTTACCAGCCTCGGCATAGGGCGTCAGGTCGGTCAGATAATCCTGGGCGGCGAGGTCAGTGAACTGCTTTCCACCGATGAACTGCAGTGCGGCCGGCGGCGAACCGCCGACGATTGCGCTTGTTGCGGCGGCAAGCGCGCTTTCGTAGTCGGGCACGGCATGGTCCACCCATTCCCCGCCCGCTTTGTTATACGCGTCGACGAGGGTTTTCAGCGCCGCAGCCTCACTGCCCGTTGTCCACCAGTGCATGACTTCGGCCTTGCGCGTTTCCGCATGAACCGCTCCGAGCGCCGTCATGGCGATCGCACCGGCAAGGATCGATATTTTCGAGAGATTTTTCATAAAGTCCCCTTTTTTTTGATGGACTACGTTTTCTACCTGATGTGAATTTTCTGTGGTCTTTGCGCTGTATCCCGCACCACTAAGCGGCATCGGCGGCAAACAGTGCGGCCTCCTCGGAGGAAAGGGCCGCAGGCCGGGCGCAAGTGCTGCCGAGTTCGATCACGCGGTGCTGAAGGGCCGCTTCCTCGATCGCCAGCATGACATCCAGCGCATGGTAGCCGAGCTCGCCGGAGCAGCGGTGCGGAACACCTGCCTTGATGCTGCGTGCCATGTCGGCCAGGCCCATGCCGCGATAACATGAATAGGGATACTCATCGGCCCAGAGCCTGTTATCGGCGCCAAACGGCAGGGTGGCGGTCTGCTCGCTCGCAAACGCGCCCGCTTCGGCCGCGAAATCGACGGTGCCACCGAAATTGTTGGGATCGGGAACGCGCAGCGTGCCCGCCGTGCCGTGCAGCTCGATCGGGCGGAGATCGTAGTTCCACACGTCCCAGCTTGCGAGAAATGCAATTTCGGCGCCCGATTCGAAGCTCAGGAGCGCGTTGAGGCTGGTGAAGGTCTCGACCTTGACCGTCTGGCCCTTCATCGGGCCTTCGGCGGTCACAAGCCGTTCCGGCGTGCCGATGCGTCCGGTCGCCTGAACCCGCTTGACCGGGCCAAGCATGTTGATCAGCGCCGTGACATAATACGGCCCCATGTCGAGGACCGGCCCGGCCCCCTTCTGGAAGAAGAAGGCCGGGTTGGGATGCCAGTCTTCCATGCCATGCGACATGACGGTGGCAAGGCCGGTGACGACATCGCCCAGCTTGCCGGAATCGACGATGGCGCGGGCTGCCTGAAGGCCTGGTCCGAGGATCGTGTCCGGGGCGGAACCGACGCGTACGCCCTTGAATGCAGCTGCTTCGAGTACCGACCGGCCCTCCGCCAGACTGATGGCGAGAGGCTTCTCCGTGTAGACGTGCTTTCCGGCCGCAATCGCGCGAAGCGAGACTTCGGCATGGGCTGCGGGCACCGTCAGGTTGAGGATGATATCCACGTCGTCGCGCGCCAGGAGCGCGTCGATGGATGCCGCTTCGATTCCGTATTTCGACGCTTTCGCCTCGGCCACGTCGAAACGCAGATCCGCGCAGGCGATGTAGTTGATATCGCGCAGCAAGGGTCCGTTCTGGAGGTAGGTGTCGGAAATATTGCCGCAACCGACAATGCCCACATTCATGGTCATGAGTGTCCGCCCTTTCAGTTGGCTTGCAGCGACAGCAGCGCGGCCGCGCTTTCTTGCGCGAATCGGCGCCAATCGGCTGGCTGGTCATGTTCGAGCACGGCAACGCGTGCGCTCGAGGCGGCAACGGCAGGCCAGATGGCCTTCCAGTCGACGACGCCCTGACCGAGATGCGCCCAGCCATCCTGATCGAGGTTTTCACCGGCCGGTGCGATATCCTTGACATGCACGGCGAGCAGGCGATCGGAATAGCGCGAAATCCACGGCAGCGGGTCGATCCCGGCGCGCACGACCCAGGCGACGTCGAGCTCGAGGCCAACGCCGTTTCCGCCCAGCAGATGCTCGATCGGCATCGAGCCATCATCAAGCAGCGTGAATTCGAAATCATGATTGTGCCAGCCGAACTTGAAGCCCGCGGCCGTGAACACGCCGTTCAGCGTTTCCAGCCGGTCACCAAGTGCCTTCCAGCCCGCCGCATCGACCGGCCGGTCTTCGGGATCGAGCCATGGGGCGATAATGTTCTTCATGCCGAGCGCCGTTGCAATCTCGATTGCGCGCTCCGGCTGGCTTTCCAGCATCGCCAGATCGAAATGGCCGCTATCCGCCGACAGTCCGTTTGCCTGCAGCCCTACCTTGAAGCCCGCGAGATCCTCGTAGAGATCGCCGTAAGGCTCGACATTGGTGAAACCGAGCGCGGAAAGGGTTTTCAGCTGCTCGCCAAGCGGCGGGAATTCGCGGGCGGAATAGAGCTGGAAAGAGAGTTTGTGATCGAGTGACATGCTGTTGACCTGTTGACTGATGGAATGGAATTGGTGAGCGATCAGAGCCGGAGGCCGCTGTCTGCGGCAAAAACCGATGCTCTGGTGAGATCGAGCGAGAACGACACCCGGTCGCCGACCGAAGGCACGATGTACGCCGTCGTCCGGATTGTGAGCGACGCCCCCTGGAAATTGACCCAGACGATGGTTTCCGCGCCCAGCGGCTCGATCAGCGACACACTGCCCTCAAGCTGCTGCTTCTGACCGGGCGCTCCGGCTCCGGAAACGATCGCCAGATGTTCCGGCCGGATGCCGAGCGTTGCCTCGCCCTGATAGGCGGTGCTGGTAATGGCGGCGGCAGAAAGATCAATGTGGGTCTGGCCGCAAGTGAAGACCGGTTTGCCCTGCTGCGTGGACAGCGTACCCTGAAGAAAGTTCATCTTCGGCGAACCGAGAAACCCTGCGACGAAGAGATTGGCCGGACGCGCATAGACCTCGGCGGGCGGCGCCAATTGCTGGATCTGGCCGTTTTTCATCACGGCTATCCGGTCGGCGAGTGTCATCGCCTCCACCTGATCATGCGTCACGTAGATCATGGTGTTGCCGAGGCTGTGGTGCAGTTTCTTGATTTCAACACGCAGTTCCGAGCGCAGCTGCGCATCGAGATTGGACAGGGGTTCGTCGAACAGGAACACGTCGACCTCGCGCACCAGCGCCCGGCCGATGGCAACGCGCTGGCGCTGCCCGCCGGAAAGATCTGCGGGGCGGCGCTTCAGCAAGTGTTCGATCTGCAGCAGAGAAGCGGTGCTTTGAACCCGCTCGCGGATATGGTCCGTCTTAAGCCCCTTGATCTTCAGGCCAAAACTCATGTTCTGCTCGACAGTCATACGCGGGTAGAGCGCATAGGACTGAAAGACCATGCCTATTCCGCGGTCCTTCGGCTCTGCCCATGTCACATCCTTATCGGAGATCCAGACTTCCCCGCCGGAGATATCGCCGAGACCGGCGATGGCATTGAGCAGGGTCGACTTGCCACATCCGGAAGAACCGAGCAGCACGAGGAATTCACCATGCGCGACGTCGAGCGACAGCTTGTCGAGGACGGTCGTATTGCCATAGGCAATCGTCAGGTCGCGGACGGAAACGGAGGTTTTTGCGGTGGTGTTCATAGTCATCCTTTGACCGCTCCTGCTGCAATGCCACGGACGAACCAGCGCCCGGAGAGGAAATAAATGAGGAGAGGCACGGCGGCCGTCAGCATCGTTGCCGCCATGTGCACATTGTAGGGCCGCTCGCCCGTTCGCGCGTTGATGAGTGCGCTCAGTTGCACCGTCATCGGCTGGTTTTCCTGCCCCGCGAAAATCAGGCTGAAGAGATAGTCGTTCCAGATGCCGGTCGCCTGAAGAATGGTGGCCACGACAAGAATAGGCGCGGACATCGGCAAGAGGATCGAGATGAAGATCCGCCAGAAACCGGCACCATCCACCTTCGCCGCCTTCATCAGATCGGCAGGAATTCCGGAATAGAAATTGCGGAAGATCAGCGTGGTGACCGGTAGGCCGAAGATGACGTGGATCAACACGACACCACCCAGCGAATTGCTGACCCCGAAGGCGGCGAAAGTCAGGGAAAGCGGATAGATGAACAGCTGATAGGGAATGAAGGCACCGACGAGCAGGCAGGCGAACAGGATTTCAGCGCCCTTCACGCGCCAGAATGTCAACGCATAGCCGTTGACCGCCCCGAACATCACCGACAGCACCACGCTCGGAATGAGGATCTTGATCGAATTCCAGAAGCCGCCCTGCACGCCTGAGCACTTCAGGCCCGTGCACGCCCGCGACCAGGCTTCGACCCATGGCTCGAATGTGATCTGCCGCGGCAGGCTGAAGATGTTGCCATCCCGGATTTCCGGCATCGACTTCAGCGAGGTCACGATCATCACGTAGATCGGTGCGAGGAAGAAGATCGCCGAGACCAGCAGAAACGACCAGAGCCCGATCTGCGCGTAGCGAAAGCTTGATGGCCGCCGATGTGTTCTGGAAGCTGTCACAACGCAGCTCCGCAATCCGAAGTCCCGCGCCACTGCGACTGCTCAAGCGGCAGCCATGCGGGAGAACCGAAGATCCTTCCCCGCCCCTTGCGCACATCAATATCGTCCAGATCCACCATACAGTCCTGTCTTTCGACGATCTCACAGCCCGGATACAGAGATTAAAACGTTTTCATTCTCATTCAAAAAAAGGCGCCGTCGTGCCGGGATTTTTCGGAAATTGAATTGCGAAACCGATTATTCCGTTGATATCTGCTGTCTCGTTGATTAAAACGTTTTCATCAAACATCACCTTTGTCAATGCGAGTGCCTTAAAAAAATGCGGGCTATTGCTTTGTTCAAAAATTCGCCACTGTCGGATATGGCGCTGGCGCCGAATGGAAAACGGGAGACACGATGGCTTCGATAAGAGACGTTGCGCGGCATGCAGGTGTTTCGAACGGAACAATCTCCCGGTATTTTCATGAGCCGGAACGGGTCCGGATGGAGACGCGCAACAAGATCCAGGTGGCGATAGAACAGCTCGGATATCTGCCCAATGCGCTGGCGCGAAATTTCCGGCTGGGCAAGACGAAGCTCGTGCTGGCACTGGTTGGCGCGCTGGGCGACCCTTTCTATGGGGATGTGCTGGCCGGCGTCTCCTATGTTGCCCGGCAGCGCGGTTATCGCATTCGCATTCAGGAATTTACAGCAGGCAGTCTCTCACACACGGATCTGAACCACATCGTCACATCCCGCGAAGCGGATGGAATCATCGTACTGGGGGGCGCCGCTCCTTTCAGGCGCAATGCCGGGGAGGGCGAATCTGCCGCCAATCCGGCGATCGTGGTTTGCGGTGAAACCGCGGATCCGGAACTGCTGCACTATCCGCGCGTGCAAATAGACGGGTTCTCTGCCGCCAGGGAGATTACCCTGTATCTGATCGGCCTCGGGCACCGCAACATCGCCTTCATGCGCGGCGAGCCCGGCTTTTCCATGATTCAGGATCGCGAAACGGGCTACAGGGCGGCCTTGGAGGACGCGGGCATCGATATTCCAGATGACTGGCTGGCGGATGGCAATCTCATCATCAGCGATGCACGGCGCGCAACACGGAAACTTGTCAACGCGAAAACGTTGCCAACCGCAATCGTCTGCGCCAACGATGAAATGGCGCTTGGCACCATCTCCGAGTTGCAGACGATGAAGTTCAGCGTACCCGGTGACATCTCGGTCGTCGGCTTCGACAACATCCGCTATGGCGAAGTCTCCAACCCTCAGTTGACGACTGTAGCGCAACCCGCCCAGAGTATCGGGGAGACCGGCATGTATCGCTTGCTAAAAGTGATGGATAACCCGTTGTCTGAAGCTGGCGTCGTTTATCTACCGCATCGAGTGATTATAAGACAGTCTGCTGGGATCGCACCAAAGTCTCGATCTATACGATAGTTAAGAGTGGCAAGCAGACCTGCCCGCTATTTCGTGAAGACCCTGTGATCTCCTGGAGAAGAGAGAATTCAGCCCCCTAATCTCTGTAAAGTGGCAGCGTCTGTCATTGCATAGTAAGCTCAGTTGGCGATCTAACCATCGATAAGTACCTCTTATCGATGGTAGTTGATCTGGAGTCGCAAATCAGAAAGAATCCGGTAAATCCACGGCCGCTCGGCCGTTAAAAGCCGCCGATCCGGAGTTTCTCTGCGGCCAAGCCGTCCATTTCCAAGACCGCCGTCGATCGCCGCGCCGACGAACTCGACACCATTGCCAGCGTCCTGCCGATCGACCGGCGCGACGAACTGGCCGAACTGCTGACCGACCAGGATGTCGAAACGCTGCGCCATCTGGTCAATGAGGGCATGGGCGAAAACACTCTGCGCGCCCTCACCTCCGATCTCGCCTATCTACAGGCCTGGTCGCTTGCCGCGACCGGCGCCTCCCTCCCCTGGCCGGCGCCCGAAGCCTTGGCTCTTAAATTCGTCGCGCACCATCTGTGGCAGCCCGAACAGCGCGACATCGATCCTCACCACGGCATGCCAGCCGATGTCGAACAGAGCCTTCGGGAACAGGGTTTTCTGCGATCGCCAGGGCCGCACGCGCCCGACACGGTGCGGCGGCGGATTGCCAGCTGGTCGACGCTGACGAAATGGCGCAGGCTGTCAGGCGTCTTCTCCTCCCCTTCGCTGAAATCCGCGATACGGCTCGCCGTTCGGGCAACTCCGCGTCCGAGGAAACGCAAGAGCGCCACGGCAGTGACCGGCGACGTCCTTGCCAAGCTCCTCGAGACCTGTGGAACCGACAGCCTGCGAGACATCCGTGACCGCGCAATTTTGATGGTGGCGTTCGCGTCCGGCGGTCGTCGCCGCAGTGAGATTGCCGGTTTGCGCAGAGAGCAGCTCTCGGTCGAGGCGCCCATTACCGTCGAAGGCGGCCCTCCCCTCCCCTCTCTCGCCATACATTTGGGTCGCACCAAAACGTCTGGCTCCAAGCACGATGAGGTCGTTTATCTGACGGGCCGGCCCGTGGATGCGCTTAACGGCTGGCTTGCGGCTGGAAGAATCGAAAGCGGGAGCATTTTTCGGAAGATCGATCGCTGGGGCAACGTTTCGAAGCGGGCGCTGGAGCCGAGTGCGGTCAACCAGATCGTCAAGCAGCGGGCGGCGCTGGCGGGGCTGGCGCCCGGAGAGTTTTCGGCGCACGGGCTGCGATCGGGCTATCTCACGGAGGCCGCCAATCGAGGCGTCCCTCTGCCAGAGGCCATGGAGCAGTCCCGCCACAGATCCGTCCAGCAGGCCTCCAGTTATTACAACAATGCGACCAGGCGAACAGGACGAGCCGCACGTCTTCTGTCGTAGACGCCGCTTAGCTACATGAAGGCATAGAGCTCGACGCCACTTATCGGAAAAGACGATTGGCCCACTAGCTGCGGTTTCGCTTGCCTCAATTTCGCTACGGTCCACCAGTGGAGGAGCTGCAGGCGTCCGGTAATTGGATAGTCTGCTGATACCCAAAAAATCAGACGTAAAAATGAAAACGCAGCCGGGATGTTTGCGTCGAACTGGATTTGCCCAAACGTGCGCGAATTTTCCCACATGCGCATCCATTGACAATGTCTGGAATGCATGGTCCTTCTCGCGAAGGTTCCGGGCACCTGCCGCCTGCAGACGCAAGTCACGGTGAAGCCCGGTATGTATAGATCGTCCTCACCCTCGAAGCATTTCGTCGGTGGCAATGCAGGCCCCATCTCAGTCGAAATGCCTCTTTGGAGGAGTGAGTGATGTCTTCGCGACAATCGCCCGAAAACCGTTTTCTGACTGCCTCGCCGGGCAGAATTTTTGCCGCCACCGCTTTTCCTATGATTGCCATCATGGTGATGAACGGGATGTTGGGTATCATCGACGCAGTGTTTCTCGGGCATTTCGTCGGTGCGGACGCCATCGCGGCAGTGGGCATGGCCTTTCCAGTCCTCATGCTGACCATCGCGCTTTCGACCCTTGTCAGCGGGGGAATGTCAAGCCTGCTGGCTCGCCAGCTTGGCGCCGACGACCGTAACGCGGTCAACGCAACATTCGCCGGTGCGCATGGACTTGCGTTGACGATCGCTTCAGCGCTGATCGTCATCTTCTGTGCTGGCGGCTGGGGTTTCGCCCTGCGCGTTGCGGGCGCCGATGGCCCGGTTGACGAAATGGTGTGGGTCTTCCTGGCGATTACCGTCTTCGGAACCCCGGTACAATTTCTGCTGGGTGTTCACGCCGATGCCTGGAGGAACGAAGGACGGGCGGGATTGATGGCGCTCATGTCGCTTGGGGTCACGCTCATCAACATTCTCTTGAACTACATCCTGGTTGCGGTACTGGAACTGGGTGTTGCGGGTTCGGCCACGGGCACGCTTCTGGCACAGACGCTGGGATTGGTGCTTCTGGCCGGGCTACGCCCGTTCCTTGGGGGCATGATGCCGCTCAACAGCCTCTGGCGGAACCGCTGGACCGGCAGTTGGAGGCTTATTGTTGCGCTGGGCGCTCCCATCAGTCCGGGTTTTATCGGAATGGCGCTTTCAGCCGCCAGCGTGGTGCTTGCCCTCCGTCTTGCAGGCAGCACCGACTACGCCAGGACCATTGCCGCCTACGGGATCGTGACACGCATTTCGGTTTTGCCTTCCTGCCAATCATGGCGATCGCGATGGCGATGCAGAGCATCGTCGGCTACAATGTCGGTGCGCGTCTCTACACTCGCTCGGATGCGGTCCTGCGGATCGCTGCGGCAACGGCATTACTCTACTGTCTTGCAGTTGAAGTTTTGCTGTTCAGCGCGGGCACGGTCGTCGGAGCAGCCTTTGTCGCTGATCCGGATGTCATCAGCGAGGTCGGCCGATTACTTCGTCCCATGGCTGCGGTCTATCTCTTTCCCGGACCGGTTCTTGTGCTCGGGCTTTATTTCCAAGCCATCGGCCAACCGGCCCGCTCGGCTCTTCTGACCATGGTCAAGCCTCTTATCCTGTTGCCTGTCTTGGTCACGATTGCTGCGGCAATGTTGGGCGCGGATGCGATTTGGTTCGCCTATCCGTTGGCCGATGGCGTGGCCGCAATCATCGCAACTCTTGTGCTTGCCACCGCGCGGAAGGCGCGGGGAAACGCCGGTATCGGGCTGAGGGCCGTGGAGAACCTGTCATGACAGTCAGAACCATTGCAGAAGCAAAGGCGCACGCAAAATCCTTTAGGAGCGCACTCGCCGCCGACGGTACCGTACTAGGCCATGCCCAGGTACTGGAGCTCGTCGCCCGACAGAACGGCGCGCGCGACTGGAACACGTTATCTGCCAGACTGGCCAAGGCTGATCCCCCTCCGTTCCATTTGCACCAAAGGGTGCAGGGGCGGTATCTTGGGCAACCCTTCAAGGGCGAAATTACCGCATTGTCATCCTCGGGCACATACTATTCCATGACTGTGCGTTTCGATGAACCGGTGGATACCGTTACATTCGACAGTTTTTCCAACATGCGCCGGATCGTAAAAAGCATGGTCGACACTACCGGAAATTCTGTCCGTAAAACTTCGAACGGGGCGCCGCACCTGACTTTAAGCGCGTTATGAGACGAAGTGGAGTTCATTCGCGAAATCCCACAGAGAGTCCAAACTCTCCAGATAGCTACTAACCTGTTCTGGCGCGGCGTCTTCGGACACTTGTTCATCGGCGCCTATATGGCTTGGTGTCATAGCGAGGACCTGTGGGGCTCGATCCAAGCTGTCGGAGTGGCGGATCTGTGGATGATGATCCTCTCGACACTCGCCACAATCTGCCTCATGAACCCGCTGCGCCTGGCGCCGGTGGCAGACGTGATGACAATACATGCCGCCCTTCCCTTCTTAACTGCCTTGTTCGCACTCGCCTTCATCCGGGGAAAACCCCACTCAACCAGGTCGTCAACCGACATGTTCGGCGAGAAGTGCACAGGCACCAGCATCGCCGTGTTGCTGCTGTTGTTCGCGGCTGCGCTCTCATTCTATTTTCTCAACAGAATGCTGGTTCGACGTTTTGTTCCGCTGCGAGGAGACGAGTCCGCATTCTGCTGTTAAAAAGGTAGCGTGAAAAACACTGCCTTTTCAGCTATTTACTACAGTGGTCAGCTGACCACCAACGGTAGCAGGCTCTCGAGAGGTTTAGTATCGCCAGCCTGCAGTCCAGCACCCTGTTCTCAGCCTTACCCAGCCTTCAAGATACTCTGGCCGCTGACTTTCAATAAGGCCATAATCATCGGGCCGAGAGAGAACTCCCCACGCTCTGTTCGGCGCGTCAGATCGCGCAGATAGCCCCCGGGCGAGTTGATAAACGCCGATCGCTCCAGAACGCACGCGATCGCGGTAGCCGCATTCTCTGGCCCCATAACTTCACAGGCTTCCTGGTAGGCCGACGGGCTTACGCCCAGCATTGACCGAACCACCACCGCGGCCGACATCAGATCGCGCCAACTTGCAATCGCGCCGCCCGGTCCATAGTCGGCGATCATTGGACATGCCCTGAGAACCATTCCCAATGGGAACTCCTTTCTCTGCTTCTTCAGCGGTTGGCGGATATCACTCGTCCCATCGCCCTGCTCTTTTCTAGAGCTAGGTTCAAATTCAGTTAAGAATTCGGTATTTGAATTCTGTATGTGCTGCTCATTATGATCGTCATTGGTGCTATTATTTTGAGGATTCCCTTGAAATTCCAATCGATTGACGATTTCCTCGTGAAGCATTTGCATTTCTTCGAGTATCCCAGTGACGTCAGTCAGCGTAGGGGCGCGGGGGATCCTGCTCACAAGGGCCACGTAAATCTCCTCGACCACTTGCCAGTCGCCGTCCGCGCCTTCTTCCATGGCCGCGGTGATCAGCTTCCGGACATCACGTCGGCAAATGGTCAAGCTCTCTTTCGTCTTTCTGAAAGCTGCGCGACTAGCAGCTACCTGCTGAGCCAGCATCGCCAGTTCTTCGGATCGGGCGAGAAGGGGGGACAGGTCGAAACCAAACGCGCACTCGATCTGACCTGCCCGATCTTTCCGAGCATAGCGCTTCCCGTTGGCGCTATCTTTCCGCACGATCAAGCCTGACTCCACGAGCACGGCGATATGTCGGCGCAACGTCGCGCCAGCCATTCCGTGGGCTCGTAGCGCAAGCTGAACATTCGATGGAAAGACAATCAATTGTGCGTCTTGGCGCAATTCATTATCTGGATAGAAACTCAACAGCGCGTCAAGAACCGCAAGGCTATTGGATTGGATCCCAAGCAGATCCATGGCGGCAGAAGCATCCCTGAAGACCTTCCACTTGTCCGCAGTCTTGCCTGGTTTAATGTCGACCATCGCCACTTGCCGCCGCACGAGCGCAAGCGTAATCGGTCGCCGCCCAAATGGCGTCGTTACACTTCCTGTCTGCATCATCTTTCACCTTTCAGCAGGCAAAAGAAATTCACTCACCAAAATGGCGCCAAGTCTCTTGACGAGGATTCGAGGAAATGCGATTCTGTTCTTGCTACAGAGACAGAAGGGCTTCCGCGACGGCGACGTTGAGGGGGCTCTTTTCTTTTGCGGGTTACTCTCCCTGTTTCCGTTGGTTTTGTGCGCGGTGCGCTTGAAAAAGCGTCGGCAACTGTTCAAGCACAAAGGCCGCGAACTCCGGCGTCGCCTTCTTGTCGATCGTGATTTCCAGTTTGGACTTGCTCTGCGTAACCTGCGCAATTCTAGCACCGTCCGGTGTTGACATAACTTCAGGAAGCCCACGAGCCACTCCGCGGGGCTTCAGGTTGGCGATCACTGCCTTGAACCTTTCCGCCGACGGGAGAGCCTGCACCTCATCCGATAGCGCGTATTTTGACGCTTCCGCCAAGCAGGGTGCCTTTTCGACAAGTGCCGCCAGTTGCTGCCAGCTCGGCCGCCCGATCCCGGGAGCTGCCCCAATCGCATCGATCAAATCCGAGGGGAGGGCGTCGACGAGCAGAAGCATCTTCGACAGATTGCTTTTGTCGATCGACATTGCTGCGATAACGATCTCGCGTGCAAACTGCTTGTTCAAATGATACGCGAAGCGCGCCTTCTCGATAAATGTAAGATCTTCGCGCTCATTATTTTCCTGGCCCTGGGCAACGACCAATTGCTCATCAGTCAAATCGCGAACAATTGCTTTGATCGGAAGACCCAGTTCTGACACCGCCCGAAGCCGACGGTGGCCGAAGGCAACCTGATATCGCCCGGGCTGATCCGGGTGAGGTCGCACGAGGATCGGAACCTGCTGGCCTTGCTCTCGGATGGATGCCAGGAGCCCGTCGATGTCCCCTGCCATGCGATCCTGCACGAAGGACGGATCGATGGCTGAAGCGTCCAACTCGATTACCGCCTGCCCCTCCGCCAGGCGGCGCTCGATCTCTTCAGCACGGCTCAAACGATCATTCTGTTCACGCAGTGCGTTGCCAATATTCGCTGTCAGCTTTGTTGCCGGATCGCGTTCTTTCCTGGCTACACCCAGAAGCGGCATTGACCGCGTTTTGCCTGCAAGGTTATCCGCAGGCGATGCGTTGGGGGCGTCCGTCGAGACGCCAAGGATGTGCTTCCTGCTCATGTGGGTCTACCCCATGCTTTTTTTATTAGGGACTCGATCTCGTCGTTGACGGCGTTCATGGCCTCCAATGCGCGATCATAGGTCGATCGCGTAAACTGGCCACGCTCGACTTCAAACAGAGTTTGGTTTGTTAGCCCCGCATCCGATACCGCTGTAGTTTTAAGCATCGGAAAATTGAGAACATTTTCGCCAAAAATCGACCGCAAGTAGCCGACCATCTGGTTTTGTGGTCCGTCGCTCGGTTCGAAACGGGTAATCAAGTAGCGCATCCAGTTGAACTTGAATTCGGCGCCAGCGCTCTCAATTTCCCGCAGTAGGTTCGATGTCATTGCCAGAAACTGGTTCATGGACATCACATCCAACATCTGTGGGTGGACAGTGACAAGGATTGATGTCGCGGCCGTCAAAGCTGATAGCGTAAGGTAGCCAAGTTGGGGGGGGCAGTCGATAACGACGACGTCATAGTTATCCGCGATGTCTTCAATCGCCTGGCTGATCCGACCGTAGAAGAGCGTGTCGCCCTCCTTGCGTTTCATCAACGCGCGCGGCGTGTCGTGTTCAAATTCCATCAGTTCAAGGTTACCGGGAATCAGATGAAGGTCAGGAATATATGTTCCTCGGACAACTTGCTCGATCGGTACTTGCTCATCATCGTATCTGATGGCGCCGTACAGCGTTTCGTTCGGGCCAACATCGGTTTCCGGTTGGCTGCCGAAGAGCGCGGAAAGGCTGGCCTGAGGATCAAGATCGATAGCTAGGACGCGGTATCCACGCATTGCGAGGTACTGGGCCAGATGCGCGGCGGTAGTCGTTTTGCCTGACCCACCTTTGAAATTCATAACGGAGATAACTTGAAGCTGCTCACCGTCTCGACGATGCGGGAGGTACCGACGGTTCCCGCGGCCAACTTGGTCCATATGCTTGCGGATCGCATGGATATCTTCGATCGAGAAAATGCGCCTGCCGCCCGGGCTCATGCCGACATTCAACTCTGGCATTTCCGAAGCAGTCTGTCGTAGATAAGACTCTCCGACACCGAGCAACTTAGACGCCTCGGACGGTCCGAATGTCCGAATTCCCTTCTCAGAAGTTGGTGGGAAAACTTTCAGATGATGTGCTTTAAGTTGGCTAGAAAGCGCGTCGGCATGACGCTCCATTAATGCGGTCAAGCCTTCAATCACAGGTGCTGTTTTCGGGGCGGTCTTCGCCAT